>JAAXGI010000022.1:17693-18018 GCA_012267505.1 Gemmatimonadota bacterium
CGGGATCGACAACATCGAGCACGGACTCCTCGCGAGCACGGACTACCACCCCGCGAAGCAGCCCGACGACTGCCCGGAGGGCAATCGTGCGGGGATCGAGACCCTGGACGTCCAGGGCCCGGAGGTGGAATACACCTTCCGGAGGATGATCGACGCGGGAGTGAGCATGACCTCCACCCTCGCCGTCTACGAGCTCTTCGTTCCCGGCCGGCCCACGAGGGACGCGCGATCGCTGGACGCCATGGCGCCCGAGGTCCGGGAGGCGTACCTGGCCGAGCGAGCGCGCATCGACACCGCACGCAACCCCTCCGTCACCCTCGAGGCC
>JAAXGI010000017.1 GCA_012267505.1 Gemmatimonadota bacterium
AGATTCCGCTCGGTCCTGACAACGCGATCGAGCCCGCCCGGTTCGACGGGATGCAGCCGACGCAATTCATGCCCGTTCCGAGCCGCGACGAGGGATACGACCGCCGACGCTACTGCGTTTTCTCGGTTACCCTTCCACCGGGCTCGGAGGGCGACCGCGTGGTCTGGACGCTCCGGCGCGGAGATGAGAGCTACTCGGTCCCAGGGCACGTGCAGTCGCCCGACTACCGGATCGAGGAGCCTGACCAGCCGGGAAGGAACAGCGTGTCCCCTCTCATCCGGTTCCTAGAACCGGCGGGCCCGGAGGGCAGAGGCCGCGGGACCGGCCTCGTCGCCGGACCGGTGAGAGCGCGGATCGGGGAGGCGCTGCCGATCCGCATCGCCGTCGTCGAACCCGGGGGCGACAGTCCGCACTCGGGCTTCCAGAACGTGCTCGCGCTCTGGGCGAAACATCAGGGGCCCGGCAACGTGACATTTGGGCCCGGACGGCAGACGCCCACCGCCGGGGGCGTCGAGACGGAAACCACAGCGCGCTTCACGGAGGCCGGCGACTACCTCCTCCGGGTCCAGACCTACGAGGGGTCCCGTCCCTGGGGGGCCCAGTGTTGCTGGAGCAACGGGTTCCTCAGGGTCACAGTCAACCCATAGAAGACCGCGTCCCGCTGGCGCCGCCGCGCGCCAGCGGGACGCGGCGGTTTGACCTAGGGCCTAGGCCGGCCTCACGCCTCCCAGGTGAAGTTCCGGGTGAGATCGATACTTAGGCGGTAGCTTCCGACGTCCACGTTCCGGCCATAACAGAGGATCGGAACCGTGGTCTCGTACCGTGACCCGTGCGAGCGGATCGCGACCTCGTCCTCGGTCCGGTCGAGATCCCCGAAGACGACGTGCCTCTCGCCAAGCAGGAAGATGTCGCCGATCCGGCTCTCGTACAGCCGGAACGTTTCCGCTGCGGCCTGCCTCCGGTAGATCTCCTCCACCCCGCGAAGGCCGCCCAGAAGCTCGAAGGCTCGTTCCACGTCGGACTCATCGGCCAGGTACACGTAGCAGGCGCCACCCAGGTTGCCGTGGTGGACGACGTAGCGATCCCGGATGATGGGCACGGCCTCGCCCGGGATCCCGTGCTCGGCGATCACCCTCCCGATGTCGATCGCGTGTGTCTTCGCCGACATCCCGTGATCCGCCGTGAGGTACACCTCGAGACCGGGGTGGTCGTTCAGCATGCGGCCCAAATGCTCGTCCAGCGTTCGGAGGTGTTGCTGGGACCGTTCGTCCGACGGCGGATACGTGTGCATCATGTAGTCCGTCGTGGCGAGATAGACGATCTGGCAGTCAGCCTCCCCGAGAAAGTGCCGCGCAGCCCGAAGGGACCAGTAGTTGATGTCGGGGGAGTAGACGTCCTGGGCGGGTCCGATCGTGGCCGCCATCCCGGAATCCGGGCTCTCGGCCGCGACCGCGAAGTCCGCGCCACGGGCAAGGAACATGAGCTTGGCCTTGGACGTCACGAATGCCGTACGGACCCCCAGGCTCCGCGCCCGCTCGAAGAGTGTGGGCCGGAGCAGGTACTCCTCCGACTCCATGAACGTCCCTTCCCCCGTCCTGCGGTCGTAGTAGTAGTTTCCCGTGATGCCGTGCTCTTCGGGGAAAGATCCCGTCAGGACCGACGCGTTGTTCACGTTCGTAAGCGACGGCAGGATGCCGGTACCTTCCTCCACATACGCCCCCGACCCGATCATCGCCTTGAGATTCGGCATGTCGCTCGCCGCCAGGTAGTCCGGCCCGAACCCGTCGAGGCAGGCGAAGAGCACCTTGCGCTCCTGTGGCCATCGCTCGGGTCGTTGCAGGGCAGCGAGGGGAGCGAGGCATCCGGACCCCGCGGCAAGCAGCGAGCCGGCTGACGCGGCGAGAAACTCGCGGCGGCCAACGGCGTGATCGGCAAGACGGCTCATGTGACTCTCCTCCCCAAGCTGGCGTGTGTCGCGACGAGCCCGGCCTATGCCAGCTCGGACGCTGTGATCGTCACCCTGTACAGCTCGCGTCCCCCGGCGTTCTGGAAGCGGGCATCGAGCACGGGCTCGGCCCCGTTCGTGTCGACGGTCAGGAGAAGGAACGCGTGCGGCTCTCCCGAATCGTGGACGAGCGCCGGGTGGGGGGCGTTCGCCGCGTCGATCACGCTCGCGTGGATCGGCGACGTGATCAGCTCCGTGAGCGGATAGCCCGCCAGATCCGACGTCGGGTGACGAAGAACCCGCGTGCGGTGCACGTCCCCGCCTACCAGGACGACTCCCGTGATCCCCTCATCGCCGATGAACCGGAAGAGGGCTTCCCGCTCTTCCGGGTAGCTGCCCCAGTGATCCAGCTTGCCGGGCCGCACAGCCCCGTTCCAGATGAGTCCCGTAGCGAGGAACTTGAAGGGCGCGGTCGACGACCGCAGGCCGTCGCGGAGCCACTCCCACTGCCCCGAGCCTAGGATTGTGCGTCCGGCCGCGACCGGAGAAGGGCCGGACCCCGCGAAGTAGCGCGTGTCGAGCAGGAACACCTCCGCCCCTCCCAGGCGGAAGCGGGTGTAGACGCCTTCCGTGCCATCGCCGTAGGAGGGATTCGCGTGGAACTCGACGAACGCCCGGCGGGAATTCTCCTTGCCGGCCAGCTGCCCGTCGGTGTCGTTGGCCCCGAAGTCGTGATCGTCCCAGGTCGCGTACAGGGGACGGTTGCGAAGGAGGGACGCGAAGTCGGGAACCGCCGCGAATTCCCTGTAGCGGGTTCTCTGCACCGCCAGGTCCGTGGTGTCGATGTAGGGCGTGTCCCCGAGGAGTACCAGGGCGTCGGGATCGAGCGAAGCGATCCGGCGCCATACCGACGCGGAACCCTCGCCTTCGCGTGCGCACGATCCGAACGCGATGCGGACCGCGCCGGGCATGTCGGGGGGAGCGGGCGTCGAGAAGAACGCACCGTCGGCCGTGAAGAGCGTGCGTTGCCCCTGGACGATCTCGTAGCGGTATCGCGCCTGCGGCTCGAGCCCGGCCAGCTCCCACACGACGGCGCCGTCGGTGCCGGGACCCGCCAAGGCTCCCGCTGACTGCTCTCCTCCGGGTCCGCGGGCGATCAGCCGGTACTCTCCCGGCTCGCTGAACCGGGCCCAGATCCTCGCGGCCGACGGGGTCACATGGCCGATGAACGGGCCATGCGTCAGCGGGGCCTGATACGCGTGATCCGCGACCGGCTGGCCTGCGGCCTCAAGCGGAACCGACCGCCCCCGGAGGCGATCCGCGAGACGGTGTACCGCCGCCGCGGCGCCTCCGGCAAGCGCCCGGACGAGAAAGCCTCTTCGCGTCGATCCCGAACCCATGGTACCAGAGTGGGGCATCGGGCGTCCCGGAACAAGTCGCCGTGTCATCCGGTTGCCGGATGGTTACCCGGCCCCGGCGAGTCGATCGGTCCGGGCGGCGGCTTCGGGACCGGACCGCGGACTACCACCGGACCAGTGCGCTCCCCCATGTGAACCCGCTTCCGAAGGCCACCAGAGCGAGAAGGTCGCCGCGGCGGAGTCGCGCCGACCGGACGCACTCGTCCAGGGCAATCGGAATCGTCGCGGCCGTCGTGTTCCCGTAGCGCTGCACGTTGTTGTACACCTGCCCCTCGTCGAGCCCCAGCTGGCGCGCGACTGCCTCGTTGATCCGGAGATTCGCCTGGTGTGCCACGAGCAGGTCGATATCGGACGGCCCGAGACGCTCCGTGTCGAGAAGGGCGCGAAGCGCCTCCGGCATCAGCTTCACGGCGTGCCTGAATACCTCCCGGCCGGCCATCCGCGGGTAGTGCTTCCCCTCGTTAAGGTGTGTCCGGGTCAGCCACGGAGAGTCCCGCATCCCGACGCCCTCCACCCAGAGGAGCTCAGCGAACCGCCCGTCGGCGAAAAGATTCACGCCCAAGACGCCCCGAGAATCGTCCTCGGTGGGTCCGAGAATTGCGGCTCCGGCCCCGTCTCCGAAGAGAACTCCGACGTTCCGCCCTTCCGGGCGGTCGTACTCGAGCGCGAG
The DNA here is from genome assembly GCA_012267505.1 of Gemmatimonadota bacterium. Classification (GTDB taxonomy): domain Bacteria; phylum Gemmatimonadota; class Gemmatimonadetes; order Longimicrobiales; family Gaopeijiaceae; genus JAAXGI01. Next base: position 4,034 of record JAAXGI010000017.1, read on the forward strand.
CGAGTGTACCTCAGCACCCACGAGTAGGACACGCCGGTACTGGCCTGTCCGGATCCACCCGTCCGCTATGGAGAGGCCGTAGAGGAATCCCGAGCACTGGTTCCTGACGTCCAGCGCAGGAATCCCCTGGACACCCAGCTTGCGCTGAAGGAAGACGCCGCCGCCGGGAAAATAATGCTCGGGACTCAGCGTGGCGTAGATGATGCAATCAAGCGCCGACGCAGGCATGCCGGCGCTGTCGAGCGCCTTTCTCGTCGCTTCGAGGGCCAGGTCGGATCCGGTCTCTCCTCGCGGCTCCACCCAGCGACGTGTCTCGATGCCGCTCCGCGCCCGGATCCACGCATCCGACGTGTCCCAGTACTCGGCCAGCTCCTCATTCGCCACGACCCTCTCCGGGACGTGATGACCCGTGGCAATGAACTCCGTTCTCGGCATCGGCGGCTCAATTCTCCCCGCCCATGGCGGATATCCTCGAAACAGTATCGCTTTCCGGACGCCCGGGGGTCGGCATGTTTCTCGCACACGCCGCGCTGGGAGCACAGATTGGTGCCCGGCTGGCTCCGGTGCTCCACAAGCTCTCCGGCACAGTCCGGTTCACGCGCTCCGACAGGTAGACATGACCAATCTTCACGTCATACTCACTCTGCTCAATTTTCTCCTCCTCATCCCGGGCGTGACGCTTCCGATCTACGGAGTCTCGATCGCCACCCGGGTCGAAGCGGCGATCCTCGCAAGTCCGGTGGAGGTGACCGTCTTCGAGCAGACGCGCTCGATTCTCGGCACGGTTCGCGAGCTGTGGAATTCGTCCGACCACCTAGTGTCCTTCCTGATCCTCCTGTTCAGCATCATCGTTCCCGTCGCGAAGGCATGCGCGCTCCTAGTCTCGCTCCGCGTGGCGCGTCCGAACCTCAGGAACAGGCTGACTAGGGTCGTCGACGTGATCGGGAAGTGGTCGATGGCTGACGTCTTCGTCGTCGCCGTCTTCCTCGCCTTCCTAGCCACACGCGATCAGGTGCAGACGACCGCGCTGAGCGTCCCCTTCTTCCTCCAGCAGATCGACGTCGGGATGGAGACCCGGCTCACTTCGACGCTGGGGCCCGGGTTCTACTGCTTCCTGGGGTACTGCCTCCTATCGATCCTCTGGACACAGCTTCTCCGCCGCGGGGACGGGGACGCAGAGACCGGCGCGCGGAGCTAGAACTGGCCCTGGACTTGTGGCCCGCGGAGCCGGGCCCCGGCGGCAGGGCGTCACCATCGGGCCGGACTGCCGGCGAGGCGGTGAACCGACCGCAGAGCGGAGCCCGGGACCCATCCGGGCCCCGGATGGGAGTCCGTGCCGCGCAGCCGGGCCCTACGGAAGCGCCAGCGCGACCAGCGACCCCGGGAAATCCATGTGGACGCTTCCGCTCTGGACCACGATGTACTGCTTCCCGTCGTGCATGTACGTCATCATCCCGTACTGCGCTGGCGCCGGGAGGGGCACGCTCGCAAGGATCTCGCCGGTGGCCTTGTCACGGGCGTGGAGCTCGAGCGGAGCGTCCGGGACGATCTGGGCCGTCCCCTGGCTCAGTGCCCGGGTCTGGACGAGAAGGCTCCCGGTGACGATCTGGATGGACCAGCCGTTCCCTCCGGAATTCGGCACCTCGACCCCGGCCAGCCGCGGGTGGTTGCGGATCTGCTCCCGGGTCTCTCCGATGGGAATCGTCCAGATCCGCCGGCCTGTGCCCATCCGGTGCGCCGAGAGCGCGTTGTCCAGCGGCCGCCAGAGACGCAGCCCGTCGATCGTCTCGAGACCACCACCCCCGCCCGGCAGCCAAGCGGCCACCGTCGTTCCCGTTGTTGGTGTATAGTTCGGTGTCGCGTACCCGGCCCCGGGCGCGGCGTATTCCTCCCTCGGATCGTCGATCCCACCCGTGGGCTCCATGAAGGCCGGAGCCGAGCAATTCCGCGTGTGGGAGGAGTAGAGCAAGCCGGTCTCCGGGTCCGCCGTCGGAGGATGCGGGATGACGTTCCCGCCCCCCTGACACCCCACGTTGTTCAGGAACTCGTTCGTGTGATCGTGCGGGAGCGGCGGGACGTAGAGTCCGCCAACCCGGTAATTGCTCAGGATTTCGAGCGCCTCCGCGCGGAGCTCCGGGGTGTAATCGATCACGAATTCCTCGGTAAGTCCGCTCAGGACGATCGGGTCCACCGGCTCGGGAAGCGTCGGGTACGGCTGCGTGGGGGAGGTGTAGTTGCCCGGCACCTCGGTCTGGATGACCGGCCGTTCCTCGATGGGCCAGAGCGGTTCGCCCGTCTCGCGGTTGAATGCGAAGACAAGACCCTGCTTCGTGCTCTGAACGAGGGCGGGGACCCGCTCACCGCCCACCGTGAAGTCCATCAGGACCGGGGCGGCCCCGATGTCGTAGTTCCACTGGTCGCTGTGGTGGATCTGGAAGTGCCACCGGCGCTCCCCCGTCGCCACGTCGAGCGCGAGAACGCTTCCGCCGAAGAGGTTGTCGCCCGGCCGGTGGCCCGTATAGGACTGCACGGTGGAGGCATTCGTGACGATGTACACGAGCCCCAGCTCGGGATCGGCCGAGGCGGGAGCCCACGACGACATGTCGCCGGAGAACTGCCAGGCATCGTTCTCCCATGTGTCGTGGCCGAACTCACCGGGCCTCGGGATCACATGGAACTTCCAGAGGAACTCGCCCGTCCGCGCATCGAATCCCATGATGTCACCGGGAACATTCTCGATACGGGTCTGCTCGTAGCTGGGCTCGTGCCCGACGAGAACCACGACCACACCATTGACCACGATCGGCGGCGACGAGCTCGTCACCATGCCGAGTTCCCTCGGGATCCCGTAGTCCGGATCGTAGGTGCCGCCGGCGGCAACGTAGTCCTGCCACCGGCCCCAGTCGCCGAGAAGGTCGGGGAGAAGGTCGATGACACCGGTCCCGAAAAATCCCTCGAGCGGCACCGGGGCTCCCCACTCCTCGAGCGGCCGTCCGGTCTTCGCGTCGAGCGCCCAGAGGAAGAAGCCTGGCGTGGTGATGTAGATCACGCCCCGGCCGTCCACCTCTCCGTATGCCACCCCCTTTCCGTAGGCCTGCCGGGGCGAGCGCAGGTGCCGGACCGTCTCGGGCTCACGAAAGGTCCAGAGCGTCTCCCCCGTGGCCGGATCGATCGCTACCACCTGCCGGCGGGGCGTGGCCACCGTGTAGAGCAGCCCGTCCGCGTAGACCGGGGTGGAGCGGAAGAAGTAGTCGACGTTCGGACCGAAGTTATCGCCGCGCCATATCCACGCCACGTCGAGATCCTCGAAATTCGCGGCATTGATCTGGTCCAGCGGAGACGATCGGGTGTGACCCGCGTCGCCCCCCAGGTAGCGCCACTCCCCGTTCTCCGTCCCGGGAAGGCGCTGGGCGGAGAGAGGGGTACCGGCCCCGATGGGGAGCGCCAGACCAAGAGTGAGAGCGAGGGTCCTGGCCACGCGCCGGCGCGGGAACATCCGGGTGCTCTTCATGCCTTTTTCCTCAGGGAGAGAGTGTGGGGCCAGCCGGTCCGTTCGCGCCGATGACCGGACAATGCGGGAATCGTAGGCTTGCGCGTCCTCAGGTGTCAACGCGATCCGCAGGGAAGCCCCGGACAACCCGGCCGACCGCCGGCAACAGTGAGCGGAGGGGATCCCGGACGCTCCCAGAAGACGCCGCGTTGAGTGCGGCGGCGGCTCGTGGTACATTTTGCCGCCGCCGTCCGGAGCCGGAAAACGGCTGGCCGGAAACGCGACGCCTCCCTTGCGTCCGGACAGCGGGGGTCGCCCAGTCGTGTCCGGCGGGGCCGGCTCCGTCGGCTTACCCTTCCCCGAGCACCTCCGACTCCGAACCGACTGCCATGGGACGCCCTGCCTCCAGAGGTGCACCGGCCCGTATCCGGGCGGTCCCCGCCGTTCTCTCGATGTCCCTCATCTGGACGGGGTGCCAGACTTCGGAGGCGCGGGACGACACCGCCCCCGTTCTCTACGGGGCGCCCGGCGACACCCGCGCGACCGACCCCGACGTGCCGGGTGTCAGGCAGACCGGGCCGAACCGCTATGAAGCCGTGGTCATCGCCTTCGAGGGTGGCTTCGACCCCACCGAGATCAGGGTTCCCGTAGGTGCCGAAGTACGCTTCAGGGTGCGGTCGGCGGACGTGAGCCACGGCATACAGATCGAGGGTACCGACATCGCGATCGAGGCCCCCGAGGGCGTCGGGTTCTCGGAGGCGACGTACACCTTCACTGAAGCTGGCGAGTACCCTTTCCTCTGTCATATCTATTGCATCGGGGGACACGAACTGATGACGGGAGTCGTGATCGTCGAGTAGTACAGCCGGCGGGCAGCGGGCCTGAGCGCAAGCGGCACCCGTCGGCGCTACCACCGGGAGCGGAGATGAGACCAGGCCGATGCACACGGCACGGGCCGTGGAGATGGATCCCGCTCGTCGCCCTGATCCCCCTCCTCTTCGATCCGCCCGGAGCACTCGCCCAAGCCGGGTCGACGACCGATACCGATCTCCCTGCGATGATCCCGATCTTCCCCCTCCCCGACGTCACGCTCTTTCCCAACGTGCGGCGTCCGTTTCACGTCTTCGAGCCCCGGTACAGGGCGATGGTCGCAGATGCCCTTGAGGGCGACCGGATCATCGGGATGGTGCACCTCGAGCCCGGCTATGAAGCCGACTATCAGGGACGCCCCCCCGTCTATGCTGTGGGTTGCGCGGGTGTGATCGTGGGCTCCGAGCGGCTGCCGGACGGCCGCTACAACATCGTGCTCGAGGGCCTGACCAGGTTCCGGATCGTGAGCGAGGATGAGAGCCGCCCCTACCGCCTCGCTAGGGTCGAGTCACTCGAGGAGACGCTTGCTGCGGAGGACCGGCCCGTTCTCGAGGAGCGGAGGCGGCAGCTCGAGGAAGCGCTCAGCGACCTCTTCCCGGGAGCCGATCTCCCGCTCTCGCAGCTCTCCGACGTGGAGATCGTCGACGAGCTCTCCCTCACGCTCCCGCTCGCACCGGCGCGCCGCCAGGAACTCCTCGAAGCCGACGGACCGCTCGCGCGCGCTTCCCGACTGATCGGGCTCCTGCGCGGGAGCGTTCAGGCTGCACGCCAGGCGCGGAAGAACGGGGCGCCTGTCGAGTGAGTCGTACCGCCGTCGGTCCCTCCGGACTGACGCATACGTGGAGGTGCAACGTAGCGGGGTCCGTCGCGGCCATCGCACTCCTGCTCACTCCCCCATCCGCCTGCGGCCAGACGCCAACGGAGGGGCAGGGCGACCTCCCGCCCCAGGAGGCGGTCCCGGGTGTCCCCGGGTATCGCCATGAACTCGCCCCGAGAGCGCTCGCGGTCCGCGCCACAGGCGGAATCAGCATCGACGGCCGGCTGGACGAAGCCATCTGGCGCGAAGCGCCGCCCGTGACGGAGTTCATCCAGGAGGATCCGGCCGAAGGGGAGCCGGCCACGCAGCGGACCGAGTTCCGGGTCGCATACGACGAGGTCGCGATCTACATCGGTGCGATGCTGTACGACACGGAAGAGGTGGCCACGCGGCGGGCGCGGCGCGATCCCCGGCGGGGTGACTTCGACTTCATCCAGGTCGGGCTCGACAGCTACCACGACCATGAGACCGTCTACCGGTTCGCCGTGAATCCATCGGGCACGAGGCGCGATGCTGTCTCCGGGCGCGGGCGGCGAGGACCCGGAGGAGGAGGCGGCGGCGACGACTCCTGGGATCCGGTCTGGGAAGCCGCCACCGAGATCCAGGCGTCGGGGTGGTCGGCCGAAATGCGGATCCCGTTCAGCCAGCTGCGCTTCCGGCCGGACGAAGAGCAGATCTGGGGCATCGAGTTCCGGAGGAACATCCACCGGAACCAGGAGACCGTGACCTTCCCGTTCGTGCCAACGCTCGAGCAGGGAGGGGCCTCCCGGTTCGCCCATCTCGACGGAATCACGGGCATCGAACCGGGACGCAGGCTCGAGCTTCTGCCCTACCTGGCCGGACGCGCCGAGTACCTCGTCGAGGGCGACCCAGGCGGGATCGGCTTCGACAACCCGTTCGGGAGCGGCCCCGATCACCTCGCAGCCGCGGGTGTGGACCTCAAGTACCGCCTGACGTCGAACGTGACCGTCGACGCCACTGTGAATCCCGACTTCGGACAGGTCGAGCTCGATCCGTCCGTGATCAACCTCACCGCCTACGAAACCCGGTATCAGGAGCGGAGGCCGTTCTTCGTCGAAGGCGCCGACGTGTTCCGCTTCGGCGAGGGAGGACCCGGCGGCGGAGGCACCGTCCCCGCACCGCAGCTCCTCTACTCCCGCCGGGTCGGGAAGCCACCGTCCGGCGCCGTGCCGTCCGATGCTGTCTTTTCGGACGCGGCGCCCTGGACCACCATCCTCGGTGCGGCGAAGGTGACCGGCCGGGTCGGCAACGGCTGGTCCCTCGGGCTCCTCGAGGCCGTCACCGCCCAGGAGACGGCCCCCTACGTCGACGCAAGCCAACGCGTGGGGGAGGCGGTGGTCGAACCCCGGGCCAACTATCTCGCTGGGCGTCTGCGCAGGCAGATGCGGGGCGGCGACAGCCGATTCGGGCTTATGGCCACGGCTGTACACCGCGATCTCGCGGGGACGGAGCTCGCCGGGCGCCTGCGCTCAGCCGCCTACGCCGGCGGAGTGGATTTCGGCCACGAGTGGTCAAACCGGACCTATCAGGTGACGGGCACATTCCAGCTGAGCCGGCTGGAGGGCGGTCCGGATGCTCTCGTTCGTGCACAGCGATCGTCGGCGAGGTACTTCCAGAGGCCCGACGCGGACCACCTCGATCTGGACCCGGCACGGCGGTCGCTCTCCGGCTACTACGCGGGGGCAACCGCCGCCAAGCAAGCAGGCGCGTTCGGGGCGCGGATCGCCGCTGCCGCCATCAGCCCGGGCTACGAGGTCAACGACCTCGGGTTCCAGCCGGCTGCCGACCGGCTGGTCATCGACACGAACCTGAGCTACAACCAGCCGAATCCGGGCCGGTTCCTGCGGCAGTGGAACGTCAGGGGAAGCCCCGACGCGATGTGGAACTACGGCGGCGACCGTATCTTCGCGCAGGTCAACGGCAACTTCGGCTGGGAGTTCCTGAACTACTGGGGCGGGGACGTACGGTTCGCCTACACCCCGCCCCACGACGACGACCGGCTGACCAGGGGCGGACCCCTCGCGCGCACGCCGACAGTCTACGGCGGATGGCTCAACCTGAATTCCGATGCGAGACGCTCGGTCGTCGGGCAGACGAGCTGGAACTGGGAGAGGGACTCGACGGGTTCACGAAGCCACAGCGTCAATGCCAACGTTTCGGTGAGCGCGAGCGAGACGCTCGAGTTCCGCATCGGACCATCGCTCCAGTGGCGCCGCGAGTCCGCCCAGTACGTCACGTCCGTGGATGATCCGCTCGCCACCCGCACCTTCGGCCGACGCTACATCTTCGGCGCGCTCGACCAGACAACGGTCTCGATGGAGGCGAGGGTGAACGTGACATTCACGCCCGATCTCTCACTTCAGCTCTACCTCGAGCCGTTCATCTCGACCGGTGACTACGGCCGCCTGAAGGAATTCGAGCGGCCGAACGCATTTCGCTTCCTCGAGTACGGGACGGACACGGGCACTGTCCAGGAAGACCGCGGGGGCGGATATGTCATCGACCCGGACGGAACCTCCCCGCCCGGCGTGGACGACGCGGTCCCGTTCCGCGTCCGGGACGAGGATTTCAGCTACCGGAGCCTGCTCGGAAACTTCGTGCTCCGCTGGGAGTGGCGTCAGGGCTCGACCCTCTTTCTCGTATGGCAGCAGCGCCGGCTTGATTCGCGCACGGGACAGGGACCGGACGGGACATCCCCCTGGGTGGGCAGCTTCGATTTCGGGCGGGACGCCAGCGATATGTTTTCGACGCGCCCCGACAACATCTTCGTCGTCAAGGCAAGCTACTGGTTGAACCCGTAGCGGCTTCCGGCCACTCGCGGCGCGGCGGGCGCCGGTCCCAGTCAGGTGCGCCGCGATATTTCCCTCCCTCGCCGGGAGCGTTACGTTGCCGGAGCGCTCAGGCGGGTTCACGACTGCGGGGAACGGTCCGTATCCCCGGCGGGCGCTTTGCAGGGACAGCGGCGGTCACACCTCACCAGCGGACCGGAGGGTTCGGATGCGTACGATCAAGGATCTCAGGGATCTCTGGCTCCCAGTCGCCGGCCTCGGGCTGGCCATCACGTTCGGAGTCCCGGACGCCGGAGCGGCGCAGGAGGTAACCTACGCCGGAGATGTCGCTCACATCCTCCAAGAGAACTGCGTACGGTGCCACCGTCCCGGCACGGCCGCGCCGATGTCGCTACAGACCTACGAGCAGGTGCGGCCCTGGGCACCGATGATCAGGGAAGCGGTCGTGAACCGTATGATGCCACCGGGCTGGTACGTCGACCGGACGGTCGGGATCCAGGACTTCAAGAACGATCCGTCGCTCCCCGATGAGGTGATCCAGACAATCACGACCTGGGTGGACTCCGGGATGCCGATGGGAGATCCGTCGCTCCTGCCCGAACCGGTCGAATGGCGCGCCGAGCACGAGTACTGGCAGCTGGAGGACGACCAGGGCTGGGGACCGCCGGACCTCATCCTGACCTCGCCGGGGTACACGGTTCCGGCCGCAAGCGGTGACCAGTGGTGGGAACCGGACGTGCCGATCAACAACGTCCTTGACACCCCTCTCATCGATAGCCGGTGGGTCCGGGCCGTTGAAACGCGGCCGGCCGACGCCGAGAGCGGATACGTCTTCCATCACGCCAACACCTTCATCACGCGCCAAGGGGACACGTGGGAAGGCGGCGGGAGGCTTTCCGGCGCGGCTGTGGGAAAGAGGATGGACATGTATCCGGCCGATTCGGGGAAGCTCCTCCTCCCCGACGATATCGTACGCTTCGCGCTCCACCTCTATCCGATCGGCCGGGAAGTCGCGGATGCGCGGATCCAGGTCGGAATCTGGCTCTATCCGGAGAACCAAGAGCCGGAGTACGTCACCCCCGACGAGATCTCATTCAACTCAGGCGAAAGCCGTGACCTTGGACTGCCCCGGTATACGGATCTCCTGATTCCTCCGAACGGATACCAGCTTCTTCGCGGCCACTTCGTGCTCGAGGACAATGCCCGGGTACACTCGATCCGCGGTCACATGCACCTGCGCGGCGGATACCAGATGATGGAGGTGGTCTACCCGGACGGGAGGCGCGAGGTGATCAACAAGATCGACTGGAATCACCTCTGGCACACGACGCATGTCTATGAGGACTGGGCCCAGCCGCTGCTTCCCAAGGGGACGCTGATCATCGCGACCTCGCTTCTGGACAACACGGCGAACAATCCGTCCAATCCCGATCCGGACCAGTGGGTGGTCTACGGGAGGAGAAGTGCGAGCGAGATGGCACACGTCCGCTTCGGGATGACGTACATCCCGGATGACGACTTCGAGGAGATGGTCGCCGAGCGGGAACGCATCCTGAGAGACAGGGAGACCCGCCCGGCCGCCGACCAGTGACCCCGCGGGTACGGGGCTAGCAGCGACCCGGATCCGGACCCGAGGCATCTTCGAGGCCCGGATCCGGCCGCGGCGCGCTTGTCGGACAACCGGAAAGCAGGTGCCGAATCCGCGAGCCGGGGTTGATGGTCCGGCGTAGTCCAGGGGAGCCGCCACTTCGTCCAGAGGACATCCAGTCACGCAAGGCCAACGAGGTCAAACAATGAGACCGGGACCCGCCGCTTCATTGGTCGCAGCAGTCTCCGCCCTGGTTCTTCTGGGTACTCCAGCTCCTGGAGCGGGGCAAGCTCAACCTTCCGCCGGCACCATCCCGAGAACGCCGGAGGGAGTGCCGGACCTGCAGGGAAACTGGTCCAACTCGACGCTGACACCCTTCCAGCGCGAGGAGGGGCGCGGACCGGTCTTCACGTGGGAGGAGGTCGCGGCACTGGAGCAGGGCCTGGACGGATGTCCCCCGAATCCCGGGACGGTCGAGTGCGGGCGCGAGGACAACCAGGACGACGCGTCCCTCTCCAACGAGGTCCGGTTGCGCGGTGCGGAATACAACGAGGTCTACTGGGAGAGGGGCACGCGGATCGCCATCGTGAATGGTGAGCCCCGCACCTCTCTCGTGATCCGGCCCCCGGACGGGCGCATCCCGGCTCGCACCGAGGCGGCCCAGCTAGCGCTCCGGGAACGTCAGGAATTCCGAAGCCGGTTCGAGCCGTATGACCACGTCGAGCTGAGGCCGTTCGCCGAGCGCTGCATCCTGTTCGGTTCCCCCTCCGGCCCCCCGATGACGCCGGTCGGGGCCTACAACTCGAACTACGTGCTCGTCCAGACACCCGACCATGTGATGATCATGTCGGAGATGGTCCACGACGTGCGGATCATCCGGCTGGGAGACCCGAACCCGCTTCCCAAGCATGTCCGTCCGTACTTCGGCGACTCCTGGGGCCTCTGGGAAGGCGACACCCTCGTGGTCGAAACCACGAACATCAGCCCGGCCCAGTCGATCGGGGGCGGGCCCCTCTCAGAGGACGCCAGGGTCACCGAGCGGTTCACACTCGTCGACCCGGAGACGATCCTCTACGAGTTCACGGTCGATGACCCCGGTACGTTCGTCGAAGCGTGGGGCGGCGAGATCCCCATCAACCGCCTCCACGCCCGGGTCTACGAGTACGCGTGCCATGAGGGGAACTACAGCCTCGAGGGCGTGCTGAGCGGTGCCCGCTACCAGGAAGCGATGGAAGCGGCGGAGGTCGGGCGGGAGTAGGCGCCGGGAGGCCCGTCACCGCCGGGCGCACGGGCGCACGGCCACACCCAACCTACGGTTCTGTCGGGCGGGATGCGCCCGTTCAGTTGCGACACCTCCGCATCGGGCGCGTGTCGCGCGCCGGCGGGACCAGCACCGAGAGCACTCGGGTCCGGCCGGATCGCGTACGTCCGGCCTGCGGGCCAGCCTGTCAGCCACCCCCGCCCGGAACTCTGCTCTCCGCCATGCGGGCGGGCGGCGACGGGTCTCCCTTGCCGGCCCGTCGCTCGGGAAAGAGCCGGAAGAGGCCTGCGGGTGAAGCATCGCAGAGCCCGCGGTCGGTGAGCAGACCTGTCACAAGGCGCGCGGGGGTAATGTCGAACGCATGGTTCGCGACCGGGCTTCCTTCCGGGGTCACGCGCACGACGACGGTCGAGCCATCGGGCGCACGGCCCTCCACGTGCGTGACCTCCCTCTCCGGCCGCTCCTCGATCGGGACCGCCGACCCCGTGGTCTCCTCCCAGTCCACGCTCGAGTGCGGGAGTGCCACGTAGAAGGGCACGCCGGTGTCCTTCGCGGCAAGTGCCTTGAGATATGTCCCTATCTTGTTGCACACATCACCCGAGATGAGCGTGCGGTCGGTCCCGGTGATGCAGAGGTCCACCTCTCCGCGCTGCATCAGGTGTCCACCTGCATTGTCGGGGATCACGGTATACGGCACGCCATGCTGTGCCAGCTCCCATGCGGTGAGGTTCGCGCCCTGATTGCGGGGCCGTGTTTCGTCGACCCAGACATGCAGGTCGATTCCCTTGTCATGGGCCGCATAGACAGGCGCAAGGGCGGTCCCCCAGTCGACGGTTGCGAGCCACCCCGCGTTGCAGTGGGTGAGAATGTTCACCGGCCCGCGGCCGCGTTTCCCTACCTTTGCCGCCCGGATGAGTTCGACCCCGTGCCGGCCGATCGCTTCGCACGCGCGGACGTCCGCGTCGCAGATCTCTGCCGCGGCCGCGTACAGAACGCCCACTCTCTCCTCCACCGGGACGCCTCGCGCCACGCCGCGGAGCTTGTCCAGAGCCCATCGGAGATTGATCGCTGTCGGACGCGCGGCGAGGAGCGTCTCTCTCCCGACATCCAGAGACCGGTCTGAAGCATCCTCCCGGGCCCCTAGACAGAGTCCGTAGGCTGCCGTGGCCCCGATCAACGGAGCTCCACGCACCACCATCGTCCGGATCGCTTCTGCCGCATCCCCGAGGGACGTCAGTCGGCGGACCACGAACGCGTGCGGAAGCCGCGTCTGGTCAATGACCTTGACTGACCACCCGTCGGCAGCCAGCCAGATCGTCCGGTAACGTCGTCCCCGAATCCTCACGGCGCCGATCCCTGTCAGCGCGGTGCCGCGGGAGTCGCGGGCACCGTGACCGGCCTCACGAGCATCGGAACCGGATGCTCCCCTGCACATCTGGCGACCGGGGCGTGTCCGCCTGCCATCCGTCCGTCAGGCGACCAGCTCGATAGTGACCGTGACGGGCACGTCCGCCGCGGGGAGGTCCGCAGCGGGATCGAAGCGCGTGACGCCGCGGACATGGTCCCGGACCGTGTACCGCTCGTTCGAGACTACGCCACCCGGACAGCTGAACAGACAGGCGATGCACCCTGAATCCCAGAGCGGATCGTGCTCCTCGTTGCCGCCGAACCGGAAAGCGACCCCCCGTCCGCCGGAGTCCCCCAGGAGATCAGAGAGGTCCCGTGGAGACTCCCATTCTTCCCACGTGGCCCGGATGCGGACCGGAGTGCCGGCCACGAGGATGTCGGGAGCCCGGACCAGAGGCACGTGCCTGAGGTTCCACGCCGCCATCGGGACCCCGCCCCCATCCCGGGCACCGAGCTCCCTGAGCCTCGCCGCCACCTCGAGATCCGACACGGGAGTCGTGAGGAGGGCTTTCGCCGCAGCGCCGCCGCCCTCGTACACGAGTGCGTGATAGCCGGCATCCTCCCCGGAGGCGGACCCGAACGACCGGGCCCGGAGCGTGGCCGGAAGCTCCAGTCGCCGGACCGGGTCCGGGGCGATGGCGCGGACAGATCTCGGAAGAAGACCGCGTGCAAGTGCCACCCCGAGCAGCGACCGGCGGAGAAAGTCCCGTCGACCGAGCGGGTCAGGTGCCGGGGCCCATCCGGGTCCGGCAGAGCAGTCGACGCCAGGCTCGCTTGCGCAGCGAGAAGCCCGGTTCACCTTCCGCCCGGGTCGATGCGGACAATCGTGTAGACGAGCGACTGTGGAATCTCGGCGAAGTAGTGCGGAGTCCCTGCCGGAATGATGACCATGTCCCCGGCCACGAGTTCGCGGCTCACCGCTCCCTCCATGCCGGTTCCCGTCAGGCTGGGTCCCGATGTTCCCGGCCGGCGGGGTGCATCTCCACTCCCCCGGGGTCTCGGATCGATCAGCCGCCCACCCGTGACAATGGTGCCGGAACCCTCGAGGATCGTGTATACCTCCGTAACCTCGGTATGGGTCGTTCCGGCAACCACACCCGTGGCCGGGCCGCGAGAGACCACTGCGATGCCCACGTCGTAGTCACCCGCGTCGAGGGTGCGTATCGGCGTGTCGATGATCCCAGGCGCGATCTCCGGCGTGGTCTCGAGGGTGTTCCGGATCTCGGCGGCCGTGACGTCCACTGCAGGGATCGACCCCGGGCTCACCTGCACGACAAAGAGCAGGACACCAAGCATGTTCGGCATGGACCGGTTCTCCTGAAATGGCGGTCTCACGTGTCCGGTTCGGTCCGTCGCATTATACGCGTGCCGAGGTCATCCTGCCTCTCCGCCGACACCTGACGGCGGATCTCGGCCGCCGGGACTTCCCGTGGCGCAGCGTTCCCGGGCGGGGTGGGGAGCAGGCAAGCACGAGTCGCCCGGAGCCCTAGCAAGTGCGGGAGGCCTGGCGCAAACGTATCTTGCTTGATCCGATCATACACCATTCACGGAATGGAGCTTCTGCCATGCGCGTCAGTCCCCGACTCCTGCTGCTGTTCGCATTCGCGGCCACCGGACCCCTTCAGGCCCAGGGATTCGACGACGTCGAGATCGAGACCCAGCGCCTCACCGACAACGTCTACATGCTGATCGGACAAGGCGGCAACATCGGTGTTTCCGCAGGCGACGACGGCGTCTTCATTGTTGACGACCAGTTCGCGCCTCTGACCGAGAAGATCGTCGCCGCCATCCGCCAGATCACCTCCGAGCCGGTCCGGTTCGTCTTCAACACCCACTGGCACGGCGACCACACAGGCGGCAATGAGAACCTGGGCGAGGCCGGCGCGCTGATCGTGGCCCACGACAACGTGCGTGAGCGGATGAGCGTCGAGCAGGTACTCGAACGCATCGGACGGCCGGTGGCCACCGAGCCTGCCGCGCCCGACGGGGCCCTGCCCGTAGTGACCTTTGCCGGCGATGTGAGCTTCCACATCAACGACGACCTCCTTCACGCCTTTCACGTCGAGGCAGCACACACCGACGGAGACGCGATCGTCCACTTCGAGCGAGCCAATGTCGTCCACATGGGGGATACATTCTTCCGGGACCGCTTCCCGTTCATCGACACAGCGACAGGGGGATCGATTGACGGGATGATCGCCGCAGCTGGCGCGGCGCTGGCTCTAATGGATGCCGAAACGCAGGTCATCCCAGGCCACGGCCCCCTGTCGTCGCGGGACGATCTGACGGCATACCGCGACGCACTGCGGACGATGCGGAATGCCGTCGCCGCGCTGAAGTCGGAAGGGCTTACCCTGGACGAGATCCAGGCGCGCCGTCCGATTCGTCCCCAAGCCGAGGCGTGGGGCCAGGACCGGGCGGCCGAAGAGACCTTTGTGGCGACGATCCACCACGGCCTATCGCCCTGAGAGTCGTCGGAGCGAAGACCCCAACCCGCTGCCGGCCCGGCTGACCACCGGCTGAGCTGTGACGGTCCGGCTGTCGCCGGCATCCCGGCATTTTCCCGGGAGCACCTGGGGCACCGATGGAGGCGCCCGGCAGTAACGGCCGCTCTGACACCGGCACTCGGGCTTGGAAACCCGTCAGGCGGCTCTTCTCCCGGATGGAGCGGCTGCCCCGCCCCTCAGGTGATCAGCCAACCTTCGGATCGCCTCCCTCTCTGCCATCGTGGGTGGGACACCTGGTGGATTGGGTGTTCCTGGAGGGGGCGGAGGTTGTCGCGATCATCCGGGGGGGAGGGAAGTGGGCGACCAGCCCTCCCAAGTGGATCCCAACGCCCATTCAGCGCAACGGTTCGATTGCCGTTCCCGCGGGACATCAGCTCCGGTTGAATGGCTCACTTCCGGGGCACGCTCGTAGCCCTTTCTTCACCTCTCTTCACCCGACTTGTCACCTCCGTCCGCTGCCACGAGTGCTCCTCCAAGCACGATTGCTTCTCAACGACTCATTCCGTTGAGCCTCATTTCCGCACCGGGGTCGAGGGCTGCAGCCGCGTCCGCTGGACGATGAGACGAACCGGCGGGTGTGATGCCAACGCCGGGATGTTCCCCCCGCTCTTCCTAGTGCAACCGGAAAAAAGAGTGGCGGGACCACCAGCAGCGGCCCCGCCACTCTCGCCCAGACTCCGGCGTCACTCCGACGCTACATCGAGCAACTGCTCCCCGACCGTTCGCCGCGCACCCACGCCGCGAGCATCTGCCACTCCGGATCGTCGCGCGTCTGCCACCTCCGGACTCCGTTGTGAGTGTACGAGCCGCCGCCGTCGGGATGGAGGGGCTTAAGCAGCCACCGGCTCTCCTGGGGATTGCCCGGAATGACCAGCCGCGAGATCACATCGAACGCGCGCTGCGCCTCCGCGTCACTCCACGAGGTGCCGTTGGCGGGCCGCGGCGCAAACCCGATCGTCCCGCCACTGTGGCATGCCGTGCAGGGCAACTGGCCGGGTCGTGGATTCCCCATGACCACCGGCTGAACGCATGCACGGTAGAACTCGAAGTCGAGCATCGGCTCCGGCGGAGGCGTGAAGTCCGCTGCTGGGAGCAGCTCTATCCACTCGAGGATCGCCTGATACTCCGGGTCATTCGTGGAATCCCAGTAGTTCCCGCCCGTGTGTCCCTCCCCGCCTGCATCAGTGGACAGGGGCTTCAGCAGGAGCTTGCTGCTGGCCGGCTCGGAAGCGTTGACCAGCTGCGTCACCACTTCGTAGTTCCGCATGGACTGTTCCTCCGTCCATGTCCAGCTCCCGCCGATCTCCGTCATGTCCTCGAGGGCGAAGCGCAGACTCGTCTGCCATACGTGACACATGATGCATGCAGCGGTCGGTTCCCCCTGGGGGTAGCCCCGGGGCTGCACGAAGATCGGCTCGATGTTCTCACGGTAGACATCGAAGTCCCTGCGCTCGGCGTTTACCTCCGCCTCGACCCCGCCCGGGCCACTCGATACGGCCTCTCCCGGAGCGGCCAGTCCGATAGCAGCAAACGCTCCGATGCCAGCGGCCAGCGCGGCCGCTCCGAGCCACGCCCCGCTCGCAGGCCGTCTGTTCCTCGGGATCATCTTCCTTACCTCCTCGCTGGATTCCGGACTAACCGCCCGCCGTCGTGTTCACCCGGTCGGGCGGCAGGACGGCGGTGTCGATGCGGGCAGGACGGGCACCGGTCCTCATCTGCGCCACGATCTCAAGGCTCTCCAGGTCGATCGCGATCGTGTGGTCGGATCCCGATACCGCGACATACATGTATCGGCTGTCGGGCGTCGAGGTCATCCAGTTGGCCGTCGGCCCCACCTCCACCGCTCCGATGTACTCGAGGTCTGGGAGCGACCAGCCGTAGATGCGGCTGTCGAGCCGGCTCGAGGCCCATACCGCCGACCGATCGGGAAGCACCTCCAACCCATGCATCGGCGCCCCCTGGTTGCCGTCCGCGTTCCTCATCCAGGCCGGCAGGTTCGGCGGAAAGAGAATCCTCTCCTTCGTCCGCGTTTCCCAGTCGATGACCCAGACCCCGTTCACGCCCCCTCCGTGCGCGAAGAGCTTGTCGGTAGACCCATCCTCCGCTGCCAGGAACGCCATCGGCCGCACGCGACGGTCTTCCCCGCGGTCGTCGATGAGCGTAATGGCGTCGACCACCTCGTCGACATCGGGGTCAATGATCTCGATCGATCCCTCGTCACGCGCATTGAGGCCCGCCACCACCCACTCTCCGTCGGGGCTCACATACACGTTGTGGATGCCGGTCGACACCGGGATGCTCTTGATCTTTGCATGGGTGTCGAGATCGAAGACATCGACAAATGGCGCGGCCGCGATTCCCACGTAGATCTTGCGGCGCTGCTTGTTGATGGCCCCCTTGTTGGGCCGATCCGTGAGAGGGATCTGCTCGACGAGCTCCAAGCTCCGCGTATCGAAGACGTCGAGGGTGTTGTCCATCTCGTTCGTGCAGTAGAAGTAGAGCCCGTCCGGGTGGGCAAAGACGTTATGGGGCCGCGGACACCCCTCAATCACTCCCACGACCTGGTTGGTCATCGGATCGATGATGTGCTGGATGTCTCCGGCGTTGTTGCTCTGGAGGATCCGGACCACGACCCCGTCGTAGGAATCGAGCCGGGTCACCTTCTGGGCGGAGAGAGGCGCTCCAAGAACGCCGAGTCCTGCGAACAGCAAGAAAAATCGGGTGAAGCGCGGCCAGCTCATCGTCGTCCTCCGGGTTGGAAAGCGTACGCATACCCACGTTTCGCACCCACAATCTGATCCAATCCGGGCTCCCCCCGCAAGCCATGGACCTGAGCTCGCCGAGATGGCCGGGGGGCAGCGCCCCTCGGCCGACGATCTAGAAGCGGCAGGCGGTCTGTGCCGGGATCAGCCTATGTCCAGCGTCGGCGACGACCTTTTTCCGGAACGCGGTGGAAAGCCCGCACCGGAGCCGCCACACACGCGCGGGAGGAGGCTGCTCAACCTGGGCGTGGAGCCCTGCGAAGTGGGAGCCGCCACACACGCGCGGGAGGAGGAGGCCAGCTGGAGAGTGCGGAGCGACTGCATGCGGATGGGCAGGGGATGCGAACACCGTGCGTGAACGAACCGGATGGCGCGGCGTACAGCAACTGGTCGCTCTGAAACAGTCATGTCGATCCGGCTCCGGTCGACCGGAAGGGGGATGGGGATGCGCAGTCCGATCCTGGTTGCAGCCATGGCCTCGCTGGTACACGGATACGCGGGCGCAATGCCGCGGCAGATCACCGAGAATCCGCTCCCAGCGCCGGTGGAGAAGCTCGGCCTCGAAGTCGAGGTGCAGGATCTCGTCCGACTGCCCGATACTCGCGGGATCCGGCCTCCGGATCTGGACGTGCGTCCCCCCGGCTGGGCCCGCGTAAGCTACCTCCGCGATCTGCCCGACGGCAGGCGGTTCGTCAACGACTCCCGCGGATTTCTCTACCGGCTCGAGGACAGCGGGCCACCCCGCGTCTATCTCAACTTCGCGGAACTCTTCCCCTACACAGTCTACAACCGGTTGCTCAGCGGGTTTGTCGGCTTCGACTTCCACCCGGAATTCGAAGACAACGGGCTGTTCTACACGGTGCACGGAGAGTACGCGCAGGACAATCCGGCCACGCCCGACTTCATCCCTCCCGGCTTCTCGTCCGGGGACGTGACATTCCACAACGTCGTCACCGAGTGGCAGGCCCGCGATCCCTCAGCCGACAGGTTCGCCGGAACCCGGCGCGTGGTTCTTCGCGTTGCACACGTGGTGGAAACACTGACCCACCCGCTCGGCCACGCGGCCTTCAACCCGACTGCAACCCGCGGCGATGAAGACTATGGGCTCCTCTACATCGGGGGCACCGACCTCGGATTCAGCAACGGAGCGGGCCCGAACGCAAACAACCCGGGCCAGCTCCAGCGCCTCGACAGCCTAGTCGGGGCAATACTGCGCATCGATCCCCGGAGCCCGTCGTTTTCCGGAGGCGAGAAGGGGGTCGGGGATTACACGATTCCCCCCGCGAATGCCTTCGCCTCCGACGGGAACCCGGACACGCTTGGCGAGATCTACGCCCACGGCTTCCGGAACGCCCACAGGCTCTCGTGGGATCTCACCGACGGAACGATGTACGTCTCCGACATCGGGATGAACCACATCGAAGAGATCAACATCGTCCGAAATGGGGAAAACTACGGGTGGATGGCGCGCGAGGGATTCTTCGAGAACGGCGTGGGCCGCCCCGGAGGCGCGCTGAACGAGCTCTACCCGCTCCCCCGTGAGGTGCTCTCGGGAGAGGCCGGGGACCCGTTCACCTACCCGGTAGCGGTCTATGACCATGACGAGGGTCGTGCCGTATCGGGAGGCTTCGCCTACCACGGCCGGATCGAGGCGCTCAGGGGAAAATTCGTCTTCGGGGACCTGAACAACGGGAGGCTCTTCGCGGCCGACCTCGAAGCGATGAAGGAAGCCGACGACGGCGTTCCGGAGACCGTGGCCGCGGTGGAAGAGATCCAGCTCTACATCCGCGACGGGAGCGGCACTCGCGAGGATATCTCGTTCGCGGAGCTCGTCGAACGGGCAAACGGAGCCGCCGTGTCGCGCGCAGACCTCCACATCAGCCGCGGCCGCGACGGTGAGCTCTTCCTCACGTCACGGCAGGACGGGATGGTGCGGATGCTCGTGCCGGATTCGGGTGGGGCGACCGCCGGCCGGCGCTGAACCTGCACCTCCCGGAGCCCCCACGGGGAGGGGGCCGGAGGTGCGTGACAACCTCCGGCCCCCCTCCCCCCGGACCGCGCCGGGCTGCCGGCGGGGCTTACACCCCTCCTCGGGGATGCCGGGGCTAGTTCGAGCCCCAGCTGTAGTTCACGCGCGCAAAATAGTAGGAGCCGTTGAAGCCGAACGGCCCGAACTGCCCGTAGTCGTTTCCGGTCCCGCCGGCGGCCAGGGGATGCTTGTCGGGATATGTGTTCAGCAGGTTCTGCGCACCGACCGAGAGCGTGATCCCCATGTCAAGCGGAACGCCGACCTCGAGGTCGAGGAGCGGCTTGCCCGCATACAGATCGTACATCGGCGAGAGGTCTGCGTCACCGAGTGTCACTGAAGCCCAGTTGCGAGCGTCCTCGCGGTCCCAGTACGAGCCGTAGTAGCTCACACGGGAGCTCACCGTGAAGAGGTTAGCCGCGTGGCTCACCCCGATGTTCCACCGGGTCCTCGGGATTCCGCGCTCGAGCGAGCTCCGGCGGTCCTCGTCGATCGTCTCCGACTCGAAGTCCGTCAACTCCGTGTTCGTGAAGTTGAACACGGCGGTGAAGAGCGTCGCCCCGCCGAAGAGTTCCGTCGCGTAGGTCGACACGAGGTCGATGCCCTGCGTCACGGTGGCGAAGTCATTCACGAAGAAGACGAACTCCTGCAGATTCGCCGCCTCGGCAAACCCGCCGGCGATGAGAGACTGCGTCTCGGCCGGCGTGAGCGAAAAGTCCTTCGTGATCGTAAGCCGATCGGAGACGTTGATCCGGAAGAAGTCGGCGGTGAAGATGAACGGACCGGTGTTGACCACCGAACCGATCGAGATGTTCGTCGATTTCTCGGGCTCGAGGTCCGTGCCGCCCCGGAGCTCCGCGGCGGGCGAGGTCGATGGGATCGTGCCCTTGTTGATCAGATCGCCGATTTCGAAGTTATACTCGGTCGTCACGTTGAAGGCGTTCTGCTGGCCCGGTGTCGGGGCCCGGAAGCCGGTGCTGACCGCACTTCGGAGAGCCACCGCCTGCGAGAGCGCCACGCGGGCCGAGACCTTCCCGTTCAGCGTCGTCCCGAACCCGTCGAAGTTCTCGAAGCGGAGAGCGCCGCCCAGATTCCAGGCCTCGTCATCCCCGCGAAGCTCGACGTCGCCGTAGAGCGCGACATTGGCGCGGGCCCAGCTGCCGGAGTTCTCGGGCCGCGTCCCGTTGTATCCGTTCGAGCCCGAGCTGAAGCCCTGCGCGGCATACGGACCGATCTCCCAGGAGGCCGGATCGCCGGCGCCCAGGTGGTACTCCTCCTCACGCCACTCGGCCCCGGCCGCGATGTTGACCATCTCGCTCAGCGCGTACGAGGTGTCCAGGTTGAGGCCGAGAGCGGTCTGCCGGAGGAGATTCGGGCGGAAACTCGTCGGGCTCTGCGGACCCATGGAGGCGTTGACCGTGTCGAAGATGAAGGTGTCGACAGTGTTGCGCCCCCAGTTCACGCTCAGATCCCAGTCCAGGTTCGCGAACATCAGGCCCCGGAGTCCGGTCACCACGGAGCCATCGAAGACATCGCCGCCGAACTGAGGAGTGAATCCGCCCGGTAGCCCGGTCGACGCTCCCACGAAGGGTTTGTGGAAGGTGAAGCAGTTCGGATCGCTCGCGACCCGCGCAGCGGCCGCCGGATCCGGCTGGTTGTTGATTATGCGGACTGTCGGACAATTTGCCGACCCCGATCCGTTGGCCTGGAGCACGTCGCCGACCAGGAGGGTCTGGCCACCGTCGCCGGTGAAAACGGAACCGCGGGTGTACGGGTTCCGGAAGTAGAATCCACCGGTGACCTTCTTCGTATGGTAGTTCGTGTGCCCGTACCACTGCAGCTGGTCGTTGAAGACGGTTCCGAAGTTCCCGAACAGCTTGAGGTCGTCCTCGATGAGGGGGGAACCCCAGACCTGTGCGGTGTTGCGGACGAATGTGTTGCCGGCCGAACGGATGCCTGCCGCATCGTTTCGCTGGATGGCCCGGTTCGTCGGATCCGTGCCGCCGTACTCGAAGCTCAGGTTCGCGAAGCCGGTCTCGCCCATGGGAAGCCCCACATTCCCCGAGACGGCATACTGGTTCGCCCTTCCGCCGATCCCGTTGCAGGAGGTCCCGATCGAGCCGCAGGTCGCGGCCGATCCGGTATTCTCGTCAAGGTGGGTGCCGCCACGCACCTCAATGCTTCCCCCGGAACGAGCGTTCTTCAGCTGGAAGTTGAGCACGCCCGCAATGGCGTCGGAGCCGTACTGCGCCGACGCCCCGTCGCGGAGAACCTCGACCTGGTCGATGGCAACCGCCGGAATGACTGACAAATCGGGACCCTGCGATCCGTCTGCGATGCCGTTTCCGAGCCATGCGATGACCGCCGCCCGGTGGCGCCGCTTCCCGTTGACCAGTATCAGGGTGTGGTCCGGCGCCAAGCCGCGCAGGTTCGCGGGCCGCACGATGGAAGCCGCGTCGCTGATCGGCTGGGTGTTCACGTTGAACGACGGAACGAGCGCACGCAGCTGGTTGGTGAGGTCCGACTCGCCCTGACGCAGGAAATCCTGGACCGGGACCACATCGACCGGCACTACCGACACCGTCACGGACCGCGGCTGGGCGCGGCTTCCGACCGCGACGATCGGATCGAGAATGAAGGTGGGAGTCTCCTCCTCCTGTTCCTGCAGGCCCTGCAGGCCCGCCACCGGAATCAGGGCAGCGAACACGGCCGCGGTCGCCATCGCGACCGCACTTGAGCGCCATTTCATCCTTGCCATGCGTCAAACCCCCTTCAGGTGAGGTCCGGACCGGGGTCGTGCCCATCGAAGCCCCGGCCGCATACGTCTGGTACACTACAAGGCGCGCCGACAAATCTCAACCTGTATCGGCGAAATCTTTGAGAGGTCAACCCGGATCCTGCATTCAGATAT
>JAAXGI010000256.1 GCA_012267505.1 Gemmatimonadota bacterium
CCGACAAGCTGGCGGAGCAGATCGCCTCGGAGCGTCGCTGACCTTCCCGCACCCTCCTCCTTTCCCCGCAGGAGGCCGCCGGCACTGAGGTGGGGGTGAGATGACGCGGCTGGCAACGCAGACAGGCGTCGATCGCGAACTCGCTGTCGAGCTCGGATCCATTGTCGGGGAGTCGGCGGTCATCGTGGACCCGGACCGGCTCCTCGTCTACGAGTCCGATGGCCTCACGCAGTACCGCCATCCGCCGGCCGCCGTTGTTCTCCCCCGAAGCACCGAAGAGGTGAGCCGGGTGCTCTCCCTCCTCTATCGGAGGGGGCAGCACTATGTGCCCCGCGGCTCGGGGACGGGGCTGAGTGGCGGTGCCCTTCCCGTCGGGAGGGGGGTGATCGTCGGGACTGCCCGGATGAACCGGATCCTTGAGGTCGATCCCGCAAACCGCCGGGCGAGGGTCGAGCCCGGTGTCGTGAATGCTCACCTGACGCGGGCCACGCTTCTCCACGGCCTCATCTACGCCCCGGATCCCTCCTCGCAGTCAGCCTGCAGCCTCGGGGGCAACGTCGCCGAGAACTCCGGCGGCCCCCACTGTCTCAAGTACGGAGTGACGAGCCGCTACGTGACGGGTCTCACGGTTGTGCTCCCGGACGGGGAGGTGACGGAGTTCGGGGGGATGGCGAGAGGGGACGAGATGCTCGATCTTGTCGGGCTCTTCGTCGGATCAGAGGGCTGCTTCGGGATCGCGACCGAGATCGAGGTGGCGCTGATCCCGCGGCCCGGCGGGGTGCGCACGCTCCTCGGGATCTTCCGGTCGATCGAGGAGGCGGGCCGGGCGGTGTCGGACATCATGGGGAGGGGGATGCTCCCGGCGGCCCTCGAGATCGTGGACGCGGAAACGATCCGCGCCGTCGAGGAATCGGTGTTCGCGGCCGGCTACCCAGTGGATGCCGGTGCTGCCCTGGTCGTCGAGTTCGACGGGATGGAGGACGGCTTGGAGGAGGAGATCGAGGCCGCGGCCCGCTGCTGCGAGCGGGCCGGAGCCCGCGAGATTCGCCGTGCGCGGGACGGGAGTGAGAGGGCCCGGCTCTGGCAGGGGCGCAAGAAGGCGTTCGGGGCGATGGGGCGGCTCGCGCCCGACCTCCTGGTGCAGGATGCCACCGTGCCGCGCACCGCACTCCCAGGCGTTCTCGCCAGGATCAGTGAGATCGGGCGCCGCTACGATGTGCTCGTGGCGAACGTCTTCCACGCCGGAGACGGGAACCTCCACCCCAACCTCCTCTTCGACCGGCGCGACGCCGAGGAGCTGGGCCGTATCGAAGCGGCCTCACGCGAGATCATGAACGTCTGCATTGAGGCGGGGGGGACGATCACGGGGGAGCACGGCGTCGGATTCGACAAGCGGCAGTACATGCCGCTCGTCTGCTCCCCCGATGTTCTCGCCGCGATGGGGCGGGTTAAGGCGGCCTTCGATCCCGCGGGGCTCTGCAATCCGGGCAAGGTCCTTCCGGACGAGTACCTGGCGGGAGGAGCGGGCGAGGCGTGATCCGGGAGCGCCGCCCGCCTGCCCGCCCGTCCCGCGTTGCGGCGCGGGTGCGCGAGAAGGTCGGACCAGACGCGGTCCGGCTCGAGGAGGGGGGGGTGGTCGCCGCGCCGGGAGGCACCGGAGATGCGTCCGTGCTCATCGGGTTGGCCGCGGCGGAGGGGTGGCGCCTCGCTCCCGCGGGGGCCGGGCTCGGACCCGCGGGCCCCGCAATGCGGAGTGCCGACCGACCGCGCCCGGATCTCGTGCTCTCCTCGGAGCGGATGACCGGACTGCTCGATCACCGGCCGGGTGATTTCAATGTGGCGGTCGGTGCCGGCGTGACGCTCGACGCCCTCGCATCCAGGCTGGCGCCGGAGGGCCAGTGGCTGGCCCTCGATCCCCCCGGCGGCGGCGGGGTGACCGTCGGCGGTGTGGTTGCTGACGGTCGGGCCGGGCCTCTCGGCGCGCTCTTCGGGCGCCCGCGGGATCTTCTCCTGGGGCTCACCGTGGTCGACGGGGCCGGGCGGATCCTCTGGCTGGGCGGACGCGTGGTGAAGAACGTGGCCGGATTCGATCTCGTGCGGCTCGTCGCGGGAAGCCGGGGAGGGCTCGGCATGATTACCGAGGCCACCTTCCGCCTCCACCCCCTTCCCGCTGCGGACCTGACACTTGTCTGGGGATGCGCCGATGCCCTCGAGGCGTGGGAGCTTGGCCGACGCCTGGCGACGCTCCGGGTGCCGGTCGCCGCGGCGGAAGTCGTCACCGGCGAGTGGCCCGAGCCCCTCGGAGCCGGGCCCGCGCGGCTGCTCCTCCGGCTCATGGGCTCTGCCGCCGCCTCCCGCCAGATCGTGCGGCTTCTCGAGGCCGAGGCGGGGAAGCCGGACGAGAAGTGGAAGGGCGGGGCTTCGGTGGCGCGCTTCCGGGCTCTCTCGGAAGGCGAGGGGCTGGGTTCCGGGGGCGGCGGAGCATTCCGCGCCCACGCCCTTCCGGCCCGGGGCGGGGAACTCCTCTCCGCGTTCTCGGGCGTGGCGTGCAGGCGCATCGCCCTCGGGCTCCTCGGGGGTACCTGCCGGGGTTATCCGTCGGATGGCGAGGCAGCTAGGGCCGCGCGGGTGGCTGCGGAGCGGATCGACGCCTCCTTCGCGGTGCCCGGCGACGGATGGGCGCGTGTTCCGGCCGGGAGCGGGCGTTCCCCCCGTACCCGGCTTGCATCGAGGATCGTAGCCGGGTTCGATCCGTCCGGGATCCTTCCGGGTGCCTGGCGCAAGGGGCGGGCACGGTCGTCGGGGCGAGAGGGATGAGGTGAGTCCGCCTCCAGTGGGCGGAGGTCCGGCCCGTCCGGGTCTCGCGGCACTCGGCGAAGCCCTCGCGGCGCAGGATGACCGACTCTCCAACTGCGTCCACTGCGGGTTCTGCCTCCCCGCCTGTCCGACCTATGTGCGGCTTGGCGACGAGGCAGATTCCCCGAGGGGCCGTCTTCACCTCATGCGCGCGGTGGCCGAAGGGCGGCTGGATCCGGGCTCAGAGGCGTTCCAGCTCCACATCGACCGGTGCCTCGGGTGCCGGGCGTGCGAGCCGGTGTGTCCTTCCGGTGTGGAATACGGCTTCCTCCTGGAGCGGGCTCGCCAGGTGGCGCGACGGGCGGGGACGCCCTCACGACTGGCGGATATCGTCCTAGCCCTCGTCGAACGGCCCCTCCCGCTCGCCCTCTGGATGGCGGCCGGCCGCCTCCTCCGGTCGACCGGGATCGCATCTCTCGCGGCCCGGCCCGGCCGATGGCCGGAGCGATTCCGGACCCTCCGGCTCGCCGCCGCCATGCTGGCCGCCTCGCGGCCGTGGCGGCCCGCCGCGCCGCCGCCGGGGAGACCGGAGGCCGGGAGAGGGAGCGCCTCGCCTGCGCCGGCAGGCCCGCGGGTCTCTCGCGGCCGGGTCGGAATCCTGACAGGATGCGTGCAGAGGCACCTCTTCGGGCACGTGAACGAAGCGACGTCGCGGGTGCTCACCGCGAATGGATGGGAGGTCGTCGGGATCCGCCGGCAGGGGTGCTGCGGCGCACTCCACGCGCACGGTGGCCGCCTCGCCCGCGCGGGCTCGATGGCGCTCCGGAACATCGCGGCCTTCCGTGCGGCGGAGGTGGACTGGATCGTGGCGAATGCCGCGGGGTGCGGGGCCACGATGAGGGAGTACGACCACCTTGCCGCGGAGGCGGCCGGCCGCACTGCGGAAGATGGGCGCGGCGCGAACGGCTCCCTCTCCGCCGAGGATGCAGCGTGGTTCTCCCGACGGGTGCGGGACGTCACCGAACTCCTCGTGGATGGCGACGGAGCGCGCGCCCGGGCGGGCGGCGCGCTCCGGCTCCGGGTCGCCTATGACCCCCCCTGCCATCTCCTCCACGGCCAGCGGGTCGCCGATCCGCCGATGGAGGTTCTCCGTTCCATACCGGGCCTTGATCTCGTGCCGGTGCCGGATGGTGACGAGTGTTGCGGCGGTGCCGGGATCTATGGTATCGGACACCCGGAGCTCGGTGGGTGGATCGGCGCCAGCAAGGTCGACGCCGTTCTCGAGACGGAGGCGGACGTGCTGGCCACCGGGAACCCGGGGTGCGCCATGCAGATCGGTGCCGGACTGGGGATGCGCGGTTCCGCCGTCCGGGTGGTCCATCCCGTCGAGCTGCTCGACGAGAGCTACCGTCGGGGCGGCGTGTACCGGTCCGGCCGCGGGTCCGCGCTAGGGAAGGCGCCCCGGCGGCAACCCTGAGCCGTGGCCTGCGGGCAGCCCGGGACGCCGCTCCCGCCGCCCCTCGGCTCCGCGTACGTATGGCGGACCGCCTCCGGACCACCTCGCTGGCGGGTGAGCTTGCCGGGGAGCTCTGGGGAGGAGCGGGCCGGGGTGGTGAGGAGGGGCGGTGGCGCGAACACCGGATGAGGCTCGCCTGACGCACGGGCTCCGACTGCCGGCCGGGTTGATCGAAGCGGTCCGCGCCCGGCGCGGGGAGTGGATCTCCTATCTCTCGGCCCTGGCATCGCTTGAGTCGCCGACCACCGACCCCGAATCGCAGCAGCCCGTCCAGGAGCTTCTCCGGGAGAGCCTGACGGAACTCGGTTT
The DNA here is from genome assembly GCA_012267505.1 of Gemmatimonadota bacterium. GTDB lineage: Bacteria > Gemmatimonadota > Gemmatimonadetes > Longimicrobiales > Gaopeijiaceae > JAAXGI01. Next base: position 4,622 of record JAAXGI010000256.1, read on the forward strand.
CAGGGTACGGCTCCTTCCGGGGCGTGCGAGCGGGGGCACGCTCCTGGGCATCCCACGCCATCGCCCCGGTCCGGGCATGCAGCTTCTCCTCGGCCACACGGACACCGTCTGGCCGTCGGGAACGCTCCGGACCATGCCCGTGGAGCTCGAGGGGCCGGTGCTCCGCGGCCCCGGCGTCTTCGACATGAAGTCCGGGCTCACGAGCATCATCATCGCGCTTCGCGTGCTGGAGTATCTGGGGCTCGAGCCGGAACTCGCCCCGGTGGTCCTCCTCAACTCCGACGAGGAGACGGGGAGCGCGGAGTCCACGGAGCACATCGCACGTATCGCGCGCCGCGCCTCGAGGGTCTACGTGCTCGAGCCGGCGCTCGGGCCGGACGCCAGGCTCAAGACATCAAGAAGGGGGGTCGGCCTCTTCCGCGTGAGCATCGCGGGGCGGAGCGCCCACGCCGGCCTCGAGCCGGCCAAGGGGGCGAGCGCGATCGAGGAACTCTCGCGGGTGATTGCCCGTCTCCACGGAATGACGGATCCCGCCGCCGGGGTGAGTGTGAATGTAGGGACAGTCCGTGGCGGCGTGCGGCCCAATGTGGTGGCCGGGGCAGCAAGTGCGGAGGTGGACGTGAGGGTGACGTCGGTCGAGCAGGGAAAGCGGATCGAGCGGGAGATCCTAGGTCTCGCCGCCGTGACACCTGGCTGCCGGCTCGAGATCCGGGGTTCCATCGACCGCCCCCCCCTGGAGCGGACCGGACGGAACACGCGCCTCTGGAACGCGGCCCGGGGGCTCGGAGCCTCCATGGGCCTCGTTCTGGATGAGGGGATGTCCGGCGGGGCATCGGACGGCAATACCACGAGCATGACGACGGCGACGCTCGACGGCCTTGGCGGGGTGGGCGACGGTGCGCACGCGGTCCACGAGCATGTCGACGTGGACCGATCCCTCGAGCGATGCGCGCTTCTCGCCGGCCTGATCCTCCTCCCGGCGCTCAAATCCGGGGAGGCCCCGCGGTGACCCGCGAAAGCCCGCCGGGCCCTCCCCGGATCGCGATCCTCGGGGCCGGTCCGGTCGGACTCGATGCCGCCCTCGCTGCACTTGAGGCGGGCCACCCGGTCGATGTCTACGAGGCGGCCCGGAGGCCGGCGGGCAATCTCCGGGCGTGGGGGCACGTGCGCCTCTTCTCTCCCTGGGCGATGAATGTCTCGCCGAGGATGGAGGCGTGGGCCGGGCGTGCAGGCGTCGTGCTCCCGGACGACCCGGCGGCCTGCCCTACCGGCGACGAGTACCTGGCGCGTGTCGTGGATCCGCTCTGGAAGCGTGCGTTTCCGGCCGACCGGCTCCATCTCGGAACGCGGGTGATCGGCGTCGGGCGCGAGGGGTTGCTCAAGGACGAGGAGATCGGTTCGCAGGAGCGGGCGCGGCACCGCTTCCGCATCCTTCTCCGCGACCGGGCGGGACGGGAGCGGATCGTGCGGGCGGATCTGGTTCTCGATTGTACCGGGAAGTCCGGCAATCCGAACACGCTCGGCGATGGCGGGATCCCTGCTCCCGGCGAGATCCGGCTCGGGAGGAGGATCCGGCGCCGGATCCCGGATCTCCGGGCCGAGCCCGCGGCGTGGCTGGGGCGCACGCTGCTCCTTGCGGGAGGCGGCCACTCGGCGCAGACGGTGGCGCGGGACTTTGCGGAGATCGCGGCCGGGAGGGACGACACGCGGCTCCTCTGGGTCCTCCGGAGCGATGCCCCGACGTGGGGAGCGGTGCCGGAGGATCCGCTCCGCGGGCGGGCCCGGCTGACCGAGGCGGCCGAGCGCCTCTTCCGCGGCGCCTCGCCCTGCGTCGAAGTGCTCCCCGGTCTCGTGGTGGATGCCCTGGAGGAAGAGAACGGGAGGCTCCGCGTCCGGCTCCGGGGCCCCGGGGGCAGACGCCGCGATGTGCGCGCGGACGAGATTGTTTCGCTGACCGGCGGGGTCGGCGACCACACCCTCTACCGCCAGCTCCAGGTGCATGAGTGCTATGCGACGGCCGGGCCGATGAAGCTGGCCCAGACGCTCCTGGAAGCGGGGGCCGTGGACTGCCTTCGGCAGCCAAGCCACGGGATCGAGACCCTCCGGAACCCGGAACCCAAGTTTTATCTCCTCGGCGACAAGTCCTACGGCCGAAACAGTGCCTTCCTCCTTACGGTCGGGTGGGAGCAGGTGACCGAGGTGTTCGGGGAGCTCGCGCGCCGACGGTGAGGATCTCGGGCCTGGAGCTGATCGAGATCCGGCTGCCCCTGCGCACGCCCTTCGTCACGCATCTCGGGGTGCGCTCCGAGCGGCGCATTCTCCTCGTCAGGGCCGAGAGCCCGGAGGTGGAGGAGGGATGGGGAGAGTGCGCGGCCGGGGAGGATCCCTCCTACACGTATGAGACAACGGAGACCGCGCGGCATGTCCTCGACGAATACCTCCTGCCGCGGCTCACGGGGGCCGAGATCGGGGGTGCGGAGGATTTCCGCGGGCTCACCCGGTCCGTGCGGGGCCACCCGGCGGCGAAGGCCGCGCTCGAGGGAGCGCTCTGGGACCTGCAGGCGAGGGAGCTCGGACTCCCCCTCTGGGAACTTCTCGGGGGGTCCGGCCGCCCGCTGCGCGTGGGGGTGAGCCTCGGACTCTGCACGGATGTCCGGGAACTCGTCCGGACGGTCGGGGCGTACCTCGCGCGCGGCTACGCGAGGGTGAAGCTCAAGATCCGGCCCGGTCACGATCTGGAACCGGTCCGGTCCGTGCGGGAGCGCTTCCCCGATCTCGCGCTCTCGGTGGACGCGAACGGATCCTACGGGCTGGAGGACATCGCCCGGCTGAAGGAACTGGACGCCTTCGGCCTGCACCTCATCGAGCAGCCGCTCGGACACACGGACCTGGCCCGCCACGCCCATCTGCAGGCTGTCCTCTCGACGCCGATCTGCCTGGACGAGTCGATACGGTGCGAAGAGGATCTCTGCCTCGCCGTGCAGCTCGGGGCGTGCCGCGTGGCGACCGTGAAGCCGCCGGCGCTCGGAGGACTCGCGTCCGCCCGGTCCGCGCATGACCACTGCCTCGAGCACGGCATCCCCGCCTGGGTGGGCGGGATGCTCGATACCGGAATCGGGAAGGCACAGAACCTGGCGCTCGCGACGTTGCCCGGCTTCTCGCTTCCCGGGGATCTCGCCGAGTCCGCCCGGCATTGGGAGGCCGATATCGTCGATCCGCCGTTCTCGCTCGTCGAGGGGGCGATGCACCCCCCCCGCGCGCCAGGGATCGGGGTCCGGCCGGACCGGGAGCGGATCGCGGGGCTTGCCGTCGGCAGCGTGCGGTTCGGGCGGCTGGAAGCACCGGTGGTCTCCGGCCGGACAGGATGACCGATCGGCCCGCTCCGCGAGGGCCCGGCCCGGTGCACCGGCGAGGCGGCCCTCCCTCGGGCGCGCCCGGCCGGTCGGCTCTCACTGCGGCCAGTCGAACCGGTCCGTGCGGGCCTCGAACTGGATGGTGGGAAGCGCAAGGGCCCGGACGAAGAGGCGGCGGATTCCCCTCCCGATCGCGCTCCCGACGATATCATCCCCCCCGACCGCGGGTCCGAGTTCGCCCCGCAGCCAGCGCCTGAGTTCCTCGAGATCGGAGAGTGAGAGCGTCTCGATCCTGAGGCGGGCGAGGTAGTAGAAGGTGCCTGCCCCGACCGGGCGGAGCGCGGACTGAAGTCCGGATCTCACGATTTCCAGGGCGTCCTCGGGCGAGCCGGCGAGCCCGACGGGCCGGTCCTGGAAATCGATTCTGTACGTTTCGCCGAGCGGATCGAACCAGAGGGTGGCCTGCCAGGCCTCGCGTCCCTCCTGGCTGTCGAAGAACCGGTCCCTCCAGAGCTCCGTGATGACCTCGAGACGGACCGGGAGCCCGGATTCCAGCGCCTCCCGGATGCCGCCGGCCGCGAGCACGTCGCCGAGCTCGATTCCGACGCCTCCCGCCTCCCGGAGCTCGAGGCGGAGCGGCTCGTCCGCCTGCGCGGAGAGCGCGGGCGGCACGGCCAGGACAAGGGCGAGCATCCCGCCCCCGATCCCGAGGGCAGGCGTGGAGCGCCCGGCTAGGCGGCGCGGCATCGGAATCCGTCTCCGCCGGAGCGGGGGGTCGGAGCGGGCACCGCCCGCTAGAACCGCTGCTGCAGGCGGAGGAAGAAGTTTGGTCCGCCGTCGGAGCGGTTCAGCGGATAGGACCAGTAGGCCCCGACCGGTCCGAGAAAGAGCCCCACGCCGATATCCGCGCGGGTCGGGCTGTCAGACCGGTCGCCGGCCTGCGAGAGCTGCTCCAACGCCCATCCCCGGCCGGCGTTCAGGAAGACGGCCCAGACTGGCCGGATGTTGAAGAGCGGTCCGAGCTCGGAGTCTTGCCAGTTGTCCGGCAGCGGGTTGCCGGCAAGGGGAAGCCCACCCTGGAATTCGGTCTGGAAGAGGACGATCCGGTCGCATCCGTAGGAGGGGAAGACAGGCACAAGCGTCCTTCGGCCTCCCTCCTCCGCCCCGGTCAGCGCGTATGCAGAGCGGGTGCGTGCCCCGCAGTCGACGGAGAAGCGGGGATGAGCTGGAAGCGTGCCCTCTCCGCCCAGGGCGAACTGCACCTGCGGCGCCAGGGCCACGGGCTCGATGGCGCCTCCGACGAAGGCCCGGAGCTTGAGGCGCGAACCGGGCCCCACGCGCGCGTAGCGCCGGATATCGAGTGTGCCCGCGCTGAAACGGGGAAGCCGGTAGCGCCCGCTCCCCCGGTCCGCTTCCCCTGCCGTAAGGCCATGATCCGCCGGGGGGAGGGAGAGGACGCCTCCGACCTGCGCGCGCAGCCCGAGGCTGACCAGCCATCCGTCTGCGGGGAACGACGGGTCATCCCGGGAGTCCCATCGGAGTTCCCCCTCGAGGCTTCGGCTCTGTCCTTCCCCTGCGAGGGGAAGGGGACGCCATGGGGCCTCGGCATCCCCCAGCGTCCACGGTCCCTCCACCGGAGCCGTCTGGTGGTCCTCCCGGCGGTACTGGACGGTGAGTTCCACCGGGGTCCTCGCGGGCTGTAGCCGCGCGGACACGCTCCATCCGCGACGTCTGTAGTAGTCGCGCAGATCCTCGCGCAGGAGGAATGTGGCGAGCGACGCCTCCACATCCGAGAGCCCCCGTTCCTCGATCGCCACGTACTCGTCGTAGGCGCGCACGGCAATCTCGGCAGTGCCCCTTCCCCCAATCGCCTGGGCGAGTCCGAAGTCGTGCCCGAGGTGATCGGATCCGAGGGTCAACCCGGATACGGACCGCCAGATCCCGGATGCCTCGAGCGTGAGAGGATTCCGGCCGGCGGTCCGGACGATCCCTCCGAACCGGACCGGGAGCCCCTCTACGCGATTGTACGCCGAGGTCGACCGGATCGAGAGGCGGGCCTGGCCAAACCCGAGATCGGAGTCTAGGAGGCCGTCGCCCACCCCGGCGCCCTGCACGGGCTCCACCCGCCCGTTCTCGATCCGGTAGCGGAGAGGCGTCGAGTAGACGTCGAGCCCGCCCTCGAGCGTCGCCCGGTCTTCGCCGAGCACCGCCCCTCCGATGACAAGCGCCGGCCCCCCGACCTCGGCGCCGGCGAGGAGTTCGAGATCCCCGTTGACGACGAGGAGGGTACCGGCGATGGCCCCTCCCAGCTCGAGCGAGCCGCCGAGGACGGCGACACTTCCTTCCACCCGGGTGCCGGCCGGGATCCGCCCCCCTTCGAGCCGGAACGAGTCATCGGCATTGAGCAGCTCGTAGGCGGCTTCCGCCACCGACTCGGGCAGGGGGCCTGCGATGGCCTGTCCGGCCGTCGGCGCGGGGGCGCCGAGGAGCGGGAGCAGGAGAACGAGGGGGAGGGCGGAAACGCGCACGCGGGCCTCCGTGGGTGTGTTCGAGAGGGGTTTCGGCCAAGATAGGGAGGTGCGGGCGGGAGATGCGAAACCGGATCACCCGGGTTTCCGGAGTCCGAGGCGGCGGATCCGGCGGTAGAGGTTCGCCCGGTCCGTCCGAAGTTTCCTGGCCGCCTCCGACATGTTGCCGCGCGCCGCGGCAAGTGCTCCACGTATGACCTCGGCCTCGAATCCGTCCATCCGCTCCGAGAGGCTCCGGGGGTCGTCTTCAACGTAGGCCGGGACCGCGCCCGCCTGGCGCGGGTGGTCGAGGAACTCGACGATGTCCCCCGGCCGGACGTGGCCCCCGGCGTGCAGGATTGCGAGCCGCTCGAGGAGATTCAGGAGCTCGCGGACGTTGCCTGGCCAGGAGTGCCGGGCCATTGCGTCCATCGCCTCCTCCGAGATTTCCGGCACGGACAGCCCGTGCCTGCGCCGCAGGCGCTCGGCGATGTGCTCGACGAGGAGGGGCAGGTCCTCGATCCGCTCCCTCAGTGGTGGCATTGCCACGGGAACGACGTTCAGGCGGAAGAAGAGATCCTCCCTGAACCGTCTTCTCCGGGTCTCCTCGCCGAGATCCCGGTTTGTCGCAGCCAGCACGCGCACATCCACGGCGACGGGCGCGCCCCCCCCGACGCGTTCCACCGAACCGCTCTCGATGGCCCGGAGGAGCTTGCCCTGCGCGCCGGTGTCCAGGTCTCCGACTTCGTCGAGGAAGAGCGTTCCCAGGTGTGCGAGCTCGAAGCGACCCTGGCGCCGGCGGTCTGCGCCGGTGAAGGCTCCGCGTTCGTGGCCGAACATCTCGCTCTCGACCAGCTCGCGGGGAATCGCTGCGCTGTTGACGCGCACGAAAGGACCACGTCTGCGGGGCGAGAGGCCGTGGATCGCCGTGGCTGCAAGCTCCTTCCCGGTACCGCTCTCCCCCACGATCAGCACGCGCGCGTCCGTGGGCGCCACACGCCGGATCGTCTCGCGGACCCGTTCCATCGGGTGGCTGGCGCCGACGAGATCCGCCCCGGGGCCGAGGTCCTTCTCGAGAATCCGCGAGAGCGTGCGCGCACGGCGCAGTTCGAGGGCGGCGCGGAGCGTGGCGAGCACGGCCTCGGGCGTGAACGGCTTCTCAAGGAAGTGGAAGGCTCCGTCCCGGGTCGCCTGGACCGCGTCGGCTATCGTCGCCTGTCCGCTCATCATGACAATGGGGACATCGGGCCACCGCTTCCGGAATCGGGAGAGCGCCTCGAGTCCCGATGTGCCCGGAAGGACGAGGTCCAGGAGGATCGCATCGGCCCGGTCCTCCCGCATCCGGGCCAGTCCCTCGCCTGCCGTTCCTGCTTCTGCGATGGCGAAGCCTTCCCTCCGGAGCGGCGCCCGGAGCATCCGGCGAAGGTTCGGCTCGTCGTCGACGACCAGAACTTTCATGGGTCGCCGGCTCGCGGCGGGCCCGCCGGGAGGTCCACCGCATCCCTCTCGTGAGGCGGGGATGAGGTGCCCGCCGCCGTGTCCCCGCCTGCTCCGGCTGCCGGGTCCAGCGGGAGCCGGACAACGAACCGGGCGCCGCCGTCCGGACGGTTCGCCGCCGCGATCTCTCCTCCGTGCGCGCCTATGACCTGGCGAACGATCGCGAGGCCGAGGCCAGTACCCGTTCGCTTGCTGGTGAACTCGGGCTCCCAGATCCGTTCAAGAATCGTTTCCGGGATCCCGACGCCCCGGTCGAGGATGGCGATCTCCGCAGCGGACGGACCTGTGCGAAGCTCGATGCGCACAGGCTCCCGGACCGGGCCTTCTCCCCCTTCGTCGGACTCGGCGACCGCCACCGTCGCCTCGACCGCATTCGACACGAGGTTCCGGAAGACCCGCTCGAGTGCCTCGAGGTGTCCCCGGACGAGGACCTTGTCCGGCGCGGCGTCGAGTTCGACCGGGAACCGGAGCGAGGAGGAGCGACTGGTGACCGTTTCGAGCAGCTCGGTCACGTCCACCGGGGACATCTCGCCCTCCGGTGGTGTCCCGAAGTGCGCAAACGCGCGGGCGAGCGCTTCCAGACGCGCGATTTCCTCGGTCAGAACCATCCCTGCCTCGGAGACGGCGGGCTCCTTGGACCGGACGACCCGCCTGGCCGCCATCGCCATCGGTGTCAGCGGGTTCCGCAGGTCGTGGGCGATCTTCCTCGCCATTTGCGACCAGCTGCGCACCCGGGTCTCCGCGAGCTCGCGCCTGCGCGCCATGGCGAGCTGAACGGACGTCGCCTTCAGCGCGTCCTGGAGATGGGTGAACTCCGCGATCTCCCCCCGCGTCGGCAATCGTTCGCGGGCGTCGAGCGCGGTGCCGTCCGCCAGAGCCCGGGTCCACTCGACGAGTGTCTCGATGGGGCGGGAGAAGCCAGCGGAGAACCAGTTCGCTGCGGCGAGTGCGAGCCCGCCCGCGAGGAGCATCAGGACAAGGGCGAAGGCGGGGAGAAGTGTGAGAGTCCGGTCGGCGAGAAAGACATAGAGCCGTGAGAAGCGGACCGATTCCGCGAGGGCGGTCCGGTGGCGCTCGACCGAGTTTCCGAGCGGCTGCGCCGCAGTGCCGAGTGAGGCGATGTCCTCGAAGAGATTCTGTCCGGAATCGGCCACCTCGCCCCAAGCACCCGCGCTCCCCGTTGAGAGGACGAGCTCGCGAAGGACGAATGTCCCGGCCGCGAGCGCGAGAAACGTCGGGACGAGTGAGACAAGGAGGAGGACTGCGAAGGTCCGGGCCCTGAAGCTCGAAGGAATCCTCACGCTGGTGGCCTGCGCGCAGCCTGCGTTCGTCGTCTTCCGGTGCTGGGTCCGTCAGGACCTCCCGACGCCCCGGGCCGCGGGAGCGGAGGCGGGCGGTGTCGCTCTTGCACGGGGGTCCGCGCGTGCGGAACGGGTAGCATCATGACCGCGGGCGCGGGGTCCGGTCACATTGCGTGTAGGGCGAAGGTAGATCCGGCCCAGAGGCCGCTGCAACCTCTCGGTATGCCCACGCGGCTCCTTCCGGCTCACAGTGGGGCCGGTCCGCGGGTTGTGCCGTATGCGGCGGCACTTCCTCCCGGTGGCTTGTGGGAGCCGAGTGACGGGGGCGCACCCGCGCTGGAGTGGCGGAGACCCGGGCCGTGCCGGCGGGATCAGAGGTCGAGCCGTTGTTCCGGGGGGGGAGCGCGGGGTCCGTGCGGAGCCTCGGGGGTCCAGCAGATTGGTGGAGGTTGCCCGGACCTGGGTGGGAAAGCTCAAGGCCGCAGTCAAGTCGTTACATGGGAGGGGCGCAGCCGGCAGCGTGTTTGGCGTAGGTGGTTGATCGGTTTGGGTCGGTCGGCGGATCACGCCGTGGCCCGGGCTCGGACGACATGTCGAATGTGCAGGTCCCCCGGAGGAGCATGCCCGCAGCGGCTACGGTGCGCCGTATATCAGAGTGATCCACCGTCGCTGCAAGCCGCTCACACCCAAACCCGATACATCCAGGGAGGACCACCGAACGAGTAGCGCGCAACTTGACAGGTCAATCCATATCAGAAGTACGCGCCGTTCAGCAGGAAGTGTGTCGCTACGCTGGCGAAGTATGCGAGCACGATCGCCCAACTCCACCTGAGGTGACCGAAGAAGGTGTAGGATCCTCGTGCTTGCCCCATGACGGCCACGCCGGCGGCCGAGCCCACAGAGAGCATCGAACCTCCCACACCTGCGGTCAGCGTGATCAGCTGCCACTGGCCAAGGCTCATCTCGGGATTCATCTCCAGCACCGCAAACATCACGGGGATGTTGTCGAATATTGCCGAAGCGAACCCGACGAGAATGTTGGCGGTTGTCGCTCCCAGCACGCCGTACATGAAGTCGGAACCAGCCGCCAGGTACCCGAAGGCTCCGAGCCCGCCGACACACAGCATGATCCCGTAGAAAAAGAGCAGGGTGTCCCACTCTACGCGCTGCAGGTTCCGATAGATGTCGTACTGTGCATCCTCCGAGGGCGTGCGCTTGCGGGGATCGCCCTCGAGGCCGAGCGTGCCGCTGTGAAACGCCGGGTCCCCGCGTCCCGAGAATCGCCCGCCTTGGGTCTGCATGTAGTAGCCATAGATCTTCAGAATCCCGAGGCCGGTCATCATCCCGATGGCTGGTGGCAGGTGCAGCAGGGTATGGCTGGACACGGCAAGACCGATCGTCACGAGGAACAGGCCCGCGACCACCCACGCGCCCTCACGCAGACGTGCCTCCTCCATAATCGGTTCCGGGCGTGCGGAGGGCAGCGCGAGGCTCAGTAGCCCAGCGGTAACGATCCAATTGACGAGTGAGGGTATGATCAGCGGGAAGAACTCGTAGAACTCCACCAGCCCCGCCTGCCAGACCATCAGTGTCGTGATGTCGCCGAACGGACTGGGAGCTCCGCCTGCGTTCGCCGCGACAACGACATTGATACAGCCCAGCAGTACAAACCGACGGTTGCCTCCGCCTACACCCGCGACGACCGTCGCCATGAGCAGCGCCGTCGTCAGGTTGTCGGCGATCGGTGACAGGACGAAGGCGATCGCGCCGGTCACCCAGAAAAGCCTGCGAAGCGTGTAACCCTGGGCGAGTAGCCAGGCCCGCAACACGTCGAACACGCCACGCTCGTCGAGCGTGTTGATGTAGGTCATCGCAGCCAGCAGGAAGAGAAACAGCTCCACGAACTCCAGGAGTCCGTGCGTGGCCATCTCCTCGAGCAGTTCGATCGCTCCGGCTTGCGTATAGGCGACTGCGGCCAGCATCCAGATCACTCCGGCCGCCACCATCATCGGTTTCGACTTCCGGAGGTGGATGGTCTCCTCGGAGATCACGAGTGCGTAGGATACGCCAAAAACCACCAGGGACAGGATCGCCGCCCAGTGCGCCATGAACTCGGATCCCACGGGCTCCGCCTGGGCCCAGGCCGGGATGGCCACGAAGACGCCAGCGGTCACTGCGAGGGCAGCACCGACAATCTGGCGCCACCCCATCCGGAGCCAGCGTGTCAGTGGGTTCGTGATCGCATCAGCCCGCTGTCGGCCAAAATGACAGCGCCCTCCTCGCCAACGTGTCAATTCGTCACTGCGAGAAGTCATCTTGACCCACCCCGATGTTCGATTGATTGGCACGAATTCTGCCCTCTGCTTGGTCGGTGGCCGGGTACAGCGGCTGTCGATTAGAGCGCGAGGCGCTCCTCACGTCAACACCTTTCACCCTTGAAGAAGGAGAGAGGAACCATGACCATCACACGGTATCGGAACAGGAACTGGCTCAGCCCGTGGAACGAGCTCGACCAGATGTCCCGCCGGCTCAACCGGCTCTTCGGCGAGCCCGGTCTCTCCGAGCCGGAGGCCACCAGCTGGATTCCTGCCGTCAACGTCGAGGAGACGAACGACGAGCTGATCCTGACGGCGGATCTTCCCGGGCTCACGCAGAAGGACGTCGAGATCGCGTTCGAGAACGGCGTTCTCACGATCCGCGGCCAGAAGGAGGAGCTGGGGGACGCGAATGGCGAGGACCGTCGCTACCACATGTCGGAGCGGTGGTCCGGCAGCTTCCAGCGCTCCTTCACCCTCCCGCGGACCGTTTCGGTGAACGATATCTCGGCGACCTTCGAGCACGGCGTGCTCCATGTGCACATGCCGAAGGCGGCCGAATCGAAGGGCCGGACGATACAGATCAGGAGTGCGTCCTAACGGCGTTCAGGCCGGGGCGGAGCGGGGCCCGGGGATACCCTCCCCGGGCCTCCCCCGTCTAGCGGGCGCTGGACAGCCGCGAGCAAGCGCACCTGCGTCCGGTGAGGAGTCGAATCGCCGCGCGGCCAGGGAGGTCGAGCGTACCGAACTCCCCTTGGCGGCAGATCTCGTGTTCCCCGATCCGACGGACGTGGACGTGGGCGGGCGAGAGGGCACCGATCAGCCATCGAGCCCGCGGAGCGCGGTTGCGCCTTGCCTCAACTTGGATGATGCGTGAACCGCCGCGGTCGATCGGCGAACACTCCGTGCAGAAGTCCCTCGCACCTGGGGGAAGCGTTGGCTGAAGCGGAACCGGGGCACTTCGTGGCCGTACCGGTCCAGCCGCCGTGATTGTACTACAACAGGCAGGTCCACTATGCTCCCGCGCCGTGCCAGAGTGGACCGCGGCTCGAGAGATGGTTCCGGACCGCGTCACCCGGTGGACCATCGGTGTGCTGGTTTCTCCGGTGGCCCGGCTTCACGTCCGGCTGTGTTTGCCCTGCGGATCCGCGCCGCCCGACGTCAGCCGATAGGCCCGCGCCGCAGCGAACCGGGGTTCACCCAGATCCTCGAGCCAATACGGGTCGGATGGCCGATGCGGGAAGCGGAACACCGCCGAGTGTTCACCGTCCAGGATCGGCTGCGGCACCTCGAAGCGGGATGGACTCAGCGAGAAACCGGTGCCTAGGGCCTTGATAAGCGCTTCCTTCAGGGTCCAGAGTCGGTAGAAGAGTTCCGCCTTATCTCGTCCTGCCACCGCGGAGAGGGCAAGCCGCTCCTGCGGACCGTAAACGCTGCTCCCGATGCCATCGAAGTCCTTGCGGGGAGCACGCACCTCCAGATCCACACCGAGTCCGGCCGGTTCCGCAAACCCGATCAGTCCGTGCCGGCCGCTGTGGCTCACGTTGAAGTTCGCTCGCGACGGCACCCCGTTCACTTTCGCAAACGGCTTTCCGTGCTCGAGATAGCCGAAGGACAGCTCCCGGTTCGAACACCCCAGCCGTTCGCAGAGGTGGATCCTGAGTGCCGCCCGGCAAAGCGCAAATTGGCGCCGCGCACCACTGACCCGGAACCGCTTCCATCGCGTCTGCTCGTCGTCGTCGAGCAGCGCGAGGGCCCGTTCTTCATGGTCCGGGTCGGGCCGGAGGTCGATGTGCAGGATGAGCAAGCCCTCGGCCTCGCGCCACGGGTTCCACCAGGTGTCGGCGGCGGTCATCGGACGGCTGCGCCCCGGGGTGCTAGGGTAACTTCCTGCAGGTACGCGCCGACTCCGCGGCGGCGGTCCCACTGCTTCGGATATCCAAGCGACATCTCTTGGAACGGCACACCGTCGAGCCACCGGATGCCCCGGATGTGGAGGTGGCCGTACACCACTGCGCACGCATTGAAGCGGCGGTGCCAACCACGGGTCCGGCGGGTCCCGCACCACGGAGTGAATCGCGGAATCCGCGGCAGAACGGCGTGCTGTTCTTCAAGTGGATAATGGTTGATCAGCACCTTGGGAAGATCCGCCGGATACGATGCCAGCCGCGCGGCGGTGTCCGTGCAGCGTGCCGCACACCACGAATCCCGATCCGGAAACGGGTCAGGATGGAGCGCCAGCTCGTCGGAGCACACGGTGCCGGTTTCCCTCGCCCACCGAACAACTTCGTCGCGCCGGACGTGCCGGGGCCGAAAGCTGTAGTCGTAGAGAAGGAA
>JAAXGI010000249.1 GCA_012267505.1 Gemmatimonadota bacterium
AGCTCCTCCTGGTTCCACTTCTCGCGAAGCGGCGGGGTGAGCACGTACTTCGCGCCGTCGAACCCCGGCTCGTCGTAGGCGCTCACGTCGAGCAGCAGGTACTGCGGGCAGGTCTCGGCGTGGGCCATCACGCCGCGCGCCTGGGCGCGGCGGAGCTCGACGAGGGCGTCGTGGCAGCTCAGGTGCACGATGTAGACCGGCGAGCGCGCCACCTCGGCGATGGCGAGGGCGCGGTGCGCGCCCTCCGCCTCGAGCCGGGTCGGCCGGGTGAGGGCGTGGTACTTGGGCTCGATGTGCCCCTCGGCGAGCGCGATCTTGATGAGCTCGTCGATGACGATGCCGTTCTCCGCGTGCATGCAGACGAGGGTGCCGTCTTCCCCCGCCTTCCGCATGGCCCGGAAGATCGTCCCGTCGTCGGAGAGCATCACCCCCGGATAGGCCATGAACAGCTTGTAGCTCGTCACCCCTTCGTCCGCGAGGCGGCGCATCTCCGGCACCCGGTGGTCCGGCATGTCCGTGATGATCATGTGGAAGGCGTAGTCGATGGCAGTCTTCCCGGCCGCCTTCGCGTGCCAGGCGTCCAGGCACTCGATGGTGGAGGTGCCCCGGGTCTGGATCGCAAAGTCGACGATGCACGTGGTCCCGCCGTGCGCGGCGGCGCGGGTGCCGGTCTCGAAGGTGTCGGAGGTCTCGGTGCCCCCGAAGGGCATCTGGTGATGGGTGTGGGGGTCCACCCCACCCGGAATGACGAGCCGGCCGGCCGCGTCGATGACCCGGTCGGCGGGCACCACGAGGTCCCGGCCGATGAGGGCGACCGTCTCCCCCTGGATGAAGACGTCGGCCTCGTAGTCGTCGGCCGCGGTCACGATGCGACCGTTCCTGATGAGTACGCTCATCCAGGGTCCCCTACTCGCACCACGCCTTGTCCCTTGTCCCGCGCCTCATCGGTCGTTGGCCGTTCTTCTGGTTGCACCGCGCCTTCCCCGTCATCGCGCGCTTCATCGTTCGTTGGCCGCCCCGCCATCCGTACCGCGCCTTCTCTGTCACCCCGCGCGTCCGCGGCCGTTGCGCGCTTCCCAATCCGCGCCTGCGCGCCGCAACGCTCGCCGAGTGCCGTGCCTGCCCGCACCTGCCCGTGCCCGCCGCGTTCACGCGCCCGCGCCGATCTCCGCCCCGACGATTTCCAACCGGCGCGAGTTTACGGTATTTTCGCCGTACGGATTCTTCCGGACGACAGCCCAAAGGAGGCAACAACATGAGCGTCAAGAACATCCGGCGGCGCGGCCGCACGCGCCGCGAATTCATGGGAGACTCCGCGAAAGTCGTCGCGGCAGGCGCCCTCGCAGGAGGATTCCCCCACATTGCCCGGGGCAGCGAAGGGATCCGCACCATCGGCCTCGCGGTCAGCATCATCAACGAGATCCAGAGCAAGGCGTCGGAGGACCTCGGGTTCGCGATCCGCGGCCAGGCGCTGGGCTACGGCGCGATGTTCGGCAAGATGCTGAACCAGAACGACCAGTACGAGGTCGCGGAAGGCTACTTCAACGACATGGACCTGATGATCCCGGCCAAGGTGTGGCAGCCCATCGACACCCAGCGCATCAAGGACTGGGACAAGGTCACCGACCTCACCAAGACCGGGCGGCTCACCCCGGAGTCCAACCCCGGGCAGGGCGACGCCCCGTTCCGGCACCTGTGGCTGGACGCGGACGGCAACCGGGTGGAAGGGCCGTCGCGCTACATCAGCATGCTCCCCGGCTGGCACAACGCCGATTCTCTCGGCTACAACCCCGAGGACACCGGCCGGCCCATCGAAAGCTGGGCGGAGCTCTTCAGCGAAGACTTCGCGGGAGCGGTCGCCCTTCTCAACGCCCCCCAGATCGGGGTCATGGACGCCGCCCTCGGGGTGGAAGGGCTCGGGATCTACACGTTCAAGGACAAGGGCAACATGACCCGCGAGGAGATCGACTTCCTCATCGACTTCCTCATCGAGAAGAAGCAGGCCGGGCACTTCCGCGCCTTCTGGGAGACCTTCGGCCAGTCCGTCAACCTCATGGTGAGCGGGGAGGTGGTGCTCGAGAGCATGTGGTCGCCGGCCGTCACCGCGATCAAGGCCGAAGGGATCCCCTGCGTCTACGCCTTCCCGAAGGAGGGGATGCGGGGCTGGCACGGTGGTTGCGCGATCTCGGCCAAGGCGAGCGGCGCGGTCCTCGACCAGTGCTACGAGTACCTCAACTGGTGGCTCGAAGGCTGGGGCGGAGCATTCGTCGCCCGGCAGGGCTACTACATGTCGGTGCCCGAGAACGTCAGGAAGTACCTCGAGCCCGAGGAGTGGGACTACTGGTACGAGGGCAAGCCGGCGGCCAAGGAGCTGCCGGACCCCTTCGGCACCATCATCGTCCCGGAGGGCGAGATCCGCGACGGCGGGTCGTACTGGGACCGGTTCCGCAACATCGCGGTCTGGAACTCGCTCATGGACGAGAACGACTATCTCGTCGAGCGGTGGACGGAGTTCCTGAACGCGTGACGGCATGAGCGGCTGTGGGTCGGGGGGCGCGTGGCGCACCCCCCGGCCCGCAAGCCGAACCCGGGGCGGAACGCCTAGCCGGGAACCGGCACGGCTTCCGCCAGTCCCTGCGAAGCGGTCGGGAGCGGCCGAGCCCGTCAGCCCGAGCACCGATGGCCAATCACGCGATACCCCAGCATCCGGGCCTCATCGGCGCCGCCCCCGGGCGGGGCGTCCCGTGGAGGCGCGGCGACGCACGGCCCGGAGAGGCGGGATCCGGGCGGGACGAGCCGGCGGCCGTCGCCCCCGCCCGGCGCGGTGAGCCGGGGGGGCACCCCGGCTGGCTGGTCGCCCCCGCCGCCATCTGGCTCCTCCTCTTCCTGCTGGTGCCGCTCGCGAGCATCGTCGTCTTCAGCTTCTTCAGCTCGACCGGCCACGGAATGGCTCCGGACCCGACGATCGGGAACTACGCGGACTACTTCGTGGTCGAGGGCTTCTTCGACCCGGAGTCGCGCAAGTTCCTCACCCCGAGCATATTCCTCTCCACCCTCGGCACCACCTTCCGGTTCGCCCTCACCGTCATGGTGCTCTGCCTCCTCGTGGGCTATCCGATCGCGTACTTCCTCGCCCTCCAGGTGCAGTCGTTCAAGTGGCAGCTCGCCCTGTTCCTCCTCTGCATGGTCCCGTTCTGGACGAGCTACCTCATCCGCGCCGTCGCCTGGCTGCCGATGCTCGGGCGCCGCGG
>JAAXGI010000183.1 GCA_012267505.1 Gemmatimonadota bacterium
AGCGGAACCTTGACGACGATGTTCTCGTGAAGCTTCGCGAGCCGGCGTCCCTCGGCCACCATCCCCTCGGTGTCGACCGCGACGACCTCGGCGGAGATAGGTCCGTCAACCAGCTCGCAGATCTCGATAAAGACCTCCTCGGGACTCCGCTCGCCCGCCGTCTTCGCGAGAAGCGAGGGGTTCGTCGTGATCCCGTCGATCAGGTCCGCTTCGGCGGCCCGGGCGATTTCTCCGGTGTCGGCCGTGTCCAGGAAGATATTCATGCCGCGGGAGAATCCATGCTGGGAGGATCGCGGTCAGGGTGATCTCCGACCCGTTCGGGTGGGTACTCCACACGGGCGAGGAAGAGCCCCTCGGGCGGCGCCGGCCGCGATGTGCGCAGCGCGGTGTCCGGACGCTCGAGCATTTCCGCCATTTCCGCCACCGGTCGCCGTCCCAAGCCGATCTCGACCATCGTTCCCACGAGGTAGCGTACCATCCGGTGGAGGTAGCGGTTCGCCTCGATCCGGAACCGGTACCCGATCCGGCCCCACGGTGTCCAGTCCGCCGCCGCCACCTCGCAGATCTCGCCTCGGTGGGGCTGGCCCGCCCGCGCGAATCTCCTGAAGGAGCGGCGGCCGGGGATCAGGAGGGCGGCCGCGGCGAGCCGGTCCGGATCGATGCCGGCCCCCGGCAGGTCCCAGCACCAGCGGGACCGGAAGGGCGATGCCGCCTCCGGTGCCACGCCGAGGCGGTACTCGTATGCGCGGGCCGTCGGGTGGAACCTGGGGTGGAAGTCCGCCGGAACCCGCCGGACCTCCCGGAGCCAGATCTCGGGGGGGAGGAGCGCGTTCATCGACCGGCGGAGCGTGCAGGCGGACCAGCGCGCCGGGACGTCCACGGCCGCGACCTGTCCGAGGGCGTGCACCCCGGTGTCGGTCCGTCCGGATCCGGTGACGGTCCGGCTCCCCCCGGTGATCGTCCCGAGTACGCGTTCGAGTTCCGTCTGCACGGTCGGTCCGCCGGGCTGGCGCTGCCAACCCTGGTACGGCGCGCCGTCATACTGGACGACAAGGAGGTAGCGCCGGAGGCTCGTCACGTGCCGGGGCCTGGAGGGCGGGTGCATCTGGGGGCGTCGAGGCGATCGGGCCTGGATCCTCCCCGGAGATCCTTCATGGCAACGGCCCCGTTACCCCCGTGTCAACGTGGGGTTGTACCGTCTGCGCCATCGTGAAGCTGCTGCGCTCCCACGCGATCGTCGCATGCGCCGCATCGCGTACGGCGGCATCGTCAGGCTCCGCTCTCCCCGCCGTTGCCGTCCGGCGGGTCACCCCTTCTCTTTCGGGGCGTCCGCCAGGAGCCCGCCGGGGCGCCACCCCCTGAATCCCCAACGGACGACGCGGATGCACCCGAGACTCGCGCCCGTGATCCGCCGCCTCACCGGGGGCGGGAATCTCTCCACTTCCGATGCCGAGGCGGCCTTCGATGTCGTGATGTCGGGCGAGGCCTCGCCCGTCGAGATCACCGCGCTCCTCGTGGGACTCCGCACGAAAGGGCATGCTCCTTCCGAGGTCGCGGGCGGGGTTCGCGCGCTCCGGCGGGCGATGATCCCGGTCGCGGCGCCCGCGGACGCCGTCCTCGTGGACACCTGCGGCACGGGGGGTGGAAGCGTCACCACCTTCAACATCTCGACGGCAGCGGCGATCGTGGCCGCAGCGGGCGGTGTCCCGGTCGCCAAGCACGGGAACCGGTCGTTCTCGTCCAAGTGCGGGAGCGCGGACGTCCTCGAGGCGCTCGGCATCGAGATCGAGCTCTCCGCGCGAGCGATGGCGCAGGTCCTCGAGCGGGCCGGGATCGTCTTCATGTTCGCGCCCCTCCTCCACCCGGCGATGCGCCATGTAGGTCCGGTCCGCGCCGAACTCGGCCTCCCGACGATCATGAACCTCCTCGGGCCGCTCACGAACCCGGCGGGCGCACGCCGCCAGGTAGTGGGCGTCTCGGAGCCCGGGCTCCTCCCGCTCATCGCCGGCGCGCTCCGGGAACTCGGACACGAGCGGGCGCTCGTCGTCCACGGCGCGCCCGGGATGGACGAGATCAGCCCGCTCGGACCGACGCGCGTGGCCGAACTCGACCGGGGGGAGGTCCGCGAGTACGACGTGGACCCCCGTGGCCTCGGGTTCGAGGCCGCCGACCCCGGGGAGATCCAGGGGGGAACCCCCGACGAGAACGCCCGCGTCATCGCGGAGGTGTTCGCGGGGAGGGAGAGACGCGGCGCGCGGTCAGCCGTGGCCGTGAACGCGGGGGGCGCCCTCTACTTGGGGGGGAGAGCGGAAGATCTTGCCCGGGCGACGCGCCTGGCCCAGGAGCTCATCGACTCTGGCGCGGCCGGTCGGACCCTCGACCGGCTCCGCGAGGAGTCCGCCGCGGCGCGGTCGCGGCAGGAGCGGTGAGGGCCGGAAGCGGTCGTGGTCAGACTCCACGGCCCCCGGAGGGATGACGGCCGGCCTGTCGGCGCGACGATGAAGTGGGCGGTCCTTCCGCGGAGGTAGCCCGCGGCGAAGAGAATGCGCATTCGCTGTTTCCTCCGCGTGTGCTCTAGGGGTCCGGACGCGGAGCGCCCGTCACCTGCCGCCGGCGCCCGCGGCCGTCTCCGTTCAGTTGCCTCTCAGTAGCGGCGCATCACGCCGACCACGATGCCCTGCACCTGGACATGGTCTGCCGGGAAATACATCGGCGCCAGCGAGGCGTTCGCCGGCTGCAGACGCAGGCGACCGTCCTCTTCCCGGTAGAGCTTCTTCATCGTGGCCGATTCGCCGCCGATCAGTGCTATCACCATCTCGCCGTCGCCGGCCGTCTCCCGGCTGGCCACGATGATGTAGTCGCCGTCGCGGATCTGCTCGTCGATCATCGAGTTCCCGCGAACCCGGAGGACGTAGTGCTTCCCCGTCCGCCGCGTCAGGCTGGGAGGGACCAGGATCGACTCCTCGTCGACGATCGCCTCGATCGGCTGCCCGGCGGCCACCTCCCCGAGGAGGGGGAGCACGATGCCGCCCTGCACGGAGCCGTCGCCGACCAGCTCGATCGACCGGCTCTGGTTGAACGACTTCCTGATATAGCCCTTCCGCTCCAGATTGCTAACATGCTCATGCACGGTAGCCAGCGAGGTGAAACCGAAGTGCCTGCCGATTTCCTCGAAACTGGGGGCATATCCATGATCGGCGATGTAGCTGGCCAGCCAGTCGAAGATCTCCCTCTGTCGCTTCGTCAGGGGCATCGTCGTCCCTCCTGCCGGTGCGTGTGACCCGAACAGTACCCGAACCGAAGGATAACCGAAGATTGTCGTTGACGCAACCCGAGACCCCGCGCGCCCCCGCGGCGGGGGGA
Source organism: Gemmatimonadota bacterium (assembly GCA_012267505.1). Taxonomy (GTDB): domain Bacteria; phylum Gemmatimonadota; class Gemmatimonadetes; order Longimicrobiales; family Gaopeijiaceae; genus JAAXGI01. Next base: position 3,364 of record JAAXGI010000183.1, read on the forward strand.
GTGCCAGACATTCTCGAGCGGATCGTGGGGACGAAGCGCCGGGAGATCGCCCGGCTCCGTCCGCGGGCGGAAGAGCTTGAGGCCGGTGCACGCGCCGCACCGCCGCCGCGGGATTTCCGGGCGGCGGTCGCGGGACCCGCCGAGGTCGCGCTGATCGCGGAGGTGAAGCGCCGCTCGCCGGGGGCCGGTCCCATCCGGCCCGGCCTCGATCCGGCCGAGCTCGCGGTGGCCTACGAGGCCGCGGGGGCGTCGGCGCTCTCGGTCCTCACCGACCGGGAGTACTTCGGCGGCTCGCTTGCGGATCTTCGGGCGGCGCGCGCCGCGACCCGCCTCCCGGTGCTCAGGAAGGACTTCCTCCTCTCCGGCGTGCAGCTTCTCGAGGCGCGCGCCGCGGGCGCGGACGCTGTGCTCCTGATCGTGGCCGTTCTCGATGACGGGGAACTCCGCCGGCTCCGGCTTCTGGCGGAGGGGCTTGGCATGGCGGCTCTAGTCGAGGTCCACGACGCGCGGGAGATGGTGCGCGCTCTCTCCTCGGGGGCGACGCTCATCGGGATCAACAACCGGAACCTGAGGGACTTCACCACGCGTCTTGCCACCACCGCCGAAGTGATGGGCGCGGCCGGTGACGGGATCGTCCTCGTCTCGGAGAGCGGGATCCGGAGCCGCGCGGACGTCGCGTGGCTGGGTGGCCGGGGCGTCGATGCCGTCCTGGTCGGAACGACGCTGCTGAGCGCTCCCGGGCCGGGCGAGATGGCGCGCGAGCTCGCGGGGGTCGGCCGGCGCGCCGGCCGCGGGGGGTGAGGATGGGTGGGTCCACCCCCTCCGGGGTGCCGGAGGTGAAGATATGCGGGCTCACGCGAGTGGAGGACGCCCGCCTGGCCGAGCGTGCTGGCGCCTCGTACGTGGGCGCCATTCTTGTTCCGGGCACTCCGCGCTGTGTTTCTCCCGGTGAGGCCGGCGTGCTCGCGCGGTCCGTCCGGATTCCGCTCGTGGCCGTGGTCGCCGATCTCACGGCCGACGCGGCGGCGGGGGCGGCCGACGCGGCCGGCGCCCGCGCGATCCAGCTCCACGGGAGCGAGTCCCCGGGCGTCGTCGAGGCGCTTCGCGGACGCGGCGGCTGGGAACTCTGGAAGGCAGTCCGGGTCAGGGACCGGGACGACGTCGTCCGGGCGCTCGGGCGTTACGGCGGGCTCGTCGATCTCCTCCTTCTCGACGCGTGGTCGGAGCGCGCGCTCGGCGGCACCGGTACCCGTTTCCCGTGGGAGGTGTGGGATCCGGGGAGGGCCGGGCCCGACGATGCGCTCCGGATCGGCGTGGCCGGCGGCCTCTCGCCCGACAATGTGGAGGAGGCCGTGGGCCGGCTCGCGCCCGACCTTGTGGATGTGGGCTCGGGTGTGGAGCTGGGGCCGGGCGTCAAGGACCCGGACCGCATCGAGGCGTTCATCGCGCTCGCTCTCTCCGGAGCCTGGCGCGCGGGGAGCGTTTCCGGCCCAGCAGCCAGAGCTGACGAGGATTCCGCGGAGAGGGAGGCATGACACCGGGCGAAGAGACGCAGGCCGGCGGCCGGGGTGCACCCGGGACCGTGGACGCGGAACCAGCGCGGCGTTTCGGCGCGTTCGGGGGCCGCTACGTCCCTGAGACGCTCATCCGCGCGCTCGACGAACTCGAGGCCGAGTACGCCATGGCGCGCCGTGATCCCGGCTTCGCCGCCGAGCTCTCCGCGCTTCTCCGCGATTTCGTCGGGCGCCCGACCCCGCTCTGGCGTGCCGAACGGCTCGAAGAGGCGGCCGGCTGGGGTCCGATCTACCTCAAGCGGGAGGACCTGAGCCACACCGGCGCGCACAAGATCAACAACACGATCGGCCAGGCGCTCCTTGCCCGGCGGATGGGCAAGAGGCGGATCATCGCCGAGACAGGCGCCGGACAGCACGGGGTCGCCACGGCGACCGCCTGCGCCCTCTTCGACATGGAGTGCGTCGTCTATATGGGCGCCGAGGATGTCGAGCGGCAGGCGCTCAACGTCTTCCGGATGGAGCTTCTCGGTGCCGAGGTCCGGTCGGTGGACGCGGGGACGCGGACGCTCAAGGACGCCACCAACGAGGCGATCCGCGACTGGGTCACGAGCGTCGAGACCACCCACTACATCATCGGGTCCGTCGTCGGTCCGGCGCCCTTTCCGAGGATCGTGCGCGATTTTCAGGCGGTCATCGGCCGCGAGGCCCGCGCCCAGCTCGATGCGCTTGAGGGCACGCTCCCGGCCGCGGTGATTGCGTGCGTCGGGGGAGGCTCGAACGCGATGGGGATTTTTCACGCCTTCGTGGGCGACGAGGAGGTCCGTCTGATCGGTGTGGAGGCGGCGGGTGAGGGGCTCGGCTCCGGGCTCCACTCCGCGTCGCTCACCGCAGGCCGGCCCGGCGTCCTCCACGGCTCGCTCTCCTACCTCCTCCAGGACGCGGACGGACAGGTCGCCCCGGCCCACTCCGTCTCCGCGGGGCTCGACTATCCGGGCGTGGGGCCGGAGCACTCCTTCTTCCGGGACACGGGCCGGGCGGAATACGTCGCCGTGGGCGATGGGGACGCGCTCGCCGCCTTCCACCGCCTGGCCGAGCTCGAGGGCATCATTCCGGCGCTCGAGACGGCGCACGCCGTCGCCTACATCCTGGGCGAGGGGAGGACGTCTGTGGGGCGCGGTCCCGCGGTCCTCTGCCTGAGCGGGCGCGGGGACAAGGACGTCTCCCACGTCGCGCGCCTCGAGGGTTGGGGGTCGGCCCGGTGAGGATGACGCGCACCCGTCTGTCCGGGTCCGGACGACGCGGTTCCACGGTGCGGAGGATGGCGTGATCCGCCCCGACGGGTACCGGCCATCGGGGCGGATCGCCGAGGCGTTCCGCGCTCGCCGTGCCCGCGGGGAGGCTGCGCTCGTTCCGTACGTCTGCGCGGGATTCCCGAGCAGGGAGGGGAGCCTCGCGCTTCTTGAGGAGGCCGCGCGCGCGGGCGCCGACGTGATCGAGCTCGGGATCCCCTTCTCCGATCCCCTCGCCGACGGCCCGACGATCCAGCGGGCGAGCTTCGAGGCGCTCGAGGGGGGGATGACCGTCCGCGGCGCGCTCGGAGTGCTGGCCGAGTTCCGGGCGAGGAGCCCCGTGCCGGTCGTCCTCTTCACCTACCTGAATCCCGTGCACCGGTTCGGGGTGGAGACCTTCGCGGACGCGGCCCGGGAGGCGGGCGCGGACGGGCTGCTTCTCACCGACCTTCCGGCGGGCGCGGACCCGGCGCTCGAGGCGCGGCTCCTCCCGGCCGCGGGGGGCATGGACCTGATCCGGCTCCTGGCCCCGACGACGACGCCGGAACGGGCGGCGGAGGTGGCCGACGGGGGCACCGGGTTCCTCTACTACATCTCGCGTACCGGGGTCACCGGCGCGCGCGAGGAGCTGAGGAGCGGTCTCGAGCGCGAGGTCGGAGCGTTGCGGGAGCTCACCGACCTCCCGATAGCCGTCGGTTTCGGGATCTCGACCCGCGGGCAGGCGGCCACGGTGGCCCGGATCGCCGACGGCGTCGTGGTCGGAAGCGCGCTGATCGACGTGTCGCGCCGGGACGGCGTGGAGGAGGCCGGGCGCTTCCTCGCCTCGCTTCGGGGGGCGATGGACGGGGTGGCCGGCTGACGGTCCTCTTCCCGGGCCGTGGCCGGGTGCGCGTGCCGGCGGGCCGTACCCGCGTCCTCAGCTGGGCGCCGCGAGTCGCGTAAGGATCGCGGGGTCCGGGGTCACGAATACCGTCTCCGTCCGTTCCGTTGCCACGCGGCCCGGCGGAGAGCCGCGGGGCTTCCTCACGTACTTCCTCCGGGTCCATGAGACGGCGGCCGTCCCCGCGTGCCGGGCGCCGGAGTGGAGGGCGGCGAGCGCGGCCGCCTCGAGGAGATCGCGCCGGGGCGGCCGTCCCTCGCCCTGCCAGCGGAGGATCACATGCGCCCCCGGACTCTGGCGGACGTGCATCCAGATATCGCCCGGACGCGAGTGGCGGAAGGTGAGGTCGTCGTTGGCCCGGGCGCCCCGGCCCACGCGGATCTCGAGGCCGCCCGAGCTCCGGAACCTCCGGTAGGGAAGGGCGCCTCCGCCCGCCTCCCGCAGGTCCTTTCCCGGCGCGGCCTGCCGCGAGTGGACGCCAGCGAGTGCGGGGTCGATCTCCCCCTTCCGGAGGCGGTCCGTCACCCGCCGCCACCGCGCGGCTTCATCCTCGGCCTCGCGTATGAGGCCGGGGAGCGCCGCCTGGGCACGCTCCGCCCTTGCCGCCTCCCGAAAGAATCGCTCGGCGTTCTCGGCCACCGTGAGCCCCGGATCCAGGTCGATCGTGAGGCGGCCGCCGGCGAAGTCGTCCACGGTGACTTGCCGGGCGCGCGGCGGGAGCCCGGAGAGGCGGGCGAGAAGGAGGTTTCCGGTCTGCCGGGCCCGCGCGGGATCGGGTGCCGCCCGGGCCTGACGCCGGAGGCTCGCGACCCTGCGACGGGCCCGCCCGAGCCGCTGCTGCGCGTGGGCGAGGAGCCCGGGAGGAAGTGCGAACACCTCGACCGGGGCGGCCGTCCCCTCCGTCTCGCGGGACTCGCGGATCGCATTGAGGAGCGTGGGTCGGTCGACCGTGGCGGTCCCGCCGGCCGCGCCGGCTCGCACGCTTCCGGCTGGGAGGAGCGCGACCGGGTAGGGGAACCGCGCCCCGGCGCGTCCGGCGAGAAACCCGCCCCAGGAGGCGGGCTCGATCATCTTCTTCCACCGCTCCAACCCGCCCGGACCGGTCAGCGCATCCACATTCATCCGGGAGGTCCACGCGATCCGGCGGAGAATCGCCGCCCGCGCTTCCGGTCCGCCGGCCGGTGGCGGGATGAGTTCCCGCCACTCACCCGCGCCAAGCCGCCCGTCCGCTCCGGCCCGTGCCCGCCGGGCCGGGGGGCGGTAGGCCGTCCCCACCGTCAGGGGCCGTGCAGCGTTCCGCCGCGCCACCAGGAGGTGTCGGATCGTCCCTCCCTCCCTCTCCACGACGAGGGCGTTCCTCCGGTTTCCGATCAGCTCGAGGATGATCTCCCGGGGCCGGCGTCCCCGGCGTCCCCGCCCGAGGCCGAGGATCAGGATGCTCTCGTCGGGGGGCGCGCGGACGGAGCCGACGGAATACGGACAGGCAATCGCGCCGGGGGGCGGCTCCCACGGGGGCAGGAGAGAGATCCACCCCTCCCCGGACGCCAGCTCGGCGGCCAGCGTGCAGTCGCGCAGGAAGAGGATGAGGCGGCGCGAGCCGCGGTCCAGGAGGAGCGAGCGGACGCGGGCGCCCCGGAGACGGCCGTCGAGCTCGCGGGCCAGGGCGGCGGTGAGGAGCGGGTCCCACTGCATGGACATGCCGTGAAGCTAACCTGCGTCCCGGGCGCCGTCCGCCCGCGGGAGTCCGTGGAACGGGTCCCGCCCCACGGGGTCTCTATACCCCGTTCTCTCCGGCCCCGCCCGGCCCTCTACGCATCCCGGCGTCGCCCCGGCCTCCCGCCGGCGTTCCCCGTCCCGTCCCGGGACCGCCGCCCTCGAGGAAGACCATGACGATCCAGCACCTTCTCGGCATGAAGGCGCGCGGGGAGCCGATCACCGTTCTCACCTGCTACGACTTCCTCTTCGCGAGGATCCTAGAGGAGGAGGGGATCGATGTGATCCTCGTCGGCGATTCGCTGGGCCAGGTGGTTCTCGGATACGACTCCACGCTTCCCGTCACCCTGGACGAGATGATCTCGCACACGCGCGCCGTCAGGCGCGGCGCGCCGGATACGTTCACGGTTGTCGACCTCCCCTTCATGACCTACCAGGCGTCGGTCGCCGGGGCGCTCGAGAATGCCGGACGGGTCATGAAGGAGACGGGGGCCCACGCGGTGAAGGTCGAGGGAGCCGACGAGGGGATGTGCGAGACGATCCGCCGGCTCGTCGGGGCCGGGATCCCGGTCATGGGCCATGTGGGGTTCGTTCCGCAGTCGGTGCACACGATCGGGGGATCGCGCGTCCAGGGCCGGAGCCGGGAGGACGCCGAGCGGCTCCTCGCCGAAGCGCGGGCGCTCGAGGCCGCCGGTTGCTTCTCCGTCGTGCTCGAGCTCGTCACGGAGACCGTCGCCCGGCGGATCACCGGGGAGCTCGCGATCCCCACGATCGGGATCGGCGCCGGCGTGCACTGCGACGGCCAGGTCCTCGTCCTCCCGGATGCGCTCGGGCTCAACCCCACCTTCCAGCCGCGCTTCCTCAGGCGCTTCGCCGAGCTCGCCGAAGCGGGCCGAGACGGTGTCAGGGCCTACATCCGCGAAGTGCGGAGCGGGAGCTACCCGGGACCGGAACACACCTTCGGCGGGCGGGCGTGAGGGCTGCGACCTCCTCGCTCCCTGTCGCGCGCACGCGCGAGGCTCTCGCGACCGAGCTCCGCGCCCTCAGGCGCTCCGGCGCGACGCTCGGCCTCGTGCCGACGATGGGCTCGCTTCACCCCGGCCACCTCTCGCTCGTCCAGCGGGCGGCGGAACTCGCCGATGCGACCGTCGTCTCCGTCTTCGTGAACCGCCTTCAGTTCGGCGCCGGGGAGGACTTCAACGCCTATCCGCGCGACCTCGCGCGTGATGTGGAGCTAGCGGCCGCCCACGGCGCGCACCTCGTCTTCGCGCCCGCGGAGCGGGAGATGTACCCCGCCGGGGAGCCCCGCGTCCGCGTCGATCCGGGCCCGATGGGCGACGTGCTCTGCGGACGCCACCGCCCGGGCCACTTCCGCGGCGTCCTGACCGTCGTGGCGAAGCTCTTCGGACTCGTCCGGCCCGATCTGGCGGTGCTCGGCCGGAAGGACTTCCAGCAGTGCATCCTCATCGAACGGATGATACGCGATCTCGATCTCGGGGTCCGCCTGGTGGTCGCGCCGACCGTCCGGGATCCGGACGGCCTCGCCCTCAGCTCGAGGAACGGCTATCTGAGCCCTGCGGAACGCCGGGAGGCGGCCCGGTTCCCGGAAGCGTTTCTTGCCGCTCGGCATGCGTTCCGTAGGGGCGAGCGCGACGCCGGCGCGCTCGTGCGCCTCGTCGACACCATGCTTGCGCCCCGGCCGGCGCTCCGCCTCCAGTACGCCGAATGCGTGGACCCGGCAACGCTCGCCCCCGTCGCTCGGGCGCGGGCGGGGACGGTGCTCGCAGCCGCCGCCTTCTGCGGGAGGACCCGCCTGATCGACAACATCGTGCTGGAGGCCACCGCGGAAGCGCCCGCGTGCGGCGGTCCCTCCGGCTCCGGCGGTTGACCCTCCACCCCCTCCTCGCCCTCGCGGCGCGCGGGCGGATTCCGGGGTGGGCCCGGGCGGGCCCGGCCCGGCGGCGGCATATGGAGCGGGTTGCCGGCCTCCTCGGCGAGTGGGCCTCGGCGCTGGAGCTCGGAAGCGCGGAGACCGAGCGCTGGCGGGCGGCGGGCTGGCTTCACGACGTGCTGCGGGAGGCGGATCCGGCGGAGCTCCGGCCGATCGTGCCCGCCACGCTCTCGGATCTCCCCGGCCGCGTCCTCCACGGTCCGGCCGCTGCCGTGCGCCTCCGCGCCGAGGGGGTCGACGATGAGCCCTTCCTTCTCGCGGTCGCATTCCATACCATCGGACATCCGGATTTCGACACGCTGGGGCGGGCCGTCTACGCGGCCGACTTCCTGGAGCCGGGCCGGAGGAGAGTGATGGAGTGGCGCGGGGCGCTCAGGGCGAGGATGCCGGCCGAGCCCGGAGCGGTCGTCCGTGAGGTCGCGAGGTCGCGGATCGGCGCGCTCCTGGAGGCGGGCGCGCCGATCCCCCGGGAGACATGCGAATTCTGGAACAAGTTGACCCGAGATGGTTAGGCGGAGGCGGGGCGAGCCGGTCTGGCCGTTCTTCGCGGTCCTCTCCGCGCTTCTCTTCGGTGTCGGCGCGGTGGTTGCGGTCACCGGGACCCTCGGGACGGGGAGCGGGGGGATGGTGGGGGGTGGGACGGCGTTCCCGGACCCGCCCCCGGAGGACGGTCCGCTCGCGGGCGGGGCGGCGGGCGTTCCGCCCGGCATGCCGGAGTCTCCACCTCCGGTCCCTTCCCCGGACGACCGGGTACGCGTGGAGGTGCTGAATGGAGGAGGGGTACCTGGGATGGCGGGCGCAGCGACGGACATCCTCCGGTGGCAGGGGTTCGATGTCGTCTATTTCGGCAACGAGCCGTCGTTCGGCCGTGACACCTCCCTCGTCCTGGCCCGCACCCCGCTCGAGGGAGCCGCGGAGGCGGTGAGCGAGGGCCTCGGGATCGGCGTCTTCGGCGCCGAGGCGGACTCGACCCGGCTCGTGGATGTCACGGTCCTTCTCGGCACCGACTGGGAGCCGCCGTCGCCCCGTCGCCCGGACGCCGCGGAGGCGGGGACGGCTGACGGGAGCGGGACCCCGTCGGAGCGCCGGTGGAGGTGGGAGGACATCCTGAGACTCGTACCGGGGCTCCGGTAGTGGGCGCGAAGAACGGAGACGCGGGGACCGGACCCGACCGGCGGCGCGCGAGGCGGGAGGCCCGGGCCCGCGAGACCCGGGTGCGCGAGTCGAGGCGGAGGAGAGCTGGGGCGGAGCTCTGGGAGTGGACGAAGACGCTCGTCCTGACGGTCGTCTTCCTCGTGATCATCCGCACTTTCCTCGTCCAGACGTTCGTGATCACCTCCGGCTCGATGGAGGAGACGCTCCTCGTCGGCGACTTCCTCATGGTCAACCGGCTGGGCCTCGGGACCCGGATCCCCGGCACCGAAGTCCTCACGCCCGGATACTCCGAGCCCCGCCGCGGCGACGTCCTCGTCTTCGATCCGGCGCACGAGGAGGGGATCAAGCTCGTCAAGCGGCTCGTCGGGATGCCCGGCGACACCCTGAGCATGCGCGACAAGGTTCTCTACATCAACGGGGCCCGCCAGGAGGAGCCCTACGCGCGGTGGCTGGACCCGGAGGGAGACGACGAGCACCCCTGGATGGAGTGGCAGCTCGCCCACCTCACCGCCGGGACCGACCCGAAGGAGTACATCCCGACCCGGGACAACTGGGGCCCGATCGCGGTCCCGGACGACCGTTACTTCATGCTCGGCGACAACCGGGACTTCTCCCTGGACTCGCGCTACTGGGGGATGATCGAGCGCTGGCGGATCGAGGGGCGGGCGATGTTCTTCTACTTCTCCTACAACCGGGACTCGCGGGCCCCCTTCGCCTTCATCCGCGAGGTTCGCTGGGACCGGTTCGGGCGGCGGATCCGCTGAGCCGCGGCCCCCCGCTCCGGCACCCCCGCTCCGGGGTTCCGGCTCCCGCGGGGCCGGCGACCGCGGTGGCCCGGAGCTGGCCGCACGCGGCATCGATGTCCCGGCCGCGCGGCCTCCGCACCGCCGCCTCGATGCCCGAGGCCCTGAGCGAGGTCCGGAACCGTTCGACCGTCGACGGCCTCGAGGCGACCCACTCCCGGTCGGGGATGGGGTTGAAGGGGATCAGGTTCACGAAGGCACCGGCCTCGCGCGCCAGCCGCGCGAGCTCGGGCACGAGCGACGGATCGTCGTTCACCCCGCGGATCATGGTGTACTCGAAGGTGACGCGCCGCCGCTTCCTCGCCCTGTAGTCGCGGACCGCCGCGATGACCTCGGGGAGGGGGTAGCGCTTCTCGAGCGGGATGAGCCGCGCCCGGAGTTCGGGCAGGGGCGCGTGGAGGGAGAGCGCGAGGCCGAACTGCTCGGGCCTCTCGGAGAGCTCCCGGATCCCGGGGACGATGCCGACGGTCGAAACCGTGATCCGCCGCGCCCCGATCCCGAATCCGCCGTTGAGCACGGTGAGCGAGGTGTTGAGCGCCGCCCGGTTCGCGAGGGGCTCGCCCATCCCCATGTAGACGACGTGCGTGATCCGGCCGTACCCGTTCGCGAGGGCCCACGCGCGCGCGGCCCGGAACTGGCCCGCGATCTCCCCCGGGCCCAGCTGGCGCGAGAACCCCGCCCATCCCGTCGCGCAGAAGGTGCAGCCGAGCGCGCAGCCCGCCTGCGAGGAGAGGCAGAGCGTCAGCCGTCGCCCCTCCGGGATGAGGACCGACTCCACGAGCTCGCCGTCGCGGAGCGCCCAGAGGTGCTTCGCCGTCCCGTCCCGCGACCGGGACACGGACCGGGGGCTGAGCGTCGCGAGCCGGAAGGCGCGGCCGAGCCCGGTCCGGACGGCGGCCGGGAGGTTGTCCATCCGGTCGAACGACGCGGCTTCGGGCCCGTAGATCCACCGTCGGACCTGCGCCGTCCGGTACGCCGGCTCGCCCAGGGCCCCGAAGTGCCGGGCGAGCGCCGTCTCGAGCTCCCCGGGAGCGAGCCCGAGGAGATCGGGTCGGCCCGTCGGGGCGCGTTCCTCGCGCCGCGGGTCCGCGGCACCTTCAGCGGTGGCGTTCGGCACGTCCGGCTCTCGGCTCTCCGGCGTCGGGCGACTCGAAGGGCGACGCGGTTCCCGCGGCGGCGCCCGGACCCGAAAATAGCCGCCTCGACCCCTCCGGACGAATGGCGGCCGGAACCCCGTTCCCGGGAGACGCCCGCTCTGCTTGAGCCCGCTTCTTCCCCTCCTTACCTTGGTCCCGTCCTCCCCGGCCGCATCGGGGACCGCCCCCATCCCCGAAGGGACCGATGCCGTGCCGAGTGCCCCCGCGTGCGAGGGTGAAGGGGATCCCGCAGGCGACGTGCCGGTGAAGCGCGCGGCCGCTGCCTGGGGGCCTGCCGTCCTCTGGGCGTCCGGTCTCTTCCTCCTGAGCGGGATCTCCGAGCCCCCGCCCGCCCTCGAGCCGGTCCTCCTGATCCCCGACACCGTGGCCCACTTCGTCCTCTACCTGGTCCTCGGCGGGTTGGTCGCGCGGGCCCGGATCCGGGGGCGATCCCGGATCCCGCACGCGGTTCTCCTGGCCGCCGCCGTGGGGTACGCGGCCTTCGACGAGTGGCGCCAGGGCCCCGTGCCGGGGAGGACTCCGGAGCCGTCGGACTGGCTCGCGGATGTGGCGGGCCTTCTGGCGGGCTACCTTGCCGTGGCATTCGCCCTGGGGCGAAGCCCCGTCGGACCGGGAGGTGTGGCAGAGGGATGAACGGAATCGCGGGAGCCCGGGGGGAGAGGATCGCCACTGCCGCGCGGAGCGACACCGGCGCCACCGGTCTCAGGACCCGGATGGTCGGCCGGTTCGGCCGGGACGACGCCGGCGCCCGGGCCACGGTTGTCGGGTGGGTGCACCGCCGCCGGGACCTCGGGGGGCTCATCTTCCTCGACCTCCGCGACAGGAGCGGCCTCCTCCAGGTGTCGCTCGGGCCCGAGTGGACGGATCCGGAGAGCATGGTCCGGGCCCACCGCCTCGGGAGCGAGGATGTCATCTCCGTCACCGGCGAGGTGGTGCTCCGGCCCCGGACCGCGCGGAATCCCGAGATCGCGACGGGCGAGATCGAGGTGCAGGCGGCCCGCCTCGAGGTGCTGAACCGCGCCGCAACGCCGGAGATCCCCGTCTACCGCTCGTCCGCCGACGAGCTCCCCGACGAGGAGCTCCGGCTCCGGCACCGGCATCTGGATCTCCGGCGCGAGGAGCTGCAGGAGAACCTCGCGCTTCGCCACAGCCTCATCCTGGCGGCGCGCAACTACTTCGATGCCCTCGGATTCCTCGAGATCGAGACCCCGATCCTCACGAAGACGACCCCCGAGGGGGCCCGCGACTATCTCGTGCCGAGCCGGGTGCACCCGGGCGAGTTCTACGCGCTGCCGCAGAGCCCGCAGATCTACAAGCAGCTCCTCATGACAGCCGGCTACGACCGGTACTTCCAAATCGCCCGCTGCTTCCGGGACGAGGATCTCAGGGCGGACCGGCAGCCGGAATTCACGCAGATCGACGTGGAGGCGTCGTTCGTCGAGCCCCGTGACATCATCGGGTGGATCGAGGGCCTGATGACCGTGCTCGCCGGGGTGGCCGGCATCCGGGCGGCGAGGCCGTTCCCGACGCTCGCCCATGCGGAAGCGATGGACCGCTTCGGATCGGATCGCCCGGATCTCCGCTGGGGCCTCGAGATCGCCGACTGGACGGGTCCGCTGGGCACGCTCGACTTCCCGGTGCTCAGGCGCGCGCTCGAGGGCGGCGGGCGGATCCGAGGACTGCGGGTCGAGGGCGGCAACCGGCTCTCGAGAAAGCAGCTCGGCGCCTGCGACCGGGCCGCACGGCGGGCCGGCGCTCCCGGCCTCCTCTGGGCGAAGCGGTCCGGCGAGGGGGGGAGCGGACCGCTCTCCCGGTGGCTGGGGGAGGGGGAGTGGAGCGCGACCGGCGCGCGCCCGGGCGACCTCCTCCTCCTCGCGGCCGGCCCGGACGGGATGACCTCGCCCGCGCTCGCCGCGGTCCGGTCCGCGGTCATCCGCGAGATGGTGCTCCCCCCGGAACGCGAGTACGCGTGGCTCTGGGTCCTCGACTTCCCCCTCTTCGAGGAGACCGACGGCGCTCTCTCGCCAGGACACCACCCCTTCGTCCTCCCGCACCCGGACGACCTCGACCGGCTGGCCGAGGCGCCGCTCGGGGTGCGGGGCCTCGCCTATGATCTGGTGTACAACGGCTCGGAGCTCGGCTCCGGGAGCATCCGGATCCACCGGCCGGAGCTGCAGCGGCGCGTGCTCCGCATTCTCGGGATGGGGGAGGAGGAGATCGACCGCAGGTTCGCTTTTCTCCTGGAGGCGCTGGGCTCGGGCGCTCCGCCCCACGGGGGGATCGGGCTCGGGCTCGACCGCATCGTGAAGGACTTCATCGGGGCCGGGAGCCTGAGGGACGTGATCGCCTTCCCGAAGACCACGGCGGCCCGGGCGCTCTTCGAGGGTGCGCCGACGCCCCTCTCCGGCCGGGAACTCGAGGAGCTCGGACTCGAGGTGCGCGCGGCGGGGCGCCGTGGTCCGGGCTGAGCGCCAGGGAGCGGTGGAGAGCGCGGGACGCACGATCGTCGAACACCGCATCGATGCGGCCGGCGCCGACTTCCTCCTCCTCGCCGGGGTGGGCGACGCGAACCTCCAGGCGGCGGCCGCGCATTTCGGCATCCGTCTCGTCCTCAGGGGCGACCATATGATCCTCTCCGGGGAACTCGAGGCCGTCGAGCGCGCGGTGCCGGCGCTCAGGCACATGATCGAGCTCGCCCGCCTCAGGACGCCCTTCGATGCGGGCGACATCGGCCAGTTCGCCGAGGAGTTCGGGCGCCGCGGGAAGCCCCTCCGGCTTCCCGCCGAGACACGGGTCCGGATCGCGCTCCCCGGGAGCCGGCGGGTCATCGTGCCCAAGTCCGCGGGACAGGCCGCCTATCTCGAGGCCATCCGGGACCGGGATATCGTGATCTCGATCGGACCGGCCGGCACGGGGAAGACCTATCTGGCCGTGGCGGCGGCGGTCGATGCCCTCCACAGGGGGAAGGTCAAGCGGATCATCCTCGCCCGCCCGGCCGTCGAGGCGGGCGAGAACCTGGGCTTCCTCCCCGGCGACCTGCAGGAGAAGGTCGATCCCTATCTTCGGCCGCTCTACGACGCCCTGGAGGACATGATGCCCTCCTACCGGGTGCAGCGCGCGATCGAGGAGCGGACGATCGAGATCGCGCCGCTCGCCTACATGCGGGGGCGCACTCTCGCCGACGCCTTCATCATCCTCGATGAGGCGCAGAACGCGACGACGGCGCAGATGAAGATGTTCCTGACGCGCGTCGGCCTCAATTCCAGGGTCGTCATCACGGGAGACACCACCCAGGTCGACCTCCCCCGGCGGGACAACTCCGGGCTCCTCGAGGTGGAGCGGATCCTCAAGGGCGTCGACGGGATCGCGTTCGTCTATCTCGACGGCCGCGACGTGATCCGCCACCGGCTCGTCAAGGAGATCATCCGCGCGTACGCAGAGGCGGACGGGCAGCCCGGGGAAGCGCCGGAGGGGGAGGAGACGCCGTGATCCGGACCCCCTCCCTCCCTCCGGACAGCGGAAGCGGCTTCCTTCGCTCGCCCGGGCCGCCCCCGCCGCTGGACGCCTGGACAGCGCGGCTTGCCCGCCACTGGGTTCAGCTCCTCCTCTTCTTCCTCGTCGCGCTCGCCGTGACGCTCTTCTTCCCGCCCTCGACCGGGCTTCGCGTCTCCTCCTACGAAGCCGGGATGGTGGCCGAGGAGGATGTGATCGCCTCGCTCTCCTTCGCCGTGCCGAAGACGCTCGACGAGCTCGGGTTCGAGCGATCCTCCGCGGCGCTCGCCGTTCCCCCGACATTCGAACTCCACCCCGGGGCGGCCGACTCGACGGCGGCCTCCCTCACCCGGTTCTTCGAGGCCGTCGACAGCGTCGAGGTCGCCGAGGACCCGGCCCTCGCTCTCGACGAGCTCCTCCTCGGGGTCGGACTCTCGCTCCCCGAGGCCCAGGCGGAAGTCCTCCTCGACCCGGAGCCGCGCGCGCTCCTGGCGGAGACGGCGCTCCGCGCCGCGGAGGAGCTCCTCCGCGGCGGGGTGCTCGACGACGCGGCCCGGATCGATCCCGCGTTCACCGGCCGGATCCTCGTCGTGAGCCCGGAGGGGGGGGAGCGCTATATCACGCGGGACGACGCCCTCACGTCGGGCGCCTTCTATGAGGGGGCGGCCGGGCTCCTCCCTGAGGGGACGGGCTCGGAGGTCAACGACCTCCTCCGCCTCTCGCTCATCCGCTTCATGGTACCCACGCTCCGCTACGATCCGGTCGCCACCCAGGTGGACCGGGACGCCGCGCGCCGCGCGGTCCCCGTGCTCAGGGCGAATGTGCTCGAGGGCGAAGCCGTGGTCCGCGCGAACCAGCAGCTCGGCGACGCCGAGATCGAGCGCCTCCGGGCCTACGAGGCGGCGCTCCGGACGGAGGGTCAGCTCGAGGACCCGCGCCTCCGGGTCCGGGGGCTGCTCGCCTCGATGACGATGTACCTCCTCATCCTCGCGATCTTCGGGATCCTCCTCTTCTTCTATCGTCCGGACATCTACTGGAGACGTCGCTGGATCGTGCTGCTTGGCTTCCTCGTCCTCTTCTTCACCGGGATCAGCGGGCTCGTGGCCCGCTACGAGCTTCCCCCCGAACTCCTCCCGATCGCCTTCGTCTCGCTCGCCGTGGCCGTCCTCTGGGACGGCCGGCTCGCCCTCGGGCTCGCCGCGGCGATGGCGGCCATCATCGGAATCCAGGAGCCCTTCCAGGGCGCCCAGGCGTGGCTGCCCGTCTGGGTCGCCGGATCGGCGGCGGCTCTCTTCGTCCGTGCCGTCCGGCGCCGGGCCCAGACGTGGATCTTCATCGCGATCATCTTCCTGGCGTATACGGGGACGATCGTCGCCCTCGGCGTGCTCGCGAGCCGGAGCGCCGAGGGGATCATGTACTCGCTCGGCTACGCCGGGATCAACTCGGTGGTGAGCGCGATCCTCGCGATGGGGTTCCTCCCCGTCTTCGAGTGGTTCACCCGCATCACGACCGACCAGACGCTCCTCGAGTGGGCCGACCCGAACCGTCCGCTCCTCAAGCGGCTGGCGATGGAGGCGCCCGGCACCTACGCGCACTCGATCAATGTGGCGAACCTGGCCGAGGCGGCCGCCGCCGCGATCGGCGCGAACGGCCTCCTCTGCCGCGTCGGGGTCTACTACCACGACGTCGGCAAGATGAAAAAGCCGCAGTACTTCATCGAGAACCAGCCCGGGGGGAGCAACCCGCACGACGACCTCGAGCCGGCGGCCTCGGCGGCGATCGTCAGGGCGCACGTCACCGAGGGGGAACGGATGGCGCGGGAGGCCGGGCTGCCCGAGGTGCTCGTCGACTTCATCACCGAGCACCACGGGACGCAGGAGATCTCCTTCTTCTACGAGCTCGCGAAGGAGGACGCCGGGACGGGGCGGGTGGAGGTGGACCCGGCGGAGTTCCGCTACCCGGGTCCGAGGCCGCGGAGCCGGGAGACGGCGATCGTCATGCTCGCCGACTCCATCGAGTCCGCCACCCGCACGCTCGACGATCCGACGCCCGACCGGCTCCGCGAACTCATCGAGGTGATCGTCGAGACGAAGCTCGAGCGCGGCCAGCTCGAAGAGGCGCCGCTGACGCTTCGCGAGCTCGGGGTGGTCAAGGACCAGTTCCAGAAGGTCCTCGTGGGGATGTACCACCGGAGGATCGACTACCCCCAGACGAGGCACCTCACCGGCGGAGGCGAGCCGGAGGCGCCCGCGCCGGAGGTGGACGCCTCCGGGGACGACGGCGGTGGGTCGCCCGGGCCGGTAGAGGCGGCCGCCCCCTCGTCGGCGCCCGGCGAGGGGAGCTGAGGCCGCCGCTCCGATGCCCGCGAGCGTCTACCTGAGCGCGCCCGGCGGGCGCGCGGTGCCGGAGGGGCTCCTCGTCCGCGGGGCGCTCGCGACCCTCGAGGCGGAAGGCGTCGGGGAGGCGGAACTCTCGCTGACGCTCCTTCCGGACGGTCCGATGCGGGAACTCAACCGGCGCTGGCTCGACCACGACTGGGTGGCTGATGTCCTCGCGTTCGATCTCGAGGGGCCGGGCCCGACGCTCGTGGGGGACATCTACGTCGGCGTCTCGCAGGCCGGGCGCCAGGCGAGGGAGAACGGCGTCGCGACCGAGGAGGAGCTCCTCCGCCTCGTCGTCCACGGGACGCTCCACCTCCTGGGGCACGATCACCCCGAGGCTGCGGCCGGGAGGGCCGGAAGCGAGCTCTTCCGGCGGCAGGAGGCGCTTGTGCGGAGGGTGCTCGGGAGGGAGGCGTCCGCGCCCGGACGCGGGCCGGACGGGGATCACCGAGCGGAGAGGGAGACCGGAGGGGAGGAGAGATGAAGGATCCTCCTGCAGGGTGGACGAGGATCACGCCCACCGTCCTCTACGACGACGCGGCGGCGGCGCTCGAGTGGCTCGCCGGCGCCTTCGGTTTCATCGTGCGCGTGCGGGTCGAGGACGACCGGGGCCGGATCGTCCACTCCCAGCTCGTCCTGGACGGCGGCCTCCTGATGGTGGGCCAGGCGGGGCTCTCGCCGGACCGGAGCTACCTCGCGTCGCCGCGGGCCGCGGGCGGCGCGAACACCCAGGCGCTCGTCGTGCACGTCGACGACGCCGATGCCCACTGCGAGCGGGCGCGCGCCGCGGGCGCGGTGATCGTCGCCGAGCCCGAGACGCAGGACTACGGCGAGGGCTACTGGGCCGACCGCACCTACCAGGCCCGCGACCCCGAGGGCCACAACTGGTGGTTTGTCGAGCGGGTGCGCGGGTAGGGCCCACACCGCCGCGGGCCGGACGCGTCCCCCGGAGGGGGCCCCGCGCGGAGCCGGCGCGGGGTGGCCGTCCCGCGGCCGGGCCCCTATCGTCAGGGCGTGCCGCAGCCTGCCATCCGCACACCGGGACTGGCCATCGACATGAGTCCGCTCCTCTTCATGGACCGCCACCGGAGGGCGGACAGCTATCCGTGGTTCGAGTGGAAGGTGCGCCTCTTCGTTCTCGGCGCGACGGTCGCGGTGGCGGGGATCGCTCTCGAGCGCGAGTGGATGACCTCGCTCGCCCTCATCATCCTCCTCGCCGCCTTCCTCATCCGGTTCCTTCCGGGAGGGAGGGGGGTGAGCGCGGATGCGCCCGGCCAGGCGCCCGATGAGGGCGGCCCGGGGGGCTAGGGGGCGGACGCCGGCTCCGGAGCGCCAAGCGACGAGCCGAGGCCCGTGCCGAGACTCTCGACCGAGGAGCTGATCCTCGCCCTCTCCGATCCGGGCGCGTATCCGGAGGCCCCCGCGGAGGTCGAGTGCCTCCAGACCCACATCTCCGCGGTCTTCCGGCTCCGCGACACCGTCTACAAGGTGAAGAAGCCGAAAGAGCTCCTCTTTCTGGACTTCACCACGCTCGACGCACGCCGCCACTTCTGTCACGAGGAGGTCCGGCTCAACCGCCGGCTCGCCCCAGATGTCTACGAGGGGGTGGTCCCGATCCTCCGGGTCGGCGGCCGCGTCCGGGTCGGCGCGGAGCTCCTCGGTTCGCCCGACGCGGAGCCGGCGGGCGAGGTGCTCGATTACGCGGTCCGGATGGCCCGGCTCCCCGACGGGAGGACGCTCGGCGCGCTTCTCGGCGGCGGCTCCGTCCACGCCGGCGAGATGGAGCGGCTCGGGCGCCGGATCGCGGCGTTCCACGCGGCGGCGGACCGCCATCCCGGGATCTCGGCCGTCGCGACCTGGGAGACGGCCGGCAGGAACTGTCTCGAGAACTTCGAGCAGGTCGAACCGTTCATCGGCGAGACGATCAGCGCTCCCCTCTTCGCGAGGCTCCGCGCGCTCACGGTGCGGGAGCTCGAGCACCGGCGCGCCCTGATGGAGCGGCGCATCCGGGAGGGCCGCCCGTGCGAGACCCATGGGGACCTCCGCCTCGAGCACATCTACTTCCTCCCCCCGAAGGCCGCGCCCTCCCCGTGGTCCGCCGGGCCGCCGGACCCGGCCGGCGCGGAGACGGAGATAGCGGTCATCGACTGCATCGAGTTCAACGAACGGTTCCGGTGGACCGACCCGGTGGCCGACATCGCCTTTCTCGTGATGGAGCTCGAGTTCTCGGGCCGGGCCGATCTCGCGGCGGCGTTCGCCGGCGCGTACTTCGAGGCGGCCGCGGATCCCGAGGGCGCCCGGCTCCTTCCCCTCTACGCCACCTACCGGAACATGGTGCGCGGGAAGGTAGGGAGCCTCCGGTTCGGAGACGGGCTGGTGCCCGCGGCAGAGAGGACCGCCGCGGCCGAAGAGGCCACCCGGCATTTCCTCTCCGCGCTCGGCCGCCTCGCACCCGCGCGCGAACGGCCCGGCCTCATCGTGCTGCAGGGGCTTCCCGGGGTCGGAAAGAGCACGCTCGCCCGCGCGCTCGCCGGGACGCTCGGGTTCCGGTGGATCGATACCGACCGCGTAAGGAAGGAACTGGCCGGCATCCCGCCCGACGAGGGGGCGGGGGGCAGGGCGACCGGCGCCGACTACCTGGCGGGGATCTATGCCCCGGAGTGGACCGGACGTACGTACGCCGAGTGCGCGAGGCGGGCCGAAGCACTCCTCCTCGAGGGGGAGCGGGTCGTCGTCGAGGGCTCCTTCCGGGCGGACGCCCACCGGAAGGCGCTCGCCGACCTCGCGGCGGCGCTCGGAGTCCGGTTCCTGGTCTTCGACTGCGTGACCTCCCCGGAGGAGGCCCGCCGCCGTCTCGCCGGGCGCGCGCCGGGTCCCTCGGACGCGGACTGGGCGATCCACGAGCGGATGGCCGCCGAGCGGGAGCCCGCTTCCGGGGCCACCCGGCCGTTCGTGCGGGAGGTGCCCGTGTCGGGCTCCCCCGCCGACGCGGTGGCGCGGATCCGTGCGGAACTCGCCGGGGCGGGTCTCGCCTGAATCACCTCCCCACATCCGCCGCCGGGGCGCCCCCCGATGGAACGCTTCACCGCCGGCTCCGGTATCCTTGCCCGGAAAACCAATGCGCCCGCGCCCGGCAACGGCCGGCGCCGGGACGCATTTTCAGGATTTGAGGCCTCTCCTGAGAGAGAGGGTTCAGGTGTCCCAGGGAGCCGGAGCGGGGTTCTCCCACGCCTCCCGGACGGTCAGGCCGGCGGAATCCGACATTCGGGTCGGACCGCGGGCGTGATGTCCGGGAGGGGTGGCCGGAGAATCCGACAGGATGCCGGCGCCCGGGGGTCCCGGGGAGTCTGCCGCAGTTGAAGAGGGAAATCGTGATCAGCGCGACCCGACGCGAGTCCCGGGTCGCGCTCCTGGAAGACGGCCGCCTGGTCGAGCTCATGTTCGACCGCCCCGACCAGGGCCGGCTCGTGGGCGACATCCACCTCGGCCGCATCGAGGCGGTGCTGCCCGGCATCCAGGCCGCCTTCGTGGACATCGGCGCCGAGAAGGCCGGCTTCCTCCACGTATCGGACCTCGTCCCGGACGGGGTCCCGGAGGCAGCCGGCACGGGCCGGGGCCGCGCCGCCCGGCACCCGCCGATCCAGACGCAGGTCCAGAAGGGCGAGACGATCCTCGTCCAGGTGACGAAGGAGCCGATCGGAACGAAGGGGCCGCGGGTCACCGCCCAGATCTCGCTCCCGGGACGGTTCCTCGTCTACATGCCCTTCTCCGACCACATCGGGGTCAGCCGGAAGATCGACCAGCGCGACGAGCGGGCCCGGCTTCGCGATCTCGCCCGCGAGATCCGGCCGGAGGGCGCCGGCGGGCTCATCGTGCGCACGGTCGGCGAGGAACTCAACCGCGAGCGCTTCGCCGGCGAGTTCGGCCGCCTCCGGAAGCTCTGGAAGAAGATCGAGCGCCGCGCGGGCTCCTCGAAGGCGCCGGCGAGCGTCCACCGCGAGGCGAAGCTCGTCTCCGGGGTCATCCGCGACCTCTTCTCCGACAAGCTGGAAGCGCTCGTCGTCGACAACCGGGGGGTGCATGGCGAGATCGTGCGCTACGTGAGGCGTGTGGATCCGGAGCTCGAGAGCCGGATCCGGCTCTACACCGACCCGGCGCCGCTCTTCGACCGCTACGACATCGAGCAGCAGATCGCCGAGGCGTTCCGGCGGCGCGTATCCCTCCCCTCGGGCGGCCACATCGTGGTCGAGCCGACCGAGGCGCTCGTCTCGGTCGATGTGAACACGGGCCGCTTCACCGGCAACCGGAAGCGTGACCCGGAGGAGACGATCCTCAGGACGAACCTCGATGCGGCGCGGGAGGTGGCGCGCCAGCTCCGGCTCCGCGACATCGGCGGGATCATCGTCGTCGACTTCATCGATATGGAGTCGCAGGAAAACCGCGACCGGGTGCTCCAGGAGATGCGGACGCGGCTCGGCCGTGACCGGGCGCGCACGAAGGCGCTGGCCGTCTCCGACCTCGGGCTCGTCGAGATGACGAGGCAGCGGGTCAGGCCCTCCCTCTATGACACGCTGACAAGGGGATGCGAGCACTGCAGTGGCCAGGGGCGGGTCTTCACGGCGCCGACGGTGATGCGCAGGGTGGAGCGGAGCCTGAGGCGCGCCGCGGCGGCCGGGAGTGAGAAGGCGATCCTCGTCCGGCTCCATCCCGAGGTTGCTCTCCACGTCCTCGAGGAGGAGCCCGACCTCCTGAAGCGGCTCCGCAGCCGGACGCGGCTCCACCTGGAGATCAGGGATGACCCGCTTCTCCGCGAGGACGAGTTCCGTCTCCTCGCCGGGCGGGCCGAAGACGACGTCACGGCGCGCTACGACGGCCGGAGCGCCAGGGCGCGCTAACGCCGCGCCGGCTGCCCGCCGGAGAGACTGCCTGACGGCGAAATCGGGCAACTTCAACGCGTGATTGCACATCCGGCACAGGGGTGTTGACGCGCGCGCCGGGATTGACGATTTTTGCCGGCCCGACTTCGGGGCCAGACGACGACGGCTGATCGAGGAGTCCCATGCACGCGGTCTTTCGCACCGGCGGAAAGCAGTTCCGCGCTGTGGCCGGGGAGCGGCTGAGGATCCCCTCCCTCGACGCCGCGGCCGGGACGACGGTCACCTTCGAGGAAGTGCTGCTCCTCTCCGACGGTGAGGATGTCAGGGTGGGAACCCCCACGGTCGAGGGAGCCACGATCACGGCCGAGGTGCTTGGCTCGGGCCGCGGGAAGAAGGTGATCGTCTTCAAGCGGAAGCGGCGGAAGGGATACCGGAGGAAGCAGGGTCATCGCCAGGGCTACACGGAGATCCGCGTGGAGCGGATCGACGGCTAGCGGCGACCGGCGGGAGGCCTGGGAGGAAGCGTCATGGCACACAAGAAGGGCGTCGGCTCGAGCCGTAACGGCCGGGACAGCAACGCGAAGCGGCTGGGGATCAAGCGCTACGGGGGAGAGCGGGTCCGGGCCGGCGGCATCATCGTGAGGCAGCGGGGGACGCGTTTCCATCCCGGCCGGAATGTCGGCAGGGGCGGCGACGACACGCTCTTCGCGCTGCGCGACGGGATCGTCAGGTTCGAGACGCTCCGCCGCCGCCAGGCCGTCTCCGTCTACCCGGCCGACTGAGCGGGCCGGAAGCAAGGCCACCGCGGCGAGCGTCCGTCCGATGTCGGTCAGCGAGGGAAGCACGGCTCCGGGTTCGATGGATCCCCGGACGGAGGGGGACTCCCTCCGGGGGACCGGTCCGTCCCGGCGGCGCGCACGCGCCGCCGTTCTCGTCTCCCTCCTGCTGGCGACGTGCGGCGTCGCTCTGGGGCTCGTCGGCGACCGTGCCAATGCCCCGGGCGGGGGAGTGGTCCTTGCGGTGTCCGACGCCACGGCGGAGCTGATCAGCATCCGCCTGCCGGTGGAAGTCAACGAACAGGTGGAGTACTGGATCGGCCGTTTCACGGGGCCGCAGCGCCCGGACTTCGAGGCCTACCTCGTCCGGGAGGGTCTCTACGGCGGGATGATCCGCGACCGCCTCAGGTCGCGCGCGATGCCCGAGGACCTCCTCTACATGGCGATGATCGAGTCGGGGTTTCTCGCGACCGCGATCTCGCCGGTGACCGCCTCGGGCGTATGGCAGTTCATGCAGCCGACGGCCCTGGCGTACGGGCTCGACGTCGACGAGTGGGTCGACGAGCGCCTCGATCCCGTCCGCGCAACCGACGCGGCGCTCGACTACCTCGAGGAGCTCTACGCCGAATTCGGCTCCTGGTACCTGGCGGCGGCGGCCTACAACGCCGGTCCGGGACTCGTGGCCCGCACGATCCAGCGGCACACCCCGACGAGCCTCCAGGACGACGAGCTCTACTGGGAGATCCGGGCCCACCTCCCCCGCAAGAACCGCGCGTATGTGCCCAAGATGCTCGCGGCGGCGGTCCTCGTACGGGAAGCCGACCGCTTCGGATTCGAGGTCGAGAAGTCGCTCCCCTACCTCTTCGACCAGGTGCTGGTGCCGAACGGAACGCCTCTCGCGGCGCTGGCCGCGGCGCTCGATGTGCCGGACTCGCTCCTCCGCGAGCTGAACCCGCACCTGATCCGGGGCACCACGCCCCCGGACCGGAGCTACGTCGTGCGCATCCCGAAGGGGGATTCCAACAGGCTCGTGGCCGAGCTGAACGGGATCGTGGACTGGAGCTCCACGGCGGGCGACTGAACCGGAGGGGCGCGGGTCTACCCCGAATCGCCTCCGGGATCCGGCCAGCCGGCGGGCCGGCCTTCCTGGGTCGCCCGTGCCGAGGCGATGATCCGCCAGATGACGTCGCGCGTCGCCTCTTCGTCGACCCCGAGTTCGCGCGCCCTTACCGCGGCGCTCCGGACCACCTTGGCCTCCTGGGCCGGATCCAGGACGGGAAGCCCGAGAACCGCCTTCAGCCGTCCGACCTTGAGCACCAGCGCGCGCCGCTCCCCGATCATCCGGATGAGCCGCTCGTCGACGTCGGCGATCCGCGCCCGGACCCGTTCGAGTGCCTCCCGGGAGGCATCCTCCCCGGTCGCGTGCTCCTCTCTCGGGGGATGGTCAGTCGCCACTGGCGCCTCTCCGGTCCGCATCGGGGGGAAGAGTCTCGCTGATCGCTTCCAGGGCTGCGAGAACCTCGTCGACCAGGGAGCGGGTCGCGGCCGGCGTGAGCCCGTCGGAGCCCGCCTGGGAGCGGAGGATGCGGAGCCGCGTGATCGACGCCCGGAGCCGGGACCCGGGGCCTGTCGGGGCGACTTCCTCTCCGAGAATCGACCTGGGTTGCGCGGGCGGCTCGTCGGTGTCGCCGAAGAGACGAAGCAGGGAGGCCTTCGGGTCGCGGGGGTCCTGAGCCATGGCGCGCCAAGCTACCGGGTGGCTTGGCCGGCGGTCAAGCGTCGGCCGTGTACACCACCGACCTCCGGAGCGCCACGGATCCCCATACCGGGGCACGGGCCCGGTGCTCCCAGGGAGTCTGACCCTGATCAGGTCGATCAGATTCTGATCAGGAATGGCGGCCAACTCGCTGCCGTGGTCCCTACCCCTTCTCCAAGACGCAGTAGCGGTATAGCTTCAGCGTCTCCCGCCAGTCCTCGGGATATCCGGCCACCATCTTGCCCAACCCATACTCCTCCGCCAGCCCTGCGAACGACCCCGATTCAGCCACCCTGAACGGCGCCTCCGTCTCGAACACCGTCAGGTCGGGGAAGCCCGTCGGGAACGACGCCCCCATCGCCCGCTCCACGCCCTCGAGCCGCTGGCGGTCCTCTTCGGTGTCGAACTCGCGGCTCTGCAGGTCCACCGAGAAGTAGTCGAAGGCGATCCGGAACGAAGAAATCGCGCCAGCCAGCCGGTTCAGGAACGGCATGATGCTCTCGGGCGGCAGGTACATGGTGTTGCCTTCCCAGACCATCAGGGTCGGTGCGGCGGGATCGAAGCCAATGTCGGCGAGTCCGCCCGGAATGTCGGCCTCCAGATAGTTGGCGAAGAGCGACGGCGGCTGTTCGATGCCGTTCCGGCCCAGGGTCGCGCGCTTGAACTCGAGAACCGCCTTCTGGTCGACTTCGAAGAAAGCGGCGTCCCGGTCACGGTAGTGATGGGCGCGCATGTCGAAGCCGCCCCCGACCAGGACCACCTGGCTGGCCCCGTCCTCGATCCCGCGTTCGACGAACCGGTTGAAGTAGCGGGTGCGGATGCGGACCATGGTGGTCGAAGGGGGGAAGGCCGCGTCCATCTGCTCTGCTGCCGTCCGGGCCCGGTCGTTCGTGAACCACCTGGCGTAGGGATCGGCGAAGAGCGGGGTGGGCTTCTCCGGTTCGAGGGCCCGGATGGAGGCGATCACGAAGGCGGTGGCTCCGATTTCGTTGATGTCGATCATGGCCGGGTGGTTGGGTGGAGAGTGGGACGTGTGGTCGCGGCGACCAGATGCAGCCATCGCGAGTGGCGCGGTGGCCGAACGGTAGCCACTGTCCCGTTTGCGGGTCAACGCCGCAGCGAACTCCGCGCCACCACGACCCCGCCCAGGATTACCCCGGCGCCCATAAGCTGCTGTGGGGTGGGCATTTCCTCCAGCCAGAACCACGCGGTGACGAGCGCGATCACGGGGACCAGGTTCTGGTACACGCTGGTGCGGCTCTGGCCGATGACCCGTACGCCCCGGTACCAGAGCAGGTAGGCGATTGCGATCGCGAACACGCCGGCGTACACGATGCCGAGCCACGCCCCCGCCGACACCGCGGCCCAGTCAGTGCGCAGCAGGTCCGGGATCCCCATCAGCATGATGAAGGGCAGGCCCGCCCAGAGCGTCCATGCGGTCATCTCCAGGACACCGCGCCGCTTCGTCATGCGGCGGCTGAACACGGTGTAGACGGACCAGGAGACAGCGGCGCCCAGGACGAGGAAGTCGCCCGTCCGGACGCTGCCCATGTCGTCTCCGCCGCCGGTGACGAGGACCACCATACCGGCCAGCGTGCCCAGCACGCCGATCAGAATCGAAGCGTTAAAGCGTTCGCGGCCCATCCCGGCCGAGATGAGCAGGACCCAGACGGGTGCTGTGGAGAGGAGGATCGCCGCGTTGCCGGTGAGCGTGAGGTCGAGGCCGAAGATGAAGCAGACCTGGAAGGCCACGTGGCCTGCCATGCCCAGCGCGACCACCGTCCACCAGTCCTTGCGTTGTGGCATGAGGCGGCGGCCCTGGGTCTTCAGCAGGAACCACACGGCGAAGGCGGCGCAGGGGAAGCGGAGCGCGTTGAAGGCCAGAGGCTCCATCTCGCGCAGGACGGCCTTTACGACGGGAAAGTTCATCCCCCAGATGACTGCGGTTGCGACGAGACCGAGGTCGACGGTGAGGTCGTGGCGACGGCGGCGACGGGGCCGCGGGTTGCGGGTGGAGTTCGCCCTGCTGCCCCGCTGCTTCGGTCGCATGCTGTCCCCCGAGGCTCCTGGGTCGCTATCGCCCGCCGGGTCGGCCAATGATCACGTTCCGGAGCGCGTACTCGCGTCGGTCCTCGTGGTCGAAGTGCCGCCGCCCGGCCTCTCCATGACGCGGCGCAGCAGTTCGTGCCGCCAGCGCTGCCGGGACGTGCCCCCCAGGGTAGTTCGGGAACGAGCGCCACGAGAAGTCGTCGCGGGTGCCGATCACGTCGGTCGCCTCACCGGTCTCGAAGGCGCAGGGGTTCAGGTCGATCACAGAGCCGCGTTTGTGGCGTGAGCCGTTGGGCGGGTCGGCCACGGAGAGCTTCTGCGACCCGGAGCTGGTGTCGAAGAAACATCCTGGTGCCGTACTTGGGGCGGCCGTCGTGGAGCAGACGGCCATGTCCGTGCCCGGCGAGTGCGCGGTGGGCGTTCGCGACTCCCTCGGCGGCAGGGCGCCGGAGGAAGACGCGCGTCTCCTCGCGGAAGACCGGCGACATGAAGTCGTAGTTGGTCGCGTAGCGCACGTCGAGCTGGATGCCCGCCTCGAGCGTGGTGACCTCGACGAGTCCGGAGCCACGGCAGGGCCCGGGTTCGTCGGGGGGACAGGGCCGGTGCCTCGGCTCGGTGCGCAGTCGCTCGACGGGACGCACTGGGCCGATGCGGAAGGTGCCCGCGGCCTCGGTGCCCGCGTCGCGCCGGACGAACACCACCCTCTCGGTACTGGAACATACCGGAATCCTGATACGGTCAGTATAACGTAACTGGTTTTTTTGACAGCAACTTCACCTGCATCACCGGATTTCCCGAAACTACACTGGAGCGTGCAATGGCGGAGCGATGCCCGGAGATGGCTGCGCTGCAATGGGAGAACATCCCATCCATGACCGCCGTCCACCCCGGGGACTCGGATGCGCCTGGTTCCCGGTCCCGCTAGGATCTACCCCTTACCGGACGGGGTAGCCCCTGCAGGCGGATGGCGCACGGGGGAGCGCGGAGTCGTCCCTCCCGTGGCCGGGTCGCCTGCTGGGCGGGGGAGATCGGCCGGGGTGCCGACGGCTGTGCGTGCGCCCACTCTGGGGGACCGCAAGGTGATACGAGCCACAATGGGGGAGTGTCGGGATCGTTCGGGAGGGGTCTTGCATCGGGACCGGTCGACGCGTCTCGCTGCGGGCGCATTCGTGGCCATCGCCGCCGCCGGACTCTCGCCGGTTGCGGCCGCGGTCCTTGAGCAGCAGGGACCGGACGCGGTCTACCGCGTCCCGATTGTCGGGGTGATCGAGCTCGGGCTCGCACCCTTCGTCGAGAGGAGTCTCGAGGAAGCCCGGGAGTCGGGCGCGAGCGCCGTGGTTCTGGACATCGACACCCCCGGAGGCCGGGTGGACGCCGCCGAGCGCATGGCGGATGCGATCAGCGATTCGGAAGTGCCCGTCTACGCATACATCAACCGGCGCGCGCTTTCGGCCGGGGCGCTGATCTCGCTTGCCGCCCAGCGCATCTACATGCGGCCGGGCTCTGTGATCGGGGCGGCCACGCCCGTCACGGGAGAGGGGCAGCGGGCCCCCGAGAAGATCGTCTCCGCGATGCGGAGTTCCATGCGCGCACTTGCCGAGGCACGTTCGCTCGATCCCGCCGTGGCCGAGGCGATGGTCGATGAACAGATCGAGGTTCCGGGCGTGAGCGAGGCGGGCCAGCTCCTCACTCTCACGACAGAGGAAGCGGTCGATCTCGCCTACGCCGAGGAAGTCGACGACTGGAATGCCCTGATGGCGACGCTTGGCACGACCGGGGGGCAGGTGGTCGACCAGGAGGTCAACTGGGCGGAGCGGCTCGTGCGCTTCCTCTCGAATCCGGTGGTCTCGCCCTTCCTCCTCTCGCTCGGCTTCCTCGGGCTCCTCGTCGAGATCCGGACTCCGACTTTCGGGCTCGCGGGAGCGGTCGGCGTCACCTCGCTTGCCCTCTTCTTCGGCTCGCACATGCTCGTCGGGCTGGCCGGGCTCGAGGGGCTGATCATCTTCGGGCTCGGGATCACGCTGATGCTGATCGAGGCGTTCTTCATCCCCGGGTTCGGCATCTTCGGGATCCTCGGGGGAATCGGCGCCCTCGCGGGCGTCTACATGTCCATGCTGGGGGGGCTCCCCGTCTCGGGGGACTTTGCGCGGGCGGGCACGGTCCTGAGCTCGGCGCTCGCCCTCGTCCTGGTCGGCTCCTGGCTCATGGTGAAGCGCCTTCCCTCGAATCGTCGCCTCACGAATCTCGGGATCTTTCTAGGGGAGGAGACGAGCGCCGAGACCGGATACACCTCCCAGGTGCGGCGCCCGGATCTGGTCGGACGGGAGGGAGTGGCGCTCACCGACCTCAGGCCGGCCGGCACGGCCCGGTTCGGAGACGAGCGCGTCGACGTCGTGACGGAGTCGGAGTGGATCGAGGAGGGGAGCCGGGTGAGCGTCGTCGCCTCGGAAGGCTACCGGCATGTGGTGCGGGTGATCGAGGCGCCGCGCGAGCTCATGAAGGCGCGGGAATCGGAAGCGGGGACGGGGTCCGGCCAGGGCTGACGGGGCCCGCCCGCAAAGGGGAGATACAGCGGGAATGAACGACGAACTGCTCTTTTTTGGTCCCACGGTGGCGCTTGTCGTCGTCGTGCTCTTCCTCGCCGCAGTGCTCTGGGCCATCCCGGTGCGCCTCTGGGTCGAGGCAATCTCCGCCGGCGCCCGTGTCGGGATCGGCTACCTCATCGGGATGCGGCTGCGGAAGGTGAACCCGCCGGCTGTGGTGCGCCCCCTGATCTGGTCCACGAAGGCGGGCCTCCATCTCGGGCTCGGCGACCTGGAGGCCCACTACCTGGCCGGGGGGATGGTCGACCGCGTCGTGAGGGCGCTCATCTCCGCCGACAAGGCGAACATCGAGCTCGGCTTCCAGCAGGCGGCCGCGATCGATCTGGCCGGCCGGGACGTCTTCGAGGCCGTGCAGGTGTCGGTCAACCCGAAGGTCATCACCACGCCGCGGGTCGCGGCGATGGCCCGCGACGGAATCCAGCTCATCGCCATGGCCAGGGTGACGGTCCGCGCCAACATCAACCGGCTCGTCGGTGGGGCGGGGGAGGAGACGATCCTCGCCCGCGTCGGCGAGGGGATCG
>JAAXGI010000076.1 GCA_012267505.1 Gemmatimonadota bacterium
AGGTTCTCCTCCACCTGCCCGACGAAACGCACGAGGAACCACGCGATGCAGGCCACCACGCCCACGTCGCGGGCCGCGTCCACCGCTTCGAAGATCGTCCCCTCTCCCGCGACCGGAACGAGGCTCGCGGCAAAGGCGATCCCCACCACCCAGATGAATACCCGGAGCGGTCGCCGGAGCGAGTCCACCAGGGCGTCGTCCCACGGGGTCGAGGTCCGCTCGAGGCGCCGGACCCACGAGAGCAGGGCCCGTCGCGCAACGTGGCTCGCCACCAGGGTGAGGAAGACGACGACGAACGCCTGCCACACCCAGGGTTCGACCGGGCTCGAGGATGCGAGGCCGGCGAGGTCCATTCAGGTTACGGCCCGTGGGTCCCGGCGTCCACCGGCGCGGGAACGGCGCGGCGCCGGCGCGGGCGCGGGGCGACGCAGCCGGGCACGGGTTCGACGAGGCGGGGTCATGGACGCGGGAAGGGGTCGCCAGCCCGAACCCCGGTGCGATGGGCGGGGGCGGGGTGACGGGGAGGTGGGACCGGTCAACCGTGCGGGCGGCTCGACTCCCAGGCCGCGCGCTGTTCCGGCGTCGCCTCGGTCTGGTGCCGGGCCTTCCACTCGGCGTAGGGCATGCCGTACACGATCTCGCGCGCCTCGTCGTACTCCAGACGCATGCCCCGTTCCTCGGCGGCGGCCCGGTACCACTTCGAGAGGCAGTTGCGGCAGAAGCCCGCGAGGTTCATGAGGTCGATGTTCTGTACGTCCGTCCGCTCGCGAAGATGTGCCACCAGCGTCCGGAATGCGGCCGCTTCCAAGGCGGTCCGGGTATCGTCGTCCATCGGTCAGCTCCGAGAAGGAGAGGCAGGGCCGTATTCTAGCCCGCTCGCGGCGTCGGCCCGCCCGCCGGCGGTTGGTGCCGGAGCGGGCCGGGATGGTCGCCGGAGGATGGGGACCGGGCGCTCGGCGCCTCGCGGATCAGATGAGCGGCTTCTCGGCGTCGAGGAGTTCGCGCGGCAGACGGAAGGTCACGTTCTCCTCGATGCCGTCGAGGTCCGTCACGGTGATGTCGAACAGGTTGTCGAGACGACCGATGAGGGCCTGCACCAGCTCCTCCGGCGCCGACGCGCCGGCCGTGATCCCCACCGATCGCGCCCCATCCAGCCAGGCCGGATCCAGGCCGGCGGCATCCGCGATGAGGTAGCTGTCGGTCCCGCACTCCTCGCTGATCTCCCGAAGCCGGTTCGAGTTCGAGCTGTAGTCGGCGCCGATGACCAGGACCACGTCGGAGCGATCCGCGAGCCGCCGCACCGCGGTCTGCCGATTCTGGGTGGCGTAGCAGATGTCCTTCACGTCGGGGCCGCGGATCTCGGGAAAACGCTCCTTGAGCGCGGCGATGATCTCACGGGTGTCGTCCACGCTGAGGGTCGTCTGCGTCACATAGGCGAGCTTCGTCGGATCGGTCGGTTCGAGGGCCGCCACGTCGGCGATGTCCGACACCAGGTGCACCTCGCTCGACACCTGCCCCATCGTCCCCTCGACCTCGGGGTGTCCGGGATGGCCGATGAGGACCACTTCGTGGCCCTTGCGCGCATAACGCTTCGTCTCGATGTGCACCTTGCTCACGAGCGGACAGGTGGCGTCGATCACCTGCAGTCGGCGAACCCCGGCATCATCCACTACCTTCCGCGCCACGCCGTGGGCACTGAACACCGTGACCGCGCCTTGCGGGATGTCTTCCGCCTCTTCGACGAAGCGAGCTCCCTTGGCGCGAAGGTTGTCGACCACGTGCTTGTTGTGAACGATCTCGTGGCGCACGTAGACCGGCGGGCCGAACACCTCGAGCGCACGCTCGACGATCTCGATCGCCCGCACGACCCCGGCGCAGAAGCCTCGGGGCTCCGCCAGGATGACCTGCAACGCCAGTTTCGCCAACGGAACCCCTCCGCCCGTCGTTGCGACGCGCGTGGCTGACCTGAGCCCACTTTACCGCACTTGTGAACCGCGGAGGCACCAGAGACCCTCTTGAGACCGTCGCCATCGGGCCGGGCGCCCGGCCTCGCGTCAACGTCTGGACCAGTAGCTGCGTACTGATTATCATGCGATGCGGGACCCAGCCCGCCGCCAGGCAAAAGGCGGCCTGTTCTCAGGGAAGGGTCTCCGGCCTCTGGTGAAGGAGGAGAATCGTGCGGCTGACGGTTTCGAGGCCGCTCGCCCGAACGGGAGA
The DNA here is from genome assembly GCA_012267505.1 of Gemmatimonadota bacterium. GTDB lineage: Bacteria > Gemmatimonadota > Gemmatimonadetes > Longimicrobiales > Gaopeijiaceae > JAAXGI01. The sequence continues at coordinate 2,218 of JAAXGI010000076.1, forward strand.
CGATTCGGTCATCAGCCGAGCCGAGAGGCAATTTGCGCCTCTGGCCATGAGGGCGCTCTGCCGGGCCGCGGCGGCACTGCCCGGATCCTCCCGCCGCTCCCGTTCCCGACGCCGGGGCCGCCCCCATTGCGATCGCGAGCACTGGGGGGCCGCATCACGAGTCCTCCCGAAGCATCCGATTCGCCGCATGGTCGAGCAGGTGGGCTTGATCTATTGGCCGCCGAAGGATTTCTCGTGCGTTCGTCGGGCGAACATTCGGGAGCATGAAGGATGATGAAAGTACCCTCGGCGTACACCGAAGGCCATGAGAAGGCGCGTCGCTACGATGAGGCGCGCGCCGACAACTACATCAAGCACACCTCCATGGGCGACTCCGAGCTCGACCCGATCATGGAGGAGTTGTCCTCGATGCCTCCTGTCGACCTGCACCGGTTCATCCGAGCTGGCATAGAGCAACAGGATGAGGTTCTGGGCAAGGCGCCGCAGGCACTGCGCGATTTCTTCAATACGCTTGATGAGCCTCCTCCCTGGCTCGAGTACGAGGCCTTTCGTCCCGGGATTCGCGCCTTCCACGCCTACGTGGATCTCATGCTCGTCGCGTTCGTTACCGGAGTGCTGGTGGAAGGCTTTTCGACGCTGATCGCCAAGTCCTTCAGGATTACGGGGCGGGTGTCATCCACCGAGAGACGCCTCCAGCAAAACAACCGCCACATGATGGACATATTTTTTCCCCGCGGCTTGTACAGAACGAACGATGGATGGAAGCTGTCCACGCGCATCCGCTTCGTCCACAGTCGAATAAGGACCCTGCTCGCCGAATCGGAGGAGTGGGATCACGAAGCCTGGGGAACGCCGGTAAGCGCGGCGCACCTCGGGTTCGCCATCTCCGTCTTTTCCAAGCGCCTGCTGGAATACTCGATGCAGGTGGGTGCACGTTTCGACAAGGAAGAACGTGACAGTATTCTCAGTATCTGGCGCTATACCGGCTATCTCATGGGGATACCTGAAACCATCCTCTATACCAACGCCGCGGATGCGGAAGCAGTCTACAAGATCAGCTACTTGTGCGAGCCGGTGGCGGACGCCGACTCGATAGGGGTGGCGAATGGGCTGATTCAGGCCATCCCCTCGGTTGCGGATGTGACGGATCCGGCTGAAAAGCAGAAATTGACTGACTTGGCCTACCGTCTCTCCAGAGCTCTCATTGGAAACGAGCTCGCCGATCGCTTCGAATTCCCGAAGACCCCTGTCATCGGAACGCTGTTCGTTTACCGGATGAAGCAACGCATTCAGCGAATGTTGAAGAGCTGGCATTCGATCAGATCGGACAACTTCACTCAGCTTCTCCAGATATCGGTATATGACGATCACGGGTTGAGCTACAAGCTGCCCGACCACGTGAAACATTCCAGGTCGGATCCGTGGTGAGCGGTGGCCGCGCTTTGGCGCGGCCACCTGCGTCCGGAACCGGAGGTAGGGGATTCGACTGGATGGAACCGAGTCTCCCGCAATTAGCTGCATCGATAGCGCCAGGCACTCGCGTCGGCAGGTTCCCCGCCGCTCGCCGCCGCCGGTGACGGCCGAGTCCATGGCTCATTCACCGCTGGACCGCTACGGCGCCACCATCCTGCGCCGCCGGTGGCTGGTCGCCGCGCTCGCCGCGCTGCTCATGCTGGTCACGGCGGGGGGCGCCCGGTTCGTCTCCGTCACGAACGACTACCGGAGCCTGTTCGCCGAAGACAACCCGCAACTCGCTGCCTTCGACGCGTTGGAGGACACCTACTCCGCGTCCAATACGGCGCTGATTGCCGTTGCGCCCCGAGAGGGTTCGGTGTTCACCCGCGAGACGCTCGGCGCCGTCGAAGAGCTGACCGAGGCTGCGTGGCGCACGCCCTGGTCCACTCGGGTCGACTCCCTTACCAACTATTCCCACAGCGAGGCGATCGAGGACGGCCTGGTGGTCGAACCGCTCGTCGACGACGCCCTGTCGCTCGGCGACGCCGACCTCACCCGAATCGAGGGGATCGCGTTGAACGCAATCGACGTTGCCGGGCGTCTCGCCTCCCATGACGGGCGCGTGGCCGGCCTCGTGATCAGTTTCGCCCTGCCCGAGAACCCGGACGCCGCG
>JAAXGI010000013.1 GCA_012267505.1 Gemmatimonadota bacterium
CCTTCCGCTGGATCTGGGTTCATTGGTCCCGTACATTGCCCGCCAGTTGGCCGTCGACGCGACCTGGGATCCGATGAAGACGCCCGTGGAGCTGTTGCGCAGCGCGTGGAGATCCCAGCCGGCCCGTTCGCAGGATTCCCAAGCGCATCCCAGCAGCATGCGGATCTGGGGATCCATGTAGGTCATTTCGTGGAGAGAGACGCCGAAAAGACCTGGGTCCAGGCGTTGCTCACCGTCGTCCCGGATCAGCCCTTCGTAGGCGCTCCCGAAGCGCCCGGGGCCGGAGAAGCCGCCGATGGGCTGATAGCCTCTGCCGTATCGGTCGGTAATGGGTTCGCGCACGATGTCGCGCTGGCTCAGGAGGCGCCAGAAGTCGTCGTCGGTCACGATGCCGCCGGGCATGCGGTAGGCGTAACCCACAATCGCTACGGGCATGGCCCGCGTATTGGCAGCCGAACTCATAGTGGAACTCCAATCCGGTTCGCGCCGAAGGCCACGGCGATCTCCCCGCTCAACGACCCGCTCGGCACCGACGTGCCGTTCACCTTCACCCCGGATCAATCATCGGGCACGTTCGCCGTGTACGCGTACGTGGTCGCCGAAAAACGTCTCCTCGAACGGGATCGTCGTCGGTCGCGGATCAGGCCCTCGTACGCACTCCCGAAGCGACCCGGCCCGGAGAACCCGCTGACCGGGCAGTAGCCCCGACCGTAGCGCGGCCACCGGCTCCCGAACCACCTCACGGTCCCTGAGGAGGCGCCAGAAGTCGTCGTCCGTACGGATGCCGCCGGGGCATCCGGTACGCGTATCCGACGATGGCTATCGGGTCGCGGGCGCTCATTAGGCTGCTCCTGCCTCCGCGCGCCCGGTGCGGATACGTCGCCGGCCGGACGCGGACGGGTGACGCGGGTGGCCGCCAGACTACAGGCTAGCGCTGCGGGACCGGGTCCCGCGCTCTGCAGCGGCCGGTTGGAGCGGGGGGGCCGCTAGGAAGCGTCCACCACCCCTTCCACGGCCCTGTGGGCCGTGTCGAACATGGTTTGGAGCCACTCCTTCCGCCGGGCGCGGAATTCCTTGACGAGATCCCAGAGGTCCTCGCGGATCTTCTCGATCGCTTCATCCCGGACTTCGTCGGAAAGTGTGGTGTCGTTCTCGAACTCGTACTTTTCGATCGCGAAGTCGGCGACGTCCAGGATGTTCTCGCCCACGACCTGCATGTCGACGGCGGACTTGAGGTTGATGGGTCTGTTGTAGCTGCGCTCGGCCATAGTGTGGGTCCAGTGAGAAGATGTCGATGTGAAGGCATCGCGACACGGTGGCACTGCACGGTGACGGTATCGCGACACACGACGGTAGCGGAAGAATGACACACTCGCGCCCGCGCTTGACCAGAGAGACGGGCCTGGGCGCCCGTCGGGCCGGCCTGGCGAGACCCGAGGCGCCTTTAATGCGATGCACCTCCCCGGCCCCGTTCTCGTCACTGGAGGAAACGGCTACGTCGCATCTTGGGTCGTCAAGCGACTCCTCGAGCTGGGCCTAGATGTCCACGCGACGGTGCGCGATCCCGACGATCCCCGGAAGACCGCCCAGCTGACCGCGCTCGCTCGGGACTCGTCCGGGTCGCTCTCCTTCTTCCGTGCGGACCTCCTCGATCCCGACGGGTTCGATGCCCCCATGCTGGGGTGCGGCCTCGTCTTCCACATCGCGTCCCCGCTCATCGTGCGCAGCGTCGAGGATCCGGTGCGCGATCTCATCGAACCGGCGACGGCCGGGACGCGCCACGTCCTCGAAGCCGCCAACCGCACGCCGTCGGTGCGGCGGGTCGTGCTTACCTCCAGCATCGTTGCCATCTACGGCGACGCCTCGGACCTCGAGCAGATCGCCGGCGACCGCTTCGACGAGAGCCACTGGAACACGACCAGCAGCGAGCGCCATCAGCCTTATTCGTACTCGAAGACGCTCTCCGAGAGGCTGGCGTGGGAGATGGCTGGAAGACAGTCCAGCTGGGACCTGGTGGTGCTGAACCCCGGGCTGGTCCTCGGACCCGGACTCAGCCCGAACACGAGGGCCGAGGGTGTCCTCATGATGCTCGACTTCGGCCGCGGCTACTACCGGTTCGGCGCGCCGGACCTGGAGTTCGCGGTGGTTGATGTGCGCGACGTGGCCGAGGCCCACCTCCGGGCGGCGCTGACCCCCCAGGCGTCCGGCCGGCACATCCTGGTGAGCGAGTCGCTGACGCTGATCCGGATCGCCGAGGTGCTGCGGGAGCGCTTCGGCGGAGACTTCCCCTTTCCGCAACGGACCGTCTCCAACCTTGCGGCGCTCATGCTCGCTCCCCGGCAGGGCATACCGCAGGCGGTGGCCCGGCGGAACCTCGGCTATCCGCTGAGGTTCGACAACGGACGCTCGCGGGCCGTCCTCGGCATGACCTACCGCCCGGCCCGGGAGTCAGTCGTGGATCACTTCCGGCAGCTCTTGGACGACGGGCTCGTGACGCCCCCGGGATGAGGCCCTCCCGAGGGACCCGGCCGGCGATCCTCACGCAGTCACCCAGACTGACGCGGTCGCGACCCGTTGCCGTCGCCTTCGCCGGACCGCGCACGCGGTCTGCCGCAGCGCGCCAGCGCGCCGTCACGGCTTGTCGACGCGCACCGTCAGAATATCCACATTGTGGTACTGCCGGTGCGTGACCGAGGAGGCATGGTGGCGGAGCAACCTGAGCGAGAGGTCGCGCACGCTGGTGGGGTCCGGCCGGCTTCCGAGAAGGACCATCTCGTTCTCAAGGTTGCCCGTCCGGGTTGCCGCGGTGAACTCGAGCAATCCGTCATGGGGCCGGTTCCGGGCCACGACGCGTAGCCGACGTCCGTTGGTCGCGCCGGCGTGTGCTTCGGGTCCGGCGGCATCGCGGCCGCCGTTGTCCTCCTCCTGTCGCGACAGGCTGAGGAGCGCTTCCTCCGACGCCGCCCGCAGACGGTCCGTGGCCTCCGTGCTCCACTGGTACCTGGCCGCGAACTCCACGAGGAACCGGTCTAGCACCGGCAGGCTCTCCGGGCGGAGCGGCATCTCAACCCTCTGCCGGCGCGGTCCGGTGAGTGCCAGGAAGAGGTTCAGGAGTAGGATCGTCAGCCCTCCGGCGGTGAGGCCGTTCGCAAGCATCCGGGCCGTGGGCGTGGCGAAGTGTTCCGGGAAGATCGCCTGGAACTGGATCCCCGCTCCGACCCAGAAGGAGAGCCCCGCGATCATCGCGTTGACGCGCTCTGCGCCATGCTGGAAGACGACCCGCATTCCTTCGGCGAAGGTTACGCCGAAGATGACGATGATGTAGGCGCCCAGCACCGGCGCCGGCACGGAGACGACCAGCGCCGTGACCTTCGGCACGAAGGCGAGCACGATCAGGATGGCCCCGATGTAGACCCCGATCCTCCGGGCGGCCACCCCGATGCCCGTGGCGAGCGCGATGCCGGCCATGTACGGCCAGCTGGGGAGCGTTCCCGCGAGTCCGGAAAGCAGTGTTCCGACCCCGCACGCTCCTACACCTCCCTGCACCCGCCGGAAGTCCACGGCCTTGGGCTCGCGTCCGGAAAGATGCTGCATCCGCACGGAATCGCTGACCTGCCGGACCGCGATGACGAAGGTGACGAAGAGGAAGCCGGGGAGGAGCACCCAGAAGGCGGGACCGAATCCCAGGTCCAGCCCGGACGTCGCGACCGACGGAACGCCGAGCCAGCGGGCGCTTGCCACCGGCCCGAAGTCCAGGATCCCGAAGAGCGCGGCGGTGAGGCAGCCGGCGCCGATGGCTAGGACCGGTGTCCAGGCGCGAACGATCCGCCTGCCCCGGAGCATCAGGCCGACGACGGCGAGAAGCGTCACCGCCGTGACCGTGGGGGCCGCGGCTGCGTGGGCGTCCGCCGGCACCCGTGTGAGCATGGCGAATCCCATCGGAATCACCGTCACCGCGACGAGCGCCATGAGTGTCCCCGACACGACCGGGGTGATGATCCGCCTGAGGAGTGCGAGCCGGGCTGCAAGAGCGAACTGGCAGAGAGCGGAGACGACGACCAGCGTTCCGAGAAGCGCGGGACCGCCTGCCGCGAGGGCGAGGACCGCGACGCCGACAGAAGCCCCGGACGCGCCCATCACCGTCAGCGTTCCCGCGCCGATCCCACCGATGCGCACGGCTTGGACGATCGTCATGAGACCCCCGATGACCATCGCCGCGAAGATGGTCCACGAGAGGTAGGCGTCGCTCTGGTCCGCCGCGCGGGCCACGATCGTCGTGACCACGACGACGGGCACGGACACCAGGACCGCAGTTTGGAAGCCGATGATGAAGGAAGCCGGGGCGGGTGGCCGCTCGTCGCCCGCGAACCGCAGGTTCGTGCCCCGCTTTCCAGTTCCGGTGGCCATGGGTCCGGTCCGTTCGCTGGAGTCCAGCATGAGCCGCGCGCGGCTTCCCGGTGGGCGGCGGCCCGCCGGCCCGTTCGTCGGAGATGCCGGTGGAGCTAGGCAGCCATCCCGGCCCGTACTGCCGGGACGGGTGCGCGGTCGGGCCTAGTGTGCAAGCTCACAGCGCGGTAGGGGTCCTGTCGAGTGGGCTCGCGGTTCGGCCCCCGGCAGGGAGCCGAACCGCCTCGGGGGAGTGGTGCTCCGGGCCCGGGGGGTCCGTTCCCGCGCGTCGACCGGGTCTCAGCGGATCGGCACCCGGACCCAGACCTGGTTCGTGACCACGGTCGCGCCTTGGAGCGTCAGCGCGCCGCGGGGTGCGGCGATGAAGTCGGGCGAGGGGGCGGCCGCCTCGACGGCCTGGACATCGTCGCCGCCGAAGAGATCGATTCCGGGGAAGCCGGTACCCGAGGTGACACGGATGCTCCATTGGAGATCGATGTCTTGGAAGCGGTAGTGGGTCGCAACGGTGGGCGTCCACTCCGTCCAGGCCTCGTCCTGGTCGCGTCGGGTGTCCTCTACATGATCCTCCTGCATGAGGTGGTAGGAGTATGAACGCGCCTCCAGTCCGATCTGGAAGCCGAACCGCTTGTAGCGCTGCGAGATCCCGGACCGGAGCACGACATTGGAGAAGGTGAAGTGGTTCTCGATCGTCCTGTCGCCGACCTCCAGGAATCCGCGGGGCGTTTCCGTGCGACTCTCGGCCTCCTGCCAGGTGTGGCTCCAGATGGGCTGGTACGCGAGATCGACGCCGAAAGTTGTGGATTCCCATGTGCGTCCGATGCCGAGCCCGATCTCGTAGGCCCAGGTGTTGCCGGGATCGCGCGGTATGTCCTGCAGCTCGTAGTTGGGAATTTTCGGATGTGACTTGTGGTTCGCGGTCAGGGTGGTTCCGATGCGCCACCCCTCGGTCCCGATCTCGCGGTCCCACTCGAAATGCCCCGCTAGCGTGCGGGTCCTGTCCTGATTGAGTTCCTCCCGGTGTTCGAACGTCGGCTCAATGTTGATGCCGATGGAGTCGCTGGGGACGATGTCGGTGTAGTGTACCTCGTGCTCCATCGAGACCCGGTTGTGGATCACCGTGAACCCGAGCCGGTCACGTTCCCCCTCGCGGAAGAGGCCCGCGCGCAGGTCGGTGACCGCCCCCTCTTGGTCGATGCGGTCCGCGCCGGCGTAGAGCTTGTCCACGCCGGTCATCGCCTCAAGGCCGGCCCGGGAGACGGCTCCGCCGACGGACCAGCCGCTCTCGCCGAGCATCCGGCCGATAACCGCCCGGCCGTAGAGGTTGCGGGCAGACCGGTCGGACAGGCGGTTGGGCGGAGGTCCCCAGAATCCGCGGTCCCTCCCCGCGCTCACCTGCTGGAGGGCTACCGATGCGCCACCGAACCAGGCGCCGTGCCGGAGGAGGCCTGTGAACGGAAAGGTCTTGGCCGCCCCGCCGTCGTCCGACACGTAGAAGAAGGTAGGCGCACCCAGTATGGCCGGCTCCGTGACGAACACCCCCTTGGCGGGATTGGACCAGAGGTCCGCGATCGAGTCATCCACGGCGATCCGGGTCCCGGCCATCCCCAGGTTTGCCGAGGGAACGGTGAGAAACTGGTCGCCGCTGGCGACCGGCACGGTCCGGATCGGAATGAGCTGGGCGCCCAGATGCGGTGCCGGCGCGAGAAGGAGTGCCAGCAGGGCCGCGACCGGAATCGTTCCGACGGATCCCGGCGCGGACATCCGGGCCTGCACCGGGGCAGGGGGCCGCATTCGGGCGGGTGCTTGGACCGGCACCGGCGGCAGAGTGACAGGAACAGGGACTCTCGAAGCACGATTCTGGGACATCTTCCGATCCGACCATTTCGAGGGACATTGCCTCCGGTACGCCCCGGGGGTGTGTATTCGGGGAACGACCGAAGCACCGGTCGTGTGACGGTGGGGCTCCACGGGGCCCGCCGGAGGCAGTCCCGGTGGCGCGACGATCGAACCCGGAGTTCCGGACCGGGACCCGGGGCTGCGATGGGGGAGTTCGGGACGTGCCGCGGAGGGGGGGGCGGACGGTGCTGCGGTTGCATTGTTCGCTGGCGAGGAGCAGCGGGTAGAGTGACCTCGACGGGCCCGGGCGCGGCCCGGCGCAGGCCCGTTGGCGAGCCTCAGCCGTCGCGGGCCTCGGCGGCGGCACGACGCATCGCCTTCCTGCGCTCGCTTGGGTCGAGGATGCGCTTGCGCAGGCGGATCGCGTCGGGTGTGACCTCGATGAGTTCGTCATCATTGATGAACTCGAGCGCGAGTTCCAGCGTGAGTTCGCGCGGCGGCGCCAGGCGCACATTCTCGTCCGCGGCTGCGGCCCGCATGTTCGTGAGCCTCTTCCCCTTCGACACGTTGACCTCGAGGTCGCCCGGGCGGACGTGCTCCCCCACGATCATCCCGGAGTAAACCTCGACCCCCGGCCCGATCAGCATCTCGGCCCGCTCCTGGAGGTTGTAGAGGGCGAAGGCCACCGAAGTCCCCGTCCGGTCGGCGACAAGTGCTCCCTTCCGGCGGTGTTCGAGGTGGCCCGCACGCGGCCCGTACTCGAGGAAGCGGTGGTGCATCTGGCCTTCGCCACGCGTGTCGGTGAGGAACTCGGAGCGGTAACCGAAGAGGCCCCGCGACGGAACCCTGAAGTCGAGTCGGACGGGCCCCTGGTCGGTGGGCCGCATCGAGAGGAGCTCCGCCCGCCGGCTTCCCATCTTCTCCATTACGACCCCGACCGTCGCCGCGGGGACCTCGATGGCCACCTCCTCGTACGGCTCGAGAATCTCGCCGTCGGGGCCCTCTCGCAGGATGACCCGGGGGCGCGACACGGAGAACTCGTATCCCTCGCGGCGCATCGTCTCCATGAGGATCGTGAGGTGCAGCTCTCCCCGGCCCGAGACGGCGAAGGTGTCGGGCGCCTCGGTGGCCTCGACACGTAGGGCGACGTTCCGCTCCAGTTCACGGAAGAGACGCTCGCGGAGCTGTCGCGTTGTCACATATTTTCCGGCCCGGCCGGCGAAGGGGGCGTCGTTGACCCGGAAGTCGGCCGCCAGGGTGGGCCGTTCGACGGCGATCCCGCGCATCCGCTCCCGGTGGCCGGGGTCGGTCACCGTCTGGCCGATCTCGACCCCCTCGAGCCCCGCCAGCGCCACGATGTTGCCGGCGCTCGCGCGGGGGATCTCGATCCGCTTCAGCCCCTCGAAGCCGTAGATCTTGAGGACGCGGGCCGGGATCGCCTCGTCGGCCGGCACCGGCCCGGGCTCTCCGAACGGAAGTAGTGCGACGAGATCGCCTTCGGCGACCGTGCCGCGGTCGATGCGGCCGATCGCGATACGCCCGACGTAGGTGGAGTGGTCGAGCGTGGAGGCAAGCATCTGGAACGGTCCCGAGGCATCGCCGCGTGGAGGAGGGACGGCAGAGACGATCGTCCCGAAGAGGGGATCCAGATCCCCGCCGCGCGTCTCGATCTCCTGCGCCGCCCACCCTTCGCGCCCGCTCGCATAGAGGAAGGGTGCATCCAGCTGGGCCTCGGTGGCGTCGAGTTCAAGTAACAGCTCGAGTACGGCGTCGTGTACGTCCGCCGCGCGCTGCTCGGGCCGGTCGACCTTGTTGATTACGACGATGGGGGCGAGCCCGAGCCCGAGCGCCTTCCGCGTGACGAACCGTGTCTGCGGCATTGGACCCTCGGCCGCATCGACCAGCAGGAGCACGCCGTCCACCATCCTCAGAATGCGTTCGACCTCGCCTCCGAAGTCCGCGTGGCCCGGCGTGTCCACGATGTTGATCCGTGTCTTGCCCCAGCATACCGCCGTGTTCTTGGAGAGGATCGTGATCCCGCGCTCCCGCTCCAGCGGATTGGAGTCCATGACGCGCTCGGCGACCTGCTCGTGCGAGGCGAAGGCGCCTGCCTGCCGCAGCATCGCATCGACGAGCGTCGTCTTCCCGTGGTCGACATGGGCGATGATCGCGATGTTCCTGATGTCCTGCAGGTGGGGCGTCAACTAGTCCTCGATGCGCTCGGGGTGGACCTCGGGATCGTTCTCCTGTTCGTGGTGGGGCAGGGGATCCTACTTGCCCGGCCTCGAAGCTCAAAGTCCGGACGCGCGGACACGCCACCGTAGAGGTGGGGACTCCTCCGCATGATCCCGAAGCGTCTCCTGCCCGATCGGGATGCCCGGGGTCGCCAGAGGTCCGGACAGGTGCACCGGAAGCAGCAGCGGCTTCGACTATGGGGGTACTGGCGATGGGAAGAAGTGGATCCGTCGGAATGCCCGGTGGCGGGAGGGCAGGGCCCCGACGGTGGGCCGTGTACCGACATGAACGGTCGCAAGGAGCTGGAGGAGAGACTCGGGAAGCTGCAGATCGGTGTGTGACGCTCCAATGCGCACGGCGGCATAGTGCGCCGCCACCGACCGGCAGACGTGCGGTGTCGGCACGGCGAGCGGATTCGCGGGTCTCCTCAGCGGCACGTTGGTATCCGGCGGACCCGATGCCGTCGGGGACGGTAGCAGTTCCGAAGGGACGGCCGGCACGCTCCCTCCGCGTGGATCCCTGTTCACCCGGTCGCCGGGCGGGCGGTCACTTGCGGGTCCGCCGCCATCTCCGGTGCTCGATCGGTGGCGGGAAGCGCACGTCCCGGCGGGAGCAGTCGCGACGGGCCGGCGTGGGGGGGTCCGCCGGTGGCCGTGCAGTTTTCGAAGCTCCCTCGATCTGGAGTCCGGGGATACCTGCCATATGTGTGGGAACACCATCCTGAGCCGGGCATGTCTCATCGCCCTGATGGCCGCCGCCCTTGGGGCCTCCCTCCCGCCGGAGCGCGCCTCGGCCCAGATCACCGCCGCCGATTCGGCCGCTGTCCTGCTCGGGACCGCCGGTGACCTCGAGCAGCGTGGTGAGAGGGATGCAGCGGAGACGCTCTACCGGTACATCACCGGCCGCTTCGAAGGGACGCCCGCCGCCGCAACCGCCGCCGCTCGACTGGACGCGGGAAGTGGCGGGCAGTCTCCCGGGGGCGGCGAGACCGAACTCCAGGTCTGGTCAACGACCTACGGGATATGGCTGGGGATGATGGTCCCGCTCGCGCTGGATGCCGACGGTCCGGAGCCCTACGGGGTCGGGCTGCTGCTGGGGGCGCCCGGAGGATTTTTCGCTGGACGATCCGTGGCGAGGTCGCGACCGCTCTCTCTTGGTCAGGCCCGGGCGATCACGTGGGGCGGAACCTGGGGTGCGTTGCAGGGCATGGCCGTGGCCAACGCCACGGACAAGGAAGAGCAGGCCTTCGTCCAGTCGATGGTCATCGGCAGCGCGGCGGGCGTTGCCGGTGGCATGTTGGCCGCCCGGCGGGAAATCACGCCGGGAACTGCGACTTCGGCCACTCTCGGCAGCCTCTGGGGGTCCTGGTTCGGGTTGGCGTCGTCGACACTGTTGGACTACACGGACGATCAGGTCTGGGTGGCCATGATGGTCACGGGCAATGCAGGGCTGGTCGGCGGTGCCCTGGCCGGAAGCCGATGGCCGCTGAGCCGCTCGCGGGCCCGCCTCATCAGCGTGGGTGGTTTGATCGGCGGGGTCGCCGGCCTGGGCACCGTGCTGATCGGAGACACAGACGACGAGGATACGGTAATCGGGGTAGCCCTGGCCGGCAGCGTCGCCGGTCTCGTGCTGGGCGGCGTGTTGACCCGAGGGGACGATGCCGAGACGGACATGAGCGGCAATGAGCCGGGAGCCGGGTTCCTCCCCGCGACGGGAGCCCTCATCAACTGGTCGGGCGGCGACTGGTCGCTCTCCGCCCCGCTGCCTTCTCCGTCGCTCGATCCCTCGGACGGCTACGGGGGGCGGTACGGTGATGCCGCACCTGACCGTGTGGTCTGGAAGGTGCCGCTGCTGAACATGCGGTTCTAGAACCGCCCCAGCTCCAGGATTTCCGGGAGCCGGTCGTCGACTCGTGGCGGGACTGCCTGTTCGGGCCGAGGCGGGAACGCCGCCCGGGTATCGAGCGCCCCCCTGTACCCTTGCGAGTGTGGCTT
>JAAXGI010000298.1 GCA_012267505.1 Gemmatimonadota bacterium
CACACTCGCAAGGGTACAGGGGGGAGTGTGGCGGCGTGGCACCCCGATGATGCCGAGCGCAGGCGGCGGCCAAGCGGGCGGCTTCGGAGTAGGGGAACCTCGCCGACAATGAGCTGCTGGAATCGTTGGAGGACAGGGAGCCCGGCGGGTACGTGGATCCACCTCCGTCCCAGAGCGTAGCGCCGCCGCCAGTGGCGCGCCCGCATCCGGCCAAGCATCCGGACTCAGGCGACATCCGGTCGCACACGTAACCCAAGTCAGAGACAGCATCACCGAGGGCTTCGGAGAGCTCCGGCATCCACCTTGGTGCTGTCCTAGGTCTGTCCGGAGAGTAGACCCACCCCAAGTTCTTCGGGACCGCATTGCCGTACACGCAGGCCTGGCCACCTCTCCGATCGGCACATGCCGCGGGTCCTCGGCTTCCCAGAGGACAGTCTACCCTGCGACCCCTGGGCTCACGTGGATCAGACTATGCCACTGCCGGCGACACCCGTGCCATCCCCGTAGAAATCGGCAATGCGGCGGCGCACTTCTGCCCAGCTCCCCCTCACCATCGGAGCGGGCGGGAGCGCGGCCCGCAACGCACGTCCGTAGCTCCGGGTCACAATCCTCGAGTCCAGAAGGATGACAGCGCCTCGGTCCTCGCGGGAGCGGACGAGCCGGCCGAATCCCTGCTTCAGCCGAAGGGCGGCGAGCGGGACCTGGTAGGCATCGAACGGACGGAGCCCCTTGGCCGCGACCGCTTCCATCCGCGCCTGGGTGATGGGCTCGGTCGGAACGCGGAAGGGAAGTTTCTGGAGAATGAGACCGCGGAGCGCGTCTCCCCGCACATCCACCCCCTCCCAGAACGAGGCCGTCCCCAGAAGGATCCGGTCGCCGGCGTCGACGAACCGCCTGAGCAGCCGGGAGCGCGGGGCCTCGCGGTGAACGAGTAGCCGTCCACCCAGCCGCGGATCCGTCGCCCGGATCCGGCGGGCGACGCTCCCGAGCGCCTGGTACGAGGTGAAGAGCACGAAGAGCCCACCCCCGGTGATCGCCGCGAACTCGGAGACGACCCTCGCCGTCGCGAACTGAAAATCCGGGCCCGGCCCGAGTGGCGGAAGGTCCGTCGGCACGCAGAAGATCGCCTGCTCCCGGTAGTCGAATGGGGAGGCGAGAAGGCTCTCGGTCACCGTGAGCCCCTCACCGTCAGCGCCCGGCGACGCCGTGTCCGCGAACGTAGTAGAACCAACCGCCTCATCCGGAACCGATGAAGGCTCCGGGGAGGAGAGTCCCAGCCGCTCGCGGATGAAGCGGAACCCCGTCCCCGTCGCGAGCGTGGCCGAGGTGACGACCGCCGTCTCCACCCGGTCGAAGAGCGCTTCCCTTAGCTGCAGTCCGGGCTCCACGGGCGCCGCGGCGAGCGCGACGTTTCGGACCGCGTTCGGGCGACGGCGCCGCGCCCGCTCCTCGATCCAGCGAACCCACTCCTCCGCCCCGTCCTCGTCCGTGGCGAGGACTAGCGCCAGCCCACGGGCCGCCGCCGCGACGCGGCGCTCGACCGACCTGAGATCGAGGACCCGCCCTTCGAGCACGTCCGAGAGATCCGCGTCCTCCTCAATCAGGCCGCGGAGTATCTCCACTCGCCTTCCGAGGCGTGAGAAAGCGGCAAGGAGGGCATCGAGCCCCTCCTGCACGCCAGCATGTCCGAGGGGATCGCGGGGATCGCCACAGCCGAGCCGGAGCGGCTCCTCCCCCCTCGAGGGGACGAACGGATCGAGCGCGGTGAAGAAGGCATCGAGAGCGTCGCGCGCGTCGGCGACCGCGGGACGGAGCCCCTCCTCCATGTCCGCCGCGAGGCGTGCGCGGTCCCTCCCAGTCCCCCTGCGGGCGGCTGCCTTCTCGACGGCCCTAAGAAGGCCCCGTCGCCCGCTCCTCCCCTTCGGCCCACTCCGCTCAAGACGGTCGAGCAGGCGGACCATCCCCACCCGCGTCACCGCTGCTCCCAGATGGCGGGTGGCCGCCTCCTCGACATTGTGCGCCTCGTCGAGCACGAGCCGGCCATAGGCGGGGAGCACGGCGGACTCCGTCCAGTTGTCCGTCGCACGGCGGAGAGCGAGGTCGGCGAAGAGGAGGGCGTGGTTGACGACGAGAACGTCCGCCCCGTTCGACTCGCGCCTCGAGCGTTGATAGAAGCAACGGCCGAAGTGCGGACAGCGGGCGCCGAGGCAGACGTCCCCGTCCGAGCGCACCTCCTCCCAGATCTCCTCCGGCGGCCGGCGCGTGAGGTCGGAGAGGGAGCCGTCCACCGTCTCGCGTCCCCACTCGACAAGCGCCTTCATCTCCTCCGTCCGGTCCGACTCGAAGAGCGTCTCGGCACTCTCCCCGGCGAGATAGAGGCGTCGGAGCGAAACGTAGTTTCCCCGTCCCTTGACGAGGGCCCAGCGGAAGCCGTCGCCGACGAGCTTACGGACGAGCGGGAGGTCTTTGCCGGCGAGCTGCTCCTGCAGATTGATGGTGTGCGTCGAGACGACCGTGCGCTCCCCGTTCGCGAGCGCCCACTCCACGGCGGGCAGGAGGTAAGCGAGCGACTTGCCCGTCCCCGTCCCGGCTTCAAGGAGCCCCACCCCTCCTTGGTTGTAGCGCTCGGTGACCTCAAGGAGCATGTCGAGCTGCGACGGTCGGTGCTCGTAGCCGGGGTAGGAGACCTCGAGCCCGCCTCCCGGGAGGAGATGGCGGGAGACGGCGGCCGGATCGAGCTCCTGCACTGCCTCCTCCGGAGCGGGCGGCTCGACGACGACATAGAGGGAGTGGGCCCTATTGTCGACGATCCCGGTCCCGACCCCCGCCTCGTAGACCCGGGCGGCGAGCGCGAGGTCGGCACCCGAGGGCTCCAGATTTCCGGAGGGGTGGTTGTGGAGAAGGATGTCGCCCGCCCTGGCATCCTTCGCGGCTGCGAGGACTGCGTCCCGGTTCCCGCGCGCCACCGCCCGCGGGCGGACGATCCGGCGGGCCGCGTCCACCTCTGCGAGGAAGCAGACCTCCCGACCGCTGGCGCGGCGGATTTCGCCCCGGATTGCACGGACCGCGTCCGGCGCGAGGGCGAGTGGGGGATGCTGGTCGCTCAGGTCTTCTGCGGGCGGGGGCGAGCGGCCGGGAAGAGCACATTGTTCAGGATTAGCCTGTAGCCGGGTGAGTTCGTGTAGAGGTCGAGACTCGTCGGCGGATCCCCGATCTGGTGCTCGGGGTCCTCCGGATCGTGGCCCCCGTAGAAGGTCCATGTCCCTTGGCCGAGCGTACCGTGGATGTACTTGGCCCACGGTCCCGCCTCACCGAGGACGATCACTCCGGGCTTCAGCCGGCTCTTCCGGAATGAGGTGGTGAGGCCGTAGAAGTCGGCGATGACGGACTCGTGGTTCTGCACGAGCATCGTCGCGATCGGATCGAGCTTGGCCGAGAACTCGAAGAGGGTGAAATAGCTGAGCGGCTGGCGGGCCGCCGTGTTCACGAGGTGGAAGTCGATGTCCGAGAACGCATTGACCGTGGGGCGAAGTTCCACGCGCGCGCCGGTGAAGGCAAATCCCTCCGACCAGTCCATGCGTTCGTTCGCGTCGGGATCGGGGCTCTGCCCGTCGGCGTAGCTCGCGGAGATGTTCGTCGCATAGCTCGCGAGCGCGAGATCGAGGGTCTCGGTCGCCGAGCACATCGCAAAGAGGAACCCCCCCTCCTCGACGTAGCGGCGGATCTCCCCGGAGACCGCCCGTTTGAGCGCGGGAACGTCGGAGAAGCCGAACCGCTGGGTCACTCCGCGGTTTCTCGCCACCTCTTCCTGGAGCCAGTCCGCTCCCGCGTACGTGAGGTAGAACTTCGAGTACTGGCCGGTGAAATCCTCGTGATGGAGATGAAGCCAGTCGTAGTCGGGCAGCGCGCCTTCGAGAACCTCGGGGTCCCACACCGTCTCGTAGGGGATCTCGGCGTAGTTCAGCGCCATCGTCACCGCATCGTCCCAGGGAGCCGTATTCGGTGGGGTGTAGATCGCCACTTTCGGCGCCGTCTCGAGGGGAACCGTATCCATGTTCTCCCGCTCGATCGTCGCACGCATCCCCGTGAGCCGCGCCGCGTCTATCGGTTCGACGTCGACGCCCCGGAAGGCGGCCTCGCGCCGGACTGCCTCGGTGTCCGGGAGGAGGAATCCGCCGCCCCTGTAGTTCAAGAGCCACTCGACGGAAGCACCTTCCTCGAGCACCCAGTAGGTGAGGCCGTAGGCGCGCAGGTGGTTCCCCTGCGCCGCGTCCATCGGTACGAGGAGGTTCTGGGCGGACGCCGGGGCAGTTGCGAGGAAGCCTGCGGCGGCGGCGAGGGTGCCGAGGCGGCGGCGGAAGGAGAGATTCATCGCACGACGGCCCGGTTCGCGTCGTAGAGCCGCCGCGCCTCGGGCGCCAGCGAATGGGACGGGGCGGAGGTGATAAGCGTCTCCAGGTGGGCGAGCCCCTCCTCCTCCCGCCCAGATATCTCGAGGAGCCAAGCGCCGAGAAGGAGCCGCGCCTCGATCGACTCCGGCGCGTCGGGGTGGCTGCCCACGAGCGCCTCGCGGAGCTCTGCCGCCCGCACCACGTCCTCGGTTTCCGCAAGGTGGGCCGCGAGCGCGAGAAGCGAGGCCCGGGCCTCCGCTCCCGCGGCCGGGAGCGTCTCCATGATCCGTGTCGAGGCGACCAGCCCCTCTGCTTCGGCCGCAATACCCACCGCCAAGATCGCCTCCGCCGCGGTCGTGCCGTCCACCTGCTCGAGGACAGTGAGGAGCGCCGCCCAGAGCGTTCCCTCGGCGGCGCTCGCACGCGCGATCTCCGCCATGATTGCGACCCTTGCCCGCTCGAGCCCCCCCTCCTCCCCGACCCATTCCGCCCAGTCGGCGACACCCGGAGCGGACCCTTCCTCCGGCGCGTCGGGGAGGACAACGGCCGGGAGCTGGGCCCGCGACGGCCCGGGGCCACCGAGGAGAGCGGTCGCTGCGAGGAGGACAGCCGCAGTCCGCGCCGCTCTCCCGTCGCCCGTCCGCCGACGGGAGCGACTCACGGAGCGGCTCCGGTCCCCAAGCGTCGGTTCACCCGCTCGAAATACTCGAGCACGAGGCGCCGCTCGGCGGGCGTGAGGCTACCCAGCTCGGAAGCCGACGGGAGCGGGAGAGCCAGGCGGTCGAGAAGTTCCTCGGGGATCGCCGTGATCGCCCGCCTCGGCACCTCCGCGGCCGAGGTGGCCTCTCGATCATCGGTCGGACGCTCACGCTCGAGTGTGCGACCTGCGGAAAGCAGACGCTCGAGGAGCTCCCCCTGGCGTTCCCGGGTCGTGGCGTCGAGCCGTCCCTCGCGCAGCTCGTCGGCGATCCCGTCGCTTTCCCGGGCCAGCGCGTCCAGCGTGCTCCGGGTGCCGCCGGGCCCCGGTCTCCGCGCAAGCTCCTGGAGCCTCGCAGCCA
>JAAXGI010000299.1 GCA_012267505.1 Gemmatimonadota bacterium
GCGGGACACTTCGGCTCCCGCCTGCCCGCAGCACTTCACGCTGCCAGTGTGAAACGGTTCGCTTGGTAAATGCAGCAATCCGGACGGCTCGGCCGGAATATCGCCTACGCAGGATGTCCCGGCTCTTCTGCCGCTCGACGACTGTCTCCGCTGAGGCTGCTGCGCCGCTGACTGGGTTGGACCCAGCGTGGGGCCGCGGCTCGCGGGTCGGATTCGGACATCTGCATATGCGTCCTGTCCCGACGTAGGACCAGCCGATGCAAAGTTGGGATCGGATCCGTGCGATGCCGGGTGGTCCGAATTGACCCGTGCAGCCGGATGCAACTTGAAGAGCGTCATTTCCTCCCCTCAGGGCATGGAGTCTGTCTCCGGACACGCTCGGGTTCTCCCGGCAGGCGAGCGTGTCCGACGCGACCCCGGACGTTGCGGCTGTACTCCCCGATGCCCGGCGTGCGAGGCCGGGCCCTCGGCCGCGCAGGTTACACTCGGTCCCGGGCACTTCCGGCAGCGTGCGGCGCGCCATGCATGTCCGTGACCGGTGTTTTCCATGGGGGATGAGGTGCCACCAGCCTGCGGAGGCGCCTCCGGGGTTCGTTCGGTTTAGTCCCGTCCAGCCGGAGACACGGCGCGAGCGGGACGGTGACAGATACTCCGTGGTTCGTCGCCGTCCTTGCCTCCTGGGGTCTCAGTCCTCGGCCGGAGCGGTTCCCCTCCGATCCATGGCGTTGATCGGAGGATGTATGCCTTGCCGCCGGTAACCGGCGAGAATAGCATTCGCGATTCCTTGTGGGGCGACCGCGGTGCCTCCGGGCCGGCACCCCGGAACGGTGCCGACCGTCCGAAGCGTTGCCAACCGTGTTCAGAGGTAGGTCGAGATGCGGAAGCTGTTGGTGTTGTGTCTGCTACTGTCGCCGTTGCAGGTCGCGGCACAGGAGGCGGAGGACGCGCCGGGCCGCATCCTCCTCGAAGCCGGCATCGTTGGAGGAAAGAGCCCCGCATGCCCGGGACACTACGTCGGCCTCGAGGGCCGGGTTGCCGGGCCGGTATCCCTCTACGGCATGGTCGAGAATTACCGTTGCATCGACCTGGCAGGATCGGCCAACCGGCTGGGGGCCTCCGTCCTGCTCGGCCGGGAGCGCTGGTTCGTCCGCCCGTCGCTGCGTACGGGGATCGAGTACGACGCGGGCGAGGTCTCCCCGACGGTCGCCGCGAGTCTCACATTCGGCCGCGGCTACGGTGCCCGCTTCAGCGTGCACCGGGGAGATGAGACCGCCGCTGGCGTCCTGGTTCTCTTCCAGCTGGGCGGCTACATCACGTTTTGAGAGCTGCGGTCCCGAGTGCACGGCTGCGGGGCGGCGTCCCCGGTGGGTCCGGCCCTCTGATAGTGGTGGCGAGACCGCCGGCCGATCGGCGGGCGCACATCGGTAGCAAGGGCGGCCCGTATCTCTGTCGGAACGACCCGCGCCCGGTTACATGTTGCATCCGCCGCATTCTCGGACCCCGCGTGCACGGCGACCGGCGGCCCCTGTGCCGGCCCGGCCGGAATTAAGACGCTGTCCGTAACCGGTCCACAGGTCCCTAGGCCTTCCGTGAAGCGTCATCGATAGGAGCTGGCTCATGAGACGAGAGAGACGACGACCGGGGATTCCTGGCCGCACCGTCACGACGGCGACCGTTCTTTGCGGCGTACTCCTTCCCTTCGCTGTGCTTGGCCAGCAGGCATCGTACACTGACGCGCAGGCGACCGAGGGGATGTCCGCCTACCGGGAGAGCTGTGCCGCCTGCCATGGCGATGCCTTGGAGGGTGGCACCGCACCGCAGCTTGCGGGAGCGAACTTCCGGAACAGCTGGGGTGTGCGACCTGTCGCATCTGTCCTCGAGTACCTGCGTTCCACGATGCCTCCTGGAGCCGAGGGGTCGCTCCCGGACGGGGTGTACGCGGCCATTGGCGCCTACATCATGAGGGAGAACCAGGTCGAGCCGGGCGTGACGCCCCTGAGCCTCTCCTCGGAGGGAGGCTTCGCCCTGATGGAGGGGGCCGTTCTGGTCACCGACGGGATGCCGCCCGTTCCCGGCATCCCGGGCTCGGTCCCGCCGCCGGAAGGCCGGAACTCGGTTCCCGACTATGGCGCGCTGTCCGAGACGGCCACGGGTGCCACGCGAACGTATCAGGTGGCCGATGGCTTCACGCCGGTCTCCGACGCCGAGCTGAGGGACCCGCCCGAGGGGGAGTGGCTGAACCCGCGGGGGAACCTGGGCTCATGGGGCTACAGCCCGCTCAGCCAGATCAACACCGGGAATGTGCATCGCCTTGAGCTGGCCTGGGTCTGGGGCATGGAGGACGGCACGCGGAGCCAGCCCGCACCACTCGTACGGGATGGCATCCTCTTCCTGCCGAACTGGGGTAACACGATCCAGGCGCTCGACGCCGCGACCGGTGACCTTCTCTGGGAGTATCGCCGAAAGTTCCCGCAGGGGATGTCCGGGAGCCGGGGCCGGGTCCGGACGCTCGCCATCTGGGAGGACATGATCTATGTGTCCACCAACGATGCGCAGCTGATCGCCTTGGATGCACGGACGGGTACCCTCCGTTGGGAAACGATGCTCGCCGAGCCGGACCTCGGCTTCGAGAACACGAGCGGCCCGGTCGTCATCAACGGAAGGGTGATCAACGGAATCAACGGATGCACCCGCCTGATTCCCGAGAGCTGCTTCATCACTGCCCACGATGCCCGGACGGGCGAGGAACTCTGGCGGACCTTCACCATCGCGCGTCCGGGAGAGCCCGGGGGGGACAGCTGGGGCGGGCTTCCCTGGGAGCTCCGGGGCGGTGGAGATGTCTGGAACACGGGGAGCTACGACCCGGAGCTCGGGCTCGTCTACTTCGGCGCGTCGCAGATGAAGCCGCGGGCACCCGTGAGCCGGGGAACCGTCCGGACGGAGGCGGACTCCATCCTCTATAGCAGCTCCACGCTCGCCTTGGACGAGGAGACCGGGCGGATCGTCTGGTACCGGCAGTACGTCCCCGACGAGTCCCTCGACATGGACGAGGCGATGGAGCAGGTGCTGATCGACATCGACAGCCAGCCCGTCCTCTTCCAGATCGGGAAGCACGGCGTCCTATGGAAGCTCGACCGGCGCGACGGCCGCTTCCTTGGCCTCGCGGAGACGGTCTTCCAGAACATCCTGGAGCTCGACTACGAGACCGGCCGGGTCGCCTACCGCCCCGATATCCGCGACGCGCGAGTGGGCGAGTGGGTTTCGGTCTGTCCCTCGACCGCCGGGGGAAAGAACTGGCACGCGACCGGCTACCATCCCGGGTCCGGGCTGCTCGTCATTCCGTTGAGCCAGACCTGCATGGGCAGCATGGCCAGTGAGATCGAGATGGTGCTCGGTGGAGGGGGCACCGGCCAGAGCCGGGTGTGGATGGAGATGCCCGGGACGGACGGCAACCTAGGGAAACTGGCCGCGTACGACGTGCGGACCTTGGAGGAGGCCTGGAGCGTGGAGCAGCGGGCGCCGTTCCTGACCTCGATCCTGACTACGGCTGGTGGGCTTGCTTTCGCGGGCGACTACGACCGGCGCGTCCGGGCGTACGACGTCACCACCGGCGAGACGCTCTGGGAGAGTCGCCTGGGCACCGCCGTCCAGGGCTTTCCCACTACCTACGAGGTCGACGGCGTCCAGTACCTAGCCGTGCCCACCGGCGTGATCGGCGGTAGCCCGTGGCGGGTGTCGACCTTCCTGGCGCCGGAGATTCGGATCCCGCCGGGCAACAGGCACAACGCGCTCTACGTCTTCCGCCTCCGGGAGCCTTGAACCCCGGGGAGCGCCCGGAACCGGCCGGCCCGACGAACCTCCGGCCTGCCCGTATGGACCCGGGAGACTCGGGTCCGGTGAGCTAGGAGCCGGGAACGCCCCCTGCTCGCTAGCGGTCGCTGACGGAGGCGGCCGCTCCCCGTACCTCTGTACGTGCCGCGAGGATGCCGGGCTGCCCCGCCGCGAGGTCATTCCGTATGACCACCCCGCCCCGCATGACGAAACCGACGTTCATCATCTCGGCGATGTCCTCCAGGGGATCGCCGGGGACGGCGATGATGTCCGCGAGCTTCCCCTCCTCGATGCTTCCCAGCCGCGAGGCCCAGTTGTAGTTCAGATCGCGGGCAGCGACCATGAAGGCCGTGTTCAGCGCCTCGGCCGCGGTCATCCCCTCCTCGACGAAGATCGGGAACATGTTGGCCCCCTCGCCGATCACCCCGCTCGTCCCGTCAGGCCTCCGGTTCATCTCGCGGTCCGTCCAGGTGCCGCCCTGCGTAGCGCTCGCGAAGGGAAGCGGTACGCCGAGGGCGTGGAGCTCCCTGAAGACGGCCCGGGTGCTGACGTTCCTCCGCCCGGTCCAGGCGTCGTTCCAGGAGAGCTGCACCGAGGTGCCCCGCCCCGCCATCTCCCGGATCAGCTCCGGGTCGTGGTCAGCATCCATCATGTGCATCGGCACGTCGAAGGGCGCCTCGACGCAGCCCCACGCCCCCTCCCCGATCCCGTAGGTGTGGCAGGTGGTCACGAGGCCGAGCCTGCGTGCCTCGTCGGCAATCGCGCTGAACTCCTCGTCCGTGAGCGCGGGAAGGCCAGCCATCGCGTCCGTGCCGGGGAGGTACCGGATGTCGCCAGGGTAGTGCTCGAACATGTCCCCGCGCGGGGCCACGTTGTCCCAGGTGCCGTAAACCTTGACCCAGTCTGCGCCCATGATCTTGAGCAGCCGCACGGCGTGGCGCGCCGAGTCGGGTCCCCGGATTTCCAGCCGGTCACCCGGCAGATCGAGATTGTTGTAGCCGAGCGGGAGCTCGAGGGGGATCCCCCCCCGCGGGTTGATGACCGGGCCGGTCACCTGCATCCGCGGTCCGAGGAGCCGGCCGTCCATGATCGCGTTCCGAAGCTCGATCGTCGCCCACGGAAGGTCTTCCCTCGATCCCTGGTCCACGACGGTCGTGAACCCGGCGTGGAGCGCCATCTCGGCGGATTGGACGCCGCCGATCCACTGGTTAGCGGGGGTCCCGAATCCCATGATGTGGACGTGGGTGTCGATCATCCCGGGGAGCACGGTCGCATCGCCCAGGTCGATCACGGTCGCTCCCGCCGGGATCGGGACATCCGGGCCGATGGCCGCGATGTCCTGGCCCCGGACAAGGATCACCTGGTCCTCTGCGTAGGCTTCCCCGGTCCCGTCAAACAGTCGGCCGGCGCGGATCGCGACGACCTGGTCCGCGGAGGCGAAGTAGGGGTGTGAGCCGTCCCCGGGCTCGGCCCAAGGCCCTCCCTGGCCGGCGAGCTCTCCGGCAGTGCCGGCGGTGAGGGCGGCGAGCCCGAGGAATATGGCCAGCAGGTTGGTCCGTCGCATGGTGGTCCTCCGGGGTGACGGTCGTGGTAACGACTCGGGTCCTCGACTACGGGTCCGGCGGTGCCTCCGGCTCCGCGGACCAGCTGGGTGGGCGGGTCCGCTCCGGGTCGGCCGGAAGTGAAGATGCGTTGTGGCGAGGCCGGGAGGCAAGCAG
This sequence comes from Gemmatimonadota bacterium, assembly GCA_012267505.1. Lineage (GTDB taxonomy): Bacteria > Gemmatimonadota > Gemmatimonadetes > Longimicrobiales > Gaopeijiaceae > JAAXGI01. Next base: position 5,550 of record JAAXGI010000299.1, read on the forward strand.
CCGGCCAGACTCCCGGTTGGGCAGCGGGCACCCACCGGCGGTGCGTGCCCGCCATGCGCGGGCCGGGCGCATTCCCGCGGCCCGGGATCTTCCTTGTCCCCGGCCCGGACCTGTGGCAGGTTGGACGGATTCCGCCGAACCGCATGAACCCGGAGCCCGCAGATGGACCGATCGAAGCTCACGCGACGCGCATGGCTCACGACCACCTCCGGCGTCATCGCGGCCGGGCTGCTCCGCACACAGGCGGACGCACTCAAGCTCGCGCCCCGGCAGGTGCCCGGCGGTTCCTCCGACCCGAGCAAGGTGCCGGGCCGCCCGACCTCCGAGGTCGGCGCTCGGGCCCCCGGCGAGCAGCTCCGGCGGCTCACCCGCAACCAGGAGCTCTCCAGTTCTTCACGCACTCCGCTTCACGAGCTGAACGGGATCATCACCCCCGCCGACCTGCACTTCGAGCGGCACCACGCGGGCGTCCCGCAGATCGCCTCCGAGGAGCACGAGCTTCTGGTGCACGGGATGGTGGACCGGCCGATGGTCTTCCGCATGCAGGACATCCGGCGCTATCCGTGCGTCTCGCGAATCCACTTCCTCGAATGCTCGGGCAACGGAGGCGGGGCCTACGGCCGGGAGCGGATGCCGACGGAGATCACGGTTCAGGCGCTGGATGGCCTCCTCAGCACGAGCGAGTGGACCGGGGTGCCGCTCGCCTGGATCCTGCGCGAGGTCGGGATCCGCCCGGGGGCGAGCTGGCTCCTGGCGGAGGGGAGGGACGCGGCCCTCATGTCCCGGAGCCTCCCGATCGAGAAGGCGATGGACGACGCGCTGCTTGCCTACGGCCAGAACGGAGAGGCGATCCGGCCCGAGCAGGGCTATCCGATCCGCCTTTTCCTCCCGGGGTGGGAAGGCAACATCAGCGTGAAGTGGCTGCGGCGGATCGAGGTGTCGGACCGTCCGACGATGGCCCGAGACGAGACGTCGAAGTACACCGACCCGCTCCGGGGCGGGACGGCGCGCCAGTTCAGCTTCGTCATGGACGCGAAGTCCGTCATCACCTTCCCCTCCTACCCCTTTGTCCTCCCGGACCGCGGATGGTGGGAGATCAAGGGCCTGGCGTGGACGGGACGGGGCCGGATCGCGCGCGTCGAGGTGAGCACGGACGGGGGCCGGAACTGGGTGGACGCTGAGCTCCAGCAGCCGGTGCTCCCGAAATCGACCGTTCAGTTCCGCCACCTCTGGGAGTGGGACGGGCGCGAGGCGATGCTGCTCAGCCGGGCCATCGACGAGACGGGCTACATGCAGCCGACTGTTCAGCAGCTCTGGGAAGCGCGCGGAGAGCGGACTGCCTACCACCAGAACAACCAGCGCGCCTGGAAGGTCGCTCCCACCGGCGAGATCACTTTCGGACTGGGAGACCTGGTGTGAGACGCCGCGCCACCGTGGTGCTCTCCGTCCTCCTCGCCGCGTGCGGCCCCGGCGAGCCCGCGGGCGAAAGCGGGACGGCCCCGGCACCGGGTCCGGCGACCGGATCGGCCTACGCGCTTCCCGCTGGAGCGCCGGACCGCTTCTCCTTCGGGGCGGAGGCCTCCGACGCGCGCGTCGCGCTCTGGGACATCGACGTGAAGCCGGACGGGGAAGGGTTGCCGGCCGGGAGCGGGACGGTGCCGGAAGGGGCGGCGGTGTACGCGGCCAACTGCGTCGTCTGTCACGGCGCGACCGGGACGGAGGGTCCCTACGATGTCCTCGTGGGCCCGGCCGAATGGGAGGAGTGGCCCGACGCGCCCCGCACCGTCGGCGGATATTGGCCGTACGCGACGACGCTCTTCGACTACATCCGGAGGGCGATGCCCCAGCTTACGCCGGGAACGCTCACCGCGGACGAGACCTATGCGGTGGTTGCCTACATCCTGAACCTCAATGGGATCGTGGGCGATGACGCCGTGATGGACCCCGAAACACTGCCGGCGGTCGCGATGCCCGCGCGCGACCGGTTCGTGGCCGACGACCGGCAGGGCGGCCCCGAGGTCCGGTAGGGAAGGGTACCGCTGGCGTCGCCGGCGGGCACTCGCGGCGTCGTAGGCGTTCCCGTGCTTCTGCACGCGGCGTTGGTGCCGGCTGCGGTCCCATTACTATGGCCCGCATCGCGTCCGCCGGCGCACGGCGCATGCGGCTGCCGGCCGCCCTTCGGCCGAATTCGACATACGTCCTTGGAGGTATTCGGTGAAGATCACGAGCCTAGTCACGGTTGTCCTTCTTGCGCTCGCACACCCCGCGGCCGCGCAGATCATGGAGATGAACGGGAGCTGGGAGCTCAATCCCGAGAAGTCGATCGGGCCGAGCCCCGTGCAGGAGACGCTCGTCTTCGAGATCGCTGAAGGGGTGCAGACCTACACGATGACCTCCGTCAATGCCGATGGGGGCCGGGGCCTGAACGAGTGGTCGATCCCCTACGACGGAAAGGACCATCCAACGGCGGCCGGAGACGGGAGCACCGCCTCGATCCGGCGTCTCGGAGAGAAGACGGAGTTCGTCGTGAACAGGCGGAATGGGGAGATCACCACTACCTACACGCGCGTGCTCGCCGACGACGACCGGACGATCATCTCGATCGGCCGCAACGGCGCCGGCGAGATCCTCTGGGTGCGCGTCTTCGAGAAGCTATAGGGGAATCCGGGTCCCGCTGTCCGACGGTGCGCCGGCCCCCGATCCGCGCTTGACGGGGTCCGCCCCCGGATCTACGGTGCGGAAAGAACCGGACAGGCCCGAGCCGGAGGTATCGCGATGCAGGTTCCCACTCCCCCCGCGCCACCGAGCGACGAGGAGCTGAACGCGTACATCCGCACCCGTTACGCGCTGCTCGGGATCGACATCTCCGTACTCCCGGAGTCCGATCCCGAGGCTCCGATGGACCAGGCCCGGCTCCTCGAGAACGCGAGATCGATCCTCCGCCAGGACGTCGTCGCGGCCGACTTCGAGATCGACCCACAGCACCATCTTCCGGTTCCGCATCCGGCACCGTTCTCCGCGTGGACCCGCCCGGCACCGGGTTCATGACGATCGGTTCACCAGGGTACCGCCCGCAGGACGAGCGCGTCTCGCGCCGGTGGTTCCTCAGGCGGATGGCGTGGGTGTCGGCGGCGGCAGGAGCGGGCGGCGTCCTTGCGGGTGTGCCCCGCCAGGTCCGTGGACGCGCGGACCTGCTGGGTCCGCCGCCGCGCGTCCCGGACGCGTGGCTCGCCGGAGCCCCCCGGCAGGTGGAGGATCCCACAACCCTCACGATGTCCGAGTCGATGACCCTCACCCGCTCGGGCGAGCTGGATCCCGCGGATCTGGTGCGCGCCTACGTCGACCGGATCGAGGCCCTGGACGGGGTCTACCAGGCATATGCGGACCGGCCGGGCCGCGATGCCCTCATAGCCGAGCTCGATGCGCTCCCGGCGGACGAGCGCCGCTCGCCCCTCCGCGGGATGTGCCTGGTGGCGAAGGACAACTTCTACACCTCCGATCTCCTGACGGAGGGAGGCTCACTCGTCTTCGAGAACTTCCGTCCCGACTACGAGGCGACGGCGGTCACGCGTATGCGCGCGGCTGGGGGACTCATCGCGGGGAAGGGGCAGATGGGTAACCTCGCGGGAGGGCGCGCCCGGCGCTACGGGACGCTGATCCCGACGACGCGCAACGCTTGGAGTCCCGACGACGAGCGCTACAGTCCGGGAGGCTCGTCCTCAGGTTCCGCGACGGCCGTGGCCGCCCGGCTGGCCGTGGCGGGACTCGGCACCCAGACGGGCGGTTCGGTCACGGGGCCCGGCAACGCGCAGGGGCTGACCTGCGTGAAGCCGACCTTCGGGCGGGTGTCCCTCTACGGGGTGATCCCGCTCAGCTACACGCGCGACCATGTGGGGGTGATGGCCCGGGACGCGAGGGATGCCGCCATCCTGCTCCAGGTCGTGGCGGGGCCCGATCCGAACGATCCGAGGACGCTCGGGCTTCCGGATCCCCCCGACTACGTCCGGGCCGCGACCCCGTTTCCCGGTGGACGACCCCGCGTCCGGTGGTCCACCCGGGTGGGGATATGGCCCGGGTATTTCGCTGACGAGAACGAGCGCGTGAACGAGCTCCGGCGCGCTTTCGTCGGCCAACTCGAGAGCAACGGCGGGGTCGAGATCGTCGGAGAGCTGAGCCTTCCCGACCAGTGGGAAGAGCTGACTGCGGAGCCGCTCGGCGGGTCCCACGGGGATCCCACGGCGTTCTTCATCGAACACCTGCGCCGCGACGTGCGGAACTTCGCCGACCGCCTCCCCCGCTTCCTGAACGGGATGCTCCAGAGCGCGGACACCTACGTCAGGGTCCAGCAGGCCCGCAATCTCCTCCTGGACCGGATCGTGTCGCAGCTGTTCGGCCAGTGCGATGTGGCCCTCACGACGGCCACCGGACCCTTCGACGGCACCGGGCTCCCGCTCATGTGCATGCCGATCGGTCTGGATGACGATCCCGAGACCGGGAGCCGGGTCCCGCGCGGCGTGGTGATGGCCGCGCGCCCGTTCGGTGAGGAGCGCCTCCTTGACGTGGCGGCTGCCTACCAGGCCGTCACCGGCTTCCACCGGATGCGGCCGGACGATCCGGCGTAACCGGCAACCGGGAGGGGCGCGCGGCCGCAGGCTCCGCGCGCCCCTGGTCCTATCCCGCCCGCCTCCGAATCCGCGTCCATACCGGGGGGAGGAGAATGGCGAGCGCGGCCAGCAGCCAGAGGAAGACTGCGAGGGCGCTCGAGAACATGACCCCCCACTCCCCGCCGCTCAGTGCGAGCGCCCTCCGCAGGTTCCTCTCCATCAGCGGCCCGAGCACGAGCCCCAGGATCACGGGGGCAAGGGGGAAACGGGCCTTTTTCATCCCGAACCCGACGACGCCGAACCCGGTCATGAGGAAGAGGTCGAAGGCGCTCTGATTGACGGCGTAGACGGCGACGAACGAAAGGCCCGCCACCCCCGGCATGAGGATCCAGCGCGGGAGCCGGAGCACCTTCACGAAGAGGCCGACGAGGGGGAGGTTCAGGAGAAGGAGAAAGACATTGCCGAGGTACATCGAGGCGACGAGGCCCCAGAACACCTCGGGGTTCTGCTCGATGAGGAGCGGGCCGGGGACGAGCCCGAGCCCGAGGAGCGCACCGAGGAGGACGGCCGTCGTCCCGCTTCCGGGGACCCCGAGCGTGAGCAGCGGGATCATCGCTCCCGTCGTCGACGCATTGTTGGCGGCCTCCGGCGCCGCCAGGCCACGGATGTCGCCTCTCCCGAAGCGGCCACCGGACCCGGCCGCCTTCTCCTCCACGCTGTAGGAGAGAAACGAGGCGATCGTCCCCCCCGCGCCCGGAAGCACGCCCACGAAGAACCCGATCACGCTGGCCCGTACCATCGTCCAGGCTGCACCGGAGAGCTCGCGGAGCCGGACGGCGACCCGGCCGTACCCTGCCGCGGCGTGCCCGGCCCACCCCGTCTTCTCCAGCACGAGGAAGACCTCGCTCACCGCGAACAGCCCGATCGTGACGACGACGAAGTCGATGCCGTCGAAGAGGCGCAGCTGCCCGAAGGTGTAGCGGGGAACCGCGCTGTTCGGGTCCATCCCCACGGTGGCGAGCAGGAGCCCGAAGCCCGTCGACGCGAGCGCGCGGCTCACGCTTCGCCCGGAGACGCTCGAGAGCGCCGAGAAGGCGAACACCATGAGGGCGAAGTACTCGGCCGGGCCGAACCGGATGGCCCATGCCGAGAGGAGGGGCGCGAGGATGACGAGCCCGATGATCGAGAGGGTTCCCCCGGCGAAGGAGGCGATCGCCGACATCGCGAGCGCCTCGCCGCCCCTCCCCTCCTTCGTCATGGCGTGCCCGTCGATCGCCGTGACGACGGCCGACGCCGTTCCGGGGACGTTCAGGAGGATCGTGCTGATCGCATTCCCGTATTGGGAGCCGTAGTAGATCCCGGCGAGGAGGATGAGCGCGCTCTCGGGCGGGAGCCCGACGGCGAAGAGGAGGGGGAGGAGCATCGCGATCGCGTTGATCGGGCCGATGCCCGGAAGCATCCCGACCGTCGTTCCGACGAGCACGCCGCCGAACGCCAGCCCGACGTTGACTGGCCGGAACGCGACGCCGAAGCCTGCGAGCAGGCTGCCGAAGGATTCCGTCACCCTCCGCGTTCCAGGATGCCGAGCGGGAGCGGGAGGCCGAGCCCGTAAACGAAGAGCCCGAAGAGGAAGAGCGCGAAGACGGTGCCCGCGAGTGCGCTGGCGAGGGGCCGTCCCCCGAAGAGGATCCCCAGGATGGCGAACTCTAGCGCAGTGGCGACGACGAACCCGAGAGGTGCGAGGAGCACCGCGTAGAGGATGAAGGAGCCGGCGGCGGCCACGATCCGGAGTCCGCCCGCCGGGTCCACCCCTCTGGCCTCCCCGGCTCCCGGGAGCCAGAGCGAGGCGGCGCCGAACGCAAGGAGTGCGGCACCGGCGATGGGGAAGGCGGCCGGGCCGAGCGGGTCGGTCGGGAAAGAGACGCGGAATGTCGCGGCCTCGAGCGCGAGCACGGCTGCGGCCGTGCCGAACGCGGCCGATCCCCAGAGGCGCCGCCTTCTCACTCCACGATCCCGATCTCCCGGGCCAGCCCTCGGAACTCCTCTACCTGTGCCATCACGAAGGACTCGAACTCACGCCCCACCATGACGAAGGGCCGGAGCCGGGCCCGGGACCGCGCCGCCTCCCACGCCTCCGACCGGGCCACGATGCGAAGACGCCGCACCCACTCCGCATAAGCGTCCTCGCTCACCCCGCCGGGGACGTAGTAGCCCCTCCAGGTGACCCAGGTGACGCCGTAGCCCGCCTCCGCTGCGGTCGGAACGCGGGCCAGGAGGCCCCCCACCCGTTCGGGCGCGAGGATCGCGAGCACACGGACGCTTCCCGCCTGAAGGTGGCCCTCGATCTCGGAGGCCTCACCCGAGAAGACGTGGACGAACCCGCCGAGGAGTGCGGTGAGCGCTTCCCCGCCTCCGTCAAAGGGCACGTAGCGGATCCGCCTCGGATCGATTCCGGCCTCGCGGCCGAGAAGGAGCATCTTCATGTGGTCCTGGCCGACGACTGCGCTCCCCCCGCTCACCACAAATTCCTCCGGGCGGCGCGCCCACTCCTCCATGAGGTCGGCGAGGTCGGTCCACGGTGCGTCGGCGGCCACGGCGACGATCCCGTACTCGGCCCCGAGGGCGCCGATCCAGCGGACGTCGTCGGCCCGGAGCCGCCCGTACTGCTCCTGGGCGAGGCGGAGCGTCGTCGCCGGGCTCGCGGCGAAGAAGACGCGCTCGTCGGTGGAGCGCTGCCCGACGGCGTAGGCAAAGGCCACGCCCCCCCCGGCGCCCGGGATGTTGAGGGTCGGGACGGTTCCGGAAACGAGCCCGAGATCCGCGAGGATCTGGCCGGTGAACCGGCAGGTGAGGTCCCAGCCGCCGCCAGCGTTCGCCGGGGCGATGCACTCGGTGAGGAGCGCCCGTTCCGGGGGGGTGCAGGCGGCGAGGGAGAGAGATAGGAGGAGAGCGAGGGGGCGAAGGTGCGGACGCCCCGGGACGGGGACGCCCCCACGGGTGCGCCAGGTACTCCGGCCGTTTCCCGTCATCGGGAGCGCCGCCGTTCGGGAAGGACGGTGGCGACCAAACTCCC
>JAAXGI010000081.1 GCA_012267505.1 Gemmatimonadota bacterium
GACGATCCCGCCACTCTCCCCGACACCGCTTCGCGCCGCCTCACGGACCTGGTCCAGCACGTCCGAGCCCTCCACCACCCCGACACCGATCCCGGATACCCCGACCTGCCTCGCCTTCCGGAGCAGCGCCGCGGCGCACTCCCGCGGATTCACCCCTCCCGCGCTCGCGATCACGCGGATCCCCCGGTCGGCGATCTCCGGGAGGAGTTCGCCCAGGTCCGTCACGAAGTCGTGCGCGTACCCCGCCGCGGCGTCGCGCCGGTGGAGCTTGTCGAGGATCGCCGTCGTCACTTCGGCCAGGTAGTCGAGGACGAGGTAGTCGATCGGACCCGACCGTACCTGGAGCGCCGGCGCCTGGGGCCAGTCCCCCCAGAAGCCCGAGCCGGCCGCGATGCGGATCAACCGCTCGTCCTCCGTCCGGCCCGGCCCGGGGGGTCCCGGAGGGTCTTCCCGATCAGGACGCGGAGGATCTCGCTCGTGCCCTCGCCGATCTCGAGGAGCTTCGCGTCCCTGAAATAGCGCTCCACATCGTGGTCGGTCATATAGCCATAGCCGCCGTGCACCTGGATGGCCTCCAGACAGACGCGAGTGGCGGTCTCCGAGGCGAAGAGCTTGGTGACCGCCGAGTCGAAGTACGTCGCACGGCCCTCATCCATGCGCGTGGCGCCCCGGCGGACGAGGGCCCGCGCCGCCTCGAGCTGCATCGCCATGTCGGCGAGCTTGGCCTGGATGAGCTGGTGCTCGATGATCGGCTTTCCGAACGTCTCCCGGCGGTTCGCATAGGCAACGGCCTTCTCGAACGCCGCGCGGGCAAGCCCGAGAGCGATCCCCGAGATCAGGACGCGCCCGCTGCCGAGGACGGTCTTCGCGTCGCGCATCGCCTCTCCGGGCTCTCCGAGGAGCTGCGCGCCGGGTACGCGGACGTTCCTGAGCCGCAGCGTGACGGTATCGGACGACCGCATCCCCATCTTTTCCAGCGGCGCGTCGGCCGAGAGGCCCGGGGTTCCCCGCTTCACGACGAAAGCGCTGATCCCCCCCCGGCCTTCATCCGGCGTCGTCCTCGCGAGGACCACGTAGGTGCCGGCCCGCGACCCGTTCGTGATGAAGTGCTTCGTGCCGTCGAGTATCCACCCGCCGCCGTCCCGGACGGCGGCCGTCCGGAGCGCCGTGGCATCCGTGCCCGCGCCCGGCTCCGTCAGGCACCAGGCCCCCATCTCCTCGCCCGACACCAGGCGGGGGAGGAACCGCCGGCGCTGCTCCTCGTTTCCGGCCACCAGGATGTGCTTGACGGCAAGGCCGTTGTGGGCCGAGATGCCAAGCGCGAGACCGCCGTCATGCCTGGAGATCTCTTCCAGCACGGCGACCCCGGCGCGGCACGAGCCCCCGGCCCCGCCGTACTCCTCTGGAACCTCGATACCGAGAAACCCGAGCTCGCCGAGGCGCGGCACGATCGTGTCCGGGAACTTCCCGGCGCTCTCCCACTCTCGGGCGTGGGGAGCCACCTCTTCCTCGCCGAAGCGTGCCGACCGCTCCCTCAGTCGGGCAAGATCTCTCGTCAGGTCCCCATCCATGGGTGGTGCGGCCTCGGGTCGGTCCACGGAATCGGCGCGGGTCCCAGGCGCACCCGCACCGGCATCGTCGGTTCGGGCAGGTTATACACCGGGAGTGCGGGGTTGCGCCCCACCGGTCACCGGGCGGGGGCGTGCGGGAGGAAGGCGCGGCGATCCCGTCCGGTGCCCTTCGGCCCTGTGGTTCAGTCCTCCTCGTTCGCCTCGGCGATGATCCGGGCCTTCTCGAACTCGGGAACCGGCTCGTAGGCGACGAGCTCGCGGACATGGTGGGCACGTCCGTGCGTCATCGCGCGGAGCGCGGCGGCATACTTGTAGAGCTCGGCCTGCGGGATCCGGGCGCGGATCACCGTGCGCCCCCCCATGCTGTCGATGCCCTGCACCTTCCCGCGCCGCTGGCTCGCATCGGCCATGACATCGCCCATGTACGCCTCGGGGGTCGTAACCTCGACCTCCATGATCGGCTCGAGGATCGTCGGTCCGGCCGCTTCGGCAGCCTTGCGGAAGGCGATGGCGCCGGCGAGCTGGAAGGCGATGTCGGAAGAGTCGACGCTGTGGTAGGTCCCGTCGTAGCACTCCGCCCGGAAGTCCACGACGGGGTAGCCGGCCAGGATTCCCTTGCCGGCCGCGTCCCGGATCCCCCGGTCCACGGAAGGGATGAACCGACCGGGGATCACCCCGCCCTTGATCGCGTCGACGAACTCGTATCCGCCCCCCGGGGCCAGCGGTTCGAGCCGGATCCGGCAGTCCCCGAACTGTCCCCGGCCACCGCTCTGCTTCTTGTGGCGCCCGTGGGCCTCCGCCCTTCGCCTGACCGTCTCGCGGTAGGCGATCCGCGGCCGCTCGGTATCGACCTGTACGCCGTGCTTGCGCGACATCCGCGCGATCTGGACGTCGAGATGCAGCTCTCCCATCCCGCGGATGATCGTCTGGCGGAGCTCGGGCTCGTAGCCCGACTTGAAACAGGGGTCCTCGCGCTGGAGGCTCGCGAGCGCCTCCCCCAGCTTGTCGTCGTCGCTCCGGCTCCGTCCCCGGACGGCCAGGCGCACATCAGGAAGGGGGAAGCTGATCCCCTCCACGGCGAGGTCCCGGCCCTGTTCGGCAAGCGTGTCGTTCGTGTGCGTGCCCCGGAGCTTCGCCACGACACCGATGTCCCCGGCATGGAGCACGGCCACCTCGGGACGCTCCTTTCCGAGCGGGACGGAGAGGTGGTTCAGCTTCTCCTGGGAGTCGCGGACCGCGTTGGAGACATGTGCCCCATTCCGGACCGATCCGCTGCAGACGCGGAAGAGCGAGAGATTCCCGACGTGGGGCTCGGAGACAGTCTTGAAGACGAGCGCGGTGAAGGAACCGTCATCGGACGCCCGGAGCTCGACGGGGTCCTCCCCCTCGCGGGAAGCCGTCCGCGGGATGGCATCGGCCGGGCCCGGGACGAGCGCGATGATCCGGTCGAGGAGCGCGCGGGTGCCCGCACCGGTCGAGGCGGCGAGGGGAACGACAGGGACGATCTCGTTCGTCCTCACCGCGAGTGCGAGGGCGCGGATCGCCTCGTCGATGGGAATCTCCCCCTCCTCGAGGTAGAGGTCCAGGAGATCCTCATCGAGGGTGGCGAGCGTTTCCTGGAGCTCGGTGTGCCATTCCTCGACCATTCCGGAGATGTCTGCGGGAACGTCCGCCGCCTCGACCTCCCCCTTGTCGCCCCCGCCCAGGAACCGGTGCGCGCTCCCGTCGAGCATCTCCACGGCCCCCGAAAAGCTCTCGCCCGCGCCGACCGGAAGCTGGATCGGCATCGCGTGCGGGGCGAGCCTCTCCCGGACGGCCTCGAGGACACCCATGAAGTCCGCGTGCTCCTTGTCCATCATCGAGACGACGACGAGCCGGGGGAGCCCGCGCTGCTCGCAGTACTCCCACACCTTCTCGGTCCCGACCTCGACGCCCGAGGTTGCGCCGACCACGACGATCGCCGCGTCGGCCGCGTGCACGGCGGCCAGCGCCTCCCCGGTGAAGTCGAGGTATCCCGGGGTGTCGAGGAGATTGATCTTGTGGCCATCCCACTCGGCGAATGCGCCGGTGAGCTGCATCGACACCCCCTGGGCGAGCTCCTCCGCGCTCGTGAGCGTGAGCGCGTGGCCCTCGGCCACATTGCCCTTCCTCGACGCCGTGCCCGCGGTGAAGCAGAGCGCGTCGACGAGCGTCGTCTTCCCCGAGTTCGCGTGCCCGAGCACGGCGACGTTCCGGATCCGATCGGTAGGGTACTCCCTCGCTACGGTCATCTGCGCTCTCGGATATCGGCCGCGGGAGAAACCGCGCGCACGGCCAGGTAAAGATCAGGGGCTACTCGAACACCCACTCCAGATGAAGCTTCTTGCCCTCCCACCGGATCGACTCCCACCGCTCGAGCTTCCGGGGATCGCGGTAGTGGAAGGTAAGGGTCGGCCCGGCGATTCCGTCGGTCTCCAGATACTCCACCCCGTGGACGGTCCCCTCGAACTTCGGGGCATCCTCGTCGTCGCCGAGGCTCGCCAGCATCCCCGTGTGGACCATCCCGTCCTCGATCACCCCCGAGAGGCCAAAGAGATACCGGTCCCTGAGGATCACGGCCCGATGCACTTCGAAGCGAGCGGTCATGCGGGACGGGCTTCCCGGACGGAGGGGGTGATGCGGCGCGGAGCCCCGGGGAGGGCTCCGCTTGAGCTACATGCAGCCGATTCCCCGCGCAAGTCCCGTCGGCCCAGGGGTGGGGGAACGCCGCCGGGCTCCCCCTCCCGGACGCCGGGTCAGGAGGATGAGAGCACGCCAGCCGCCTCGCCCCACGCACCCGAGAAGACGGACTCCCCGAGGGGCCTTCGCGACCGCGGCGCGAGATCCCGTTCGCGGAGCGGCGGCGCGAGATCCTCGGCCGGGGCCGCATATCCGATCGCCAGGGCGGTGACCACATCGAATCCCGCGGGAACGCCGTAGAGCTCGCGCGCCCGGTCCGGGAGGATCCCGCGCATCTGGTGCACGTGGAGGCCCCGGGCGGTCGCCTCGACCGAGAGGTTGCCGGACGCGAGTCCCAGGTCGTGGAGGGCGACCGCATTGGGGGCGTCGTTGCGCGCGAAGTTCAGCCGCGCGACCCCGAGCGCGAGGATGGGCGCGGACCCCGCCCACGACCTGTTCCCGGGAGTGAGGCAGGAGAGCAGCCGCTCGAACTCCGCGGCGTCCTCCCGCACCGCGACGATATAGCGCCACGGCTGCTCGTTGAAGGAGGAAGCCGCCCACCGCGCCGCCTCGAAGAGGGCGCAGACATCCTCGCGCGCGACGGGCCGCCCGTCGAATCCGTACGGGCTCCAGCGCCGGGCGATGAGGTCGTGCACCGGGTGGTCGGGTGTGGCATGCTTGATCATCTCGTCTCCTGGCTGGGCGGGAGGAAACGGCCGCCTCCCGGTCTCTCCCGGGCGCGCCGCCCCGCGCGCAGGGCTGATACAGGCCGCGTGCGCGTATCGTTTCGGGCACGCGGCCGGGCACGCCCCGCGGGGCCGTCGCCGAGGATGCGCGCAGCCGTCCCCTCCGGTGTCGGCACCGGGCCGGACGGGCCACCCAAGTCGGGGCCGGACACCGAGATGGCCGGACGGGCGCGCCGTCCCCGCACGCACTTCCTTGCCAGCCCGTGTCCCGGTACGTTGGGAGGCCCCGTGGCCGCACTCCGGCGGCCGGCAGGACATTCCGCCGCGCAGGCGCAGCACCCGATGCCAGAACGACTGAACCGGTACAGCTCCCGCATCACCGGGCCCCGCTCGCAGGGCGCCTCGCAGGCGATGCTCTACGGCACCGGGCTCTCCGAACCGGACATGGCGAAGGCACAGGTCGGGATCGCGAGCGTCTGGTGGGAGGGCAACACCTGCAACATGCATCTCAACGACCTCGCGGCCCGGGTGAAGGAAGGGGTCGCCGGTGCCGGCCTCGTGGGGATGCGCTTCAACACCGTCGGGGTCTCCGACGGGATCTCGATGGGGACGGAGGGGATGAGCTTCTCGCTCCAGTCGCGCGACCTCATCGCGGACTCGATCGAGACGGTCATGGCTGCGCAGTGGTACGACGCGAACGTCTCCATCCCCGGATGCGACAAGAACATGCCCGGATGCGTGATGGCGATGGGCCGGCTGGACCGCCCGTCGCTCATGGTCTACGGGGGAACGATCCGCGCGGGCCACACCCGGGGCCAGATGGTCGACGTCATCTCCGCCTTCCAGAGCTACGGCGAGTTCCTCGCGGAGCGGATCGATGACGGGCGGCGCCGGGAGATCGTCCAGCACGCCTGCCCCGGGGCCGGCGCCTGCGGGGGGATGTACACGGCGAACACGATGGCCTCGGCGATCGAGGCGCTCGGGATGTCGCTCCCCTACAGCTCCTCGACCCCCGCCGACGACCCGGCGAAGCTCGAGGAATGCCTCGCCGCCGGGCCGGCGATCCGGCGCCTCCTCGAGCTCGATCTCAAGCCCAGGGAGATCATGACCCGGGAGGCTTTCGAGAACGCCATGACGGTCGTCATGGCCCTCGGGGGCTCCACGAACGCCGTCCTCCACCTCATCGCAATGGCGCGGGCCGTCGGGGTCCCGCTCGCCCTCGACGACTTCCAGGCCGCGAGCGACCGCGTGCCGTTCCTGGCCGATCTCAAGCCGTCGGGGCGTTTCGTGATGGAGGACCTGCACCGGGCCGGGGGGACGCCCGGCGTCATGAAGTACCTCCTCGCGGAAGGCCTTCTCGCGGGGGACTGCCTCACGGTGACGGGCCGGACGGTCGCCGAGAACCTGGACGCCCTTCCGGGGCTGGCCGACGGACAGGAGGTGGTACGGACCGTCGGTGACCCGATCAAGGAAACGGGCCACATCACGATCCTCCGCGGCAACCTCGCTCCGGGCGGCGCCGTCGCGAAGATCACCGGGAAGGAGGGGCTCAGCTTTGCCGGCCCGGCCCGCGTCTTCGACTCCGAGGAGGCGATGCTCGCTGCGCTCGAGGGTGGGCGTATCCGCAGCGGGGACGCGGTCGTGATCCGCTACGAGGGTCCGAAGGGCGGGCCGGGGATGCCCGAGATGCTGACCCCGACGTCGGCGATCATGGGAGCGGGGCTCGGCTCCGAGGTTGCGCTTCTCACCGACGGCCGCTTCTCGGGGGGCTCGCACGGCTTTCTCATCGGCCACATCGTGCCGGAGGCGCAGGAAGGCGGCCCCCTCGCGCTCGTGCGCGACGGTGACCGGATCGAGATCGATGCGCAGGCGAGAGAACTCTCGCTCAGGGTCACGCAGGAGGAGCTCGAGGCGAGGCGGGACGCGTGGACGATGCCGCCCTACAAGGCGCGGCGGGGCACGCTCGCGCGCTACATCCGCACCGTGCGTGACGCGGCGCTCGGCTGCGTCACGGACGAGTAGGCCGGCCCTTGCCGGTTCCGGCGACCAGCGCCGACCCGCAGGCGCACCTTCCCTCCCACCGCATCGCGGCGATCGATGTCGGATCGAACGCCATCCGCTACCTCGTCGCGGAGATTCCGGGATCGGGCCGCTGCGTAACGGTAAGCCAGGAGCGGCTCGCCGTCCGGCTCGGGCGCGACGTCTTCACGCGCGAGCGGCGCCTCTCGCCGGAGACGATGGACGCCGGCGTCTCCGCCCTCACCCATATCCGCAGAAGGCTCGACGACCTGGGGGTCACGCACTACCGGGCGGTTGCCACGAGCGCCGTGCGCGAGAGCCGCAATGGGGGCGCTTTCGTGGAACGGGTCCGGCGCGAGTCGGGCATCCACCTGGAGACGATCTCGGGGAGCGAGGAGGCCCGACTCGTCTGGGTTGCCGTCCGGGAGCGCCACCAACTGGGCGCGGACCACTGGTTCATGGTGGATCTCGGGGGGGGAAGCGTGGAGGTCTCGGTCGCGGGGCCCGAGGGGATCGTCTGGACCGAGTCGCACACGCTCGGATCCGTCCGCCTTCTCCAGGCGGTCGAGGAGGACGGGGCCGCCGAGGACGGGGCACACTTCTACGAGATCCTGGAACGCTACGTGCATGCCCTCAAGGCCCCGCGGGCCGCCGCCGAGTGGGAGCCGGCGGGCACGATCGCCACGGGGGGCAACATCGAGAGCCTGGCCTCGCTCGCGGACGGGCGAAGGGGAGAGAACGGGATGTGTCGGCTGCGTCCGGCGGAGCTGAGGGCCGTGATCGGCGAGCTCGCCAAGCTGAGCGTCGCCGACCGCGTGGAGCGCCTCGGTCTTCGTGAGGACCGCGCCGACGTGATCCTCCCGGCCGCCGTCGTCTACGAGAGGATCGCCGAACTGGTCGGGGCCGAGGAGATCCTCGTCCCCGGTGTTGGAGTCAAGGAGGGCCTCCTTCTCGACCTGGCCGACGAACTCAGCGACCGGCGGGCCCACCAGGACCGCGTGCTGGAGGAGGTCCGGGCCGCAGCGGTCACACTCGGGCGGCGGTACCGGTTCGACGAGGTGCACGGCCGGCAGGTCGCGCGGCTCTCCCTCACGCTCTTCGACCAGCTCCAGGCGCTCCACGGACTCGAGCCGGAGGACAGGGTGATCCTCCTCGCAGGCGCGGTCCTTCACGACATCGGCCAGTTCATCTCATACCGGGGCCATCACAAGCACTCGATGTACCTGATCCAGAACTCCGAGCTCCCGGAACTCTCCCCGGCCGACCTCGGCCTCGTGGCGCTCCTCGCCCGCTACCACCGCCGGGCCGAGCCGAGCGAGACCCATCCGGGGTATCGGGACCTCGGGGCAACGGACCAGGAGCGCGTCCGGCGGCTGGCGGCGATCCTGCGCGTGGCCGATGCACTCGACCGCGAGCACGTCTGCCGGGTACAAGAGATCCGGGGACAGGTCGCTGCGGATGCCGTCACGCTCAGGCTCCGGACACGCGGACGCCTGACACTGGAGGAGTGGGCGCTCCGGAAGAAGGGCCGGCTCTTCGACGCGGTCTTCCACCGACCACTCCGCCTCGAGGTCGAGGCCGGCTGACCGGCCGATCCGCGCCGCCTCCCGGCCACCAGCCGCGCCAGGAGAGAACCACCCGAACGGACGAGGCCCGGGATGACCGAACCGTTTCGCCAGGCCGTCCGCCCCCGCGAGGTGCCCGTGGACGCGCGCCCCGGTCATCCCTGGCTCTTCTTCAACCAGGAGCTGAGCTGGCTGGACTTCAACCGGCGCGTCTTCGAACAGGCCCGCGACCCCGGGCTGCCCGTTCTCGAGCGTGTCCGGTTCCTCGGGATCACGGCGAGCAACCTCGACGAGTTCGTCCAGAAGCGGATCGGCGGGCTCAGGCGCCAAGAGGCGGCCGGCGTGACGCGGACGGGCTCGGACGGGCGGCTTCCGTCCGAGGTCCTGGCCCTGACGCGCAGCGCGACGCGGCGGATGGAGACCGGGATCGACCGCTACTGGCAGGAGGAACTCAAGCCGCTACTCGCCGAGGTGGCCGGCGTGCGGCTGCTCGACTACGGCACACTCACCCCGGCCCAGGAGCGCGAACTCACGCTCTACTTCCGCAAACACCTCTACCCGATCCTCACTCCGCTGGCCGTCGACCCGGGCCACCCCTTCCCCTTCATCTCGAACCTGAGCCTCTCGCTAGCGATCGAGATGCGTCACCCCGACTCCTCCGCGCTTCACTTCGCCCGGCTCAAGGTGCCGGTCCACAGCGAACGCTGGCTCCCGGTGCGGGGCGCAGGAACGGAACTGGGATTCGTCGCCATCGAGGAAGTCGTGCGCCACAATGTGGCCGAGCTCTTTCGCGGGATGGAGATCCTCCGCGTCCACGCCTTCCGCGTCACGAGGAATGCCGACATCGAGCGGGAGGAGGAGGAGGCCGAGGACCTGCTCGCCATGATCTCCGAGGAGCTGAGGGAGCGGAGGCTCGCCCCAGTGGTGCGCCTCGAGGTCGAAAAGGCGATGCCGCCCCACCTGCGGGCACTCCTCCTCAAGGAGCTCGGACTCGGCGTTGAGGATCTCGTCGAGCTCACCGGGGAACTCGCGCTCGCTGACTGCATCGCCTTCGGCAGCCTTCCCCTCCCCGACCACCGGCCGGATCCGTGGGAGCCCGTCGCGGCCGAACGGCTCGGACTCGGTGAGCTCGAGGCCGCCGCCGAACGGGATATCTTCTCCGTCCTGAGGGAAGGCGACATCCTGGTCCACCACCCCTACGAGTCCTTCTCGAGCACAGCTCTCCGCCTCCTCCAGGAAGCGGCGCTCGACCCGGCCGTCCTCGCCATCAAGCAGACGCTCTACCGCACCTCCGACGACTCGCAGGTCATTGGCGCGCTCCTCCGGGCCGCCGACCAGGGAAAGCAGGTGGCCGTCATGGTGGAGGTGAAGGCAAGATTCGACGAGCAGAACAACATAGAATGGGCGCGGATGCTCGAGACCGTCGGGGCCCATGTCACCTACGGGATCGTCGGCCTCAAGACGCACGCCAAGGCGCTCCTCGTGATCCGCGAGGAGGATGGGCACCCGCGGACCTACTGCCACATCGGCACCGGGAACTACCACAAGGAGAACGCGGACGCCTACACCGACCTGGGCCTCCTTACCTCCGACCCCGAGATCGGCGCCGATCTCGTGAATCTCTTCCACTACCTGACCGGGTACGCGCCGGCGCAGTCCTATTCGCGGCTCGTCGTGGCACCCGGAATGATGCGGAGATCGTTCGGGGAGCTGATCGGTCGCGAGATCGCGAACGCCCGCGAGGGTCGCCCGGCCCGCATCGTGGCGAAGATGAACGCGATCGACGATCCGCGGATCATCCGCCGCCTCTACGAGGCGTCCCGGGCTGGTGTCTCGATCGACCTCATCGTCCGCGGACACTGCTGCCTCCGCCCGGGGCTTCCCGGTCACAGTGAGAACATCCGGGTCGTGAGCATCATCGGCCGCTTCCTCGAGCACGACCGGATCTTCTACTTCGAGAACGGCGGAGAACCCGTGTTCCTGATCGGAAGCGCCGACTGGCGGCGGCGGAACCTGGATTCGCGCGTCGAGGCCATCGCGCCCATCGACGACGGGGCGCTGAAGGCGCAGCTGGCACGGGTCCTCGAGCTCGCGCTGGCCGACAACCAGCTCGCGTGGGAGCTCTCGGCGGACGGCCGTTACGAGCGCCGGCGGCCCGCGGCCGGCGAGAGGCCTGTGCAGCTCCACGAATCGCTCATGGAGGACGCGAGGCTGCGCCGTTGGTCCCGCGTTCCCGGTGGGGGCGCGACCCGCGCCCACACTGTCCGCGTGGCACCGGCGGCTTCCGCCCCGGGTGAGCCCGGCGGCGGGCGGAGGCCTGCGGCGCGTCCGGCGGACGACGTCCGCCCGGTCCGGGCCTCCCGGTCGGCCAGGGCGAGCGCTTGACCGGCGACCCGCGCGGGGAGGCTACGGCCGGGGCGTCCCTCATCGCGGCGGCGTTCGCGCGCTTCGACGCCATCAACGCCGAGGACCCGCGAAGCGAGACCGTCTCGGGGTCTAGGGAACCGAAGGAGCTCCTCTACGCGCGCCGGATGTCGGAGCGGCTCGCCGACTTCGAGCCCGGGGCGTCCGAAGCGCTCCGGCTCGCCGCCCGGGCCCAGCACATCGCCAGGTGGAGGATCCCGCGGGCGGACTACCCCGCCGGACGGAAGGGCTACCGCGCATGGCGTGCCAAGCTGATGCGGCTCCACGCCGAGATCTCGAGCGAGGTCCTCACCGAGGTGGGATACGGGGAGGAGACGGTCGCAACTGTCGCCCGCCTGATCCGCAAGCAGGGGATGAGGCGCGACCCGGACGCCCAGACGCTCGAGGACGTGGTCTGCCTCGTCTTTCTAGAGCATTACTTCGAGGAATTCTCGGCAGGCCACGGCGACGCGAAGCTGGTCGGGATCCTCCGGAAAACGTGGGCCAAGATGAGCGACCGGGGGCGGGCGGCGGCGCTCCGGCTCAGGCTTGGTGCCAGGGCCCGCCGGATCATCCGCGAGGCCGTCGACGGGAACCCGTAGGGAGGCGCGTATCGTGGCGAAGGACGCAACGTCGGCAGGAAGCGGGAGGAGGAGCTGGACGGCCCGGATCGTGGGGGCCGTCATGCTCGACGCCACCGTCTACCGCGAGGTGGAACACGATACGTCGGCCACCGGCCAGGCGGCCGGGGTCGTCGTCATGGCGGCGCTCGCGGCGCTGGTAGGCGGGACGAGTGCGGGTGGCGGAGGTCCGGTGGGCGGCATCGTCGGCGCGCTCGCGGGATGGCTGACGTGGGGAGCGGTGGCCTATCTGGTGGGCGACAGGTTGCTCGGCGGGACGGCGAGCTGGGGCGAGCTTCTCCGCACGCTCGGGTTTGCACAGGCGCCCGGGATCCTCTTCGCGGCCGCGGCCGTGCCTTTTGTGGGCTGGCTGGTCGAGGCGCTCGTCAGCCTCTGGATCGTGGCCGCGGCGGTCGTGGCGCTCCGCGAGGCGCTGGACGTGTCGACGGGGAGGGCGGTGCTCACCGGGGTGCTGGGCTGGTTCTGCGTTCTCCTTCTCCGGCTGCTCCTCCCGCTCCCGGCCCCCTGAGGAAACCCGGCCCGCTCAGCCGCCCCCGTCGAACGCCGCGGCGATCCCTTCCGCCGGAATACGGTAGCCCACCCTGAAGCTGCCGAATTCCGCGTATACGGCGCTCACTTCGTCGAAGCGCATCTCCGCGATGAGCTCCTTGAAGTCGTTCGGCGAGCGGCCGAAGAGGGTGACGGCCCACTCCCAGTCGTCGAGCCCCATCGAGCCCGAAATGACCTGCGAGATGCGCCCGGCGTAGCGTCTGCCCGTGGAGCCGTGGTCACGCATCATCCCCGCGCGGTCCCCGAGGGGGAGGCTATACCAGTTCTGCCCCTCGTTCCTCCGCTTGTCCATCGGGTAGAAGCAGACGTAGGGAAGCCCCTCGGGCTGCACCGGGTGGAGCCGCTCCTGCACGTACCTCTTCGCGCGCTCCTCGGCGAGGTGCCGGTCGACCATCGCCCGCCACTCGTCGGAGCCGGGCCCGACACCCTGCTCCTCCGCTTCGGCGGCGAGCGCTGCCGTCAGGTGATAGAGGGAGAGCTCGACGACGGAGACGTAGTCGCCCTCGAGCGCGAGGTGGGAGCCGGCCGGACCGTCCTCGAGTATCCGCTCCGCCCGGCCAAGCGCCTCGAGGGAATCCCGGAAGTGGATCGCCATGAGCCCTGCGCCGCCGCCCACGGTCCGGTAGAGTCCGCTCCACCCTCCCGGGCCCGGATCCTCGAGCGGCGCGATGAGGTCGCCGAGCGCCTCGAGCGCCTCGGCCCGCGCCGGCCGGGAGCCCGCCCGCCCGGGGAGAAGGCGGAAGAACTGGTGGAGGATGAACCAGCCGTCGAGCACAAGGGGTGCGGTATTTCCCACTGTCATGATCCAGGGATGGGATGTCTGAACTGGCGGGGGGCGCGCCCGGACGCACTCACGGCGCGCGCAGCCACTTCCGGAGGAAATGTTGCCGGGTCCCCGGGGGGAAGCCCTCCAGGGTCCCGAAGACCTCGTAGCCGCGCCTCTGGTAGAAGGCCAGCGTCTCGTCGCCGTCGGTATCGAGGTGCACGGCCACCCCGCCGCTCGCCTCCGCGAGACCCTCGGCCCCGGCGAGGAGCCGGCTTCCGTACCCTTGCCCCCGGAGATCGCTCCGTACCCAGAGCATCTCCACGTAGAGCCAGGACCACCTCAGGTTGCCGGTGATGCCCCCACAGAGATTGCCCTCCCCGTCGCGGAGGAAGAGGCCGAGAGGCCGTGCGGCGGGATCCCCGTAGCGGCGACCGCTGTGTTCGAGCAGCGCGTCCACGAGCCGCTGGCGGTCCATCTCATTCGGGGGCATCTCCACGTCGATTCGCATCGGCTCGGGCCTCCCTCCGGGCGGCAAGCAGCTCCTCGATACCGGTCCCGAGCGCACGGAAGAGCTGCCGGCCCTCAGGCCCACCCGCGTCCCCGGTCTCCGGGACGTGGAGAAAGCCGATCGCAGGCCCGCCGTCGCCGGGGATCGCTCCGCGGGCCAGGTGCAGGGCCCGGTAGAGCGCGGCGTTGCAGGCGTAGGTCCCGGCGTGGAACGACACGCTCGCTTCAATGCCGTCGCGATGCAACCGCCCGGCAACCGCGGCCGCGTCCCATGTGGCCCGGAGCGCGAGCGGTCCCCCGGAGACGACCACCTCCGACCGCGGCTGGCGCCCCGCGTTGTCGGGACGGTCGGCGTGGGCGACATTGAGCGCGATCTGCTCGACCCGCAGGACCGGCCCGGGCGCTTCCCCGACCATCAGGATCGCCTCCGGCCGGGTCCGGACGATGCGGTCGACGGCCGCGCCGAGGCGCCGGAAGTCCACCGGAAGACGGGTCACCTCGACGCCGGGCCGGCCCCTGAGCCGCCGCACGAGTTCCCACGAACGGTTCTTCGCACGGCCGGCGAAGGGCTCGAATCCGGTGACCGCGACCAGGGCGGTCGATTCGGAGTCGTCGTTGCCCAATCCCGCACCCTCCGCTCGCCCCACCTCGCGGCCCCCACACGGCGGGGGCCGGCCCCGGGGAGAATAGGGCCCAGCCGGCTGACCCCGCGACTCCCCGGGGCTCCGCCGGCCGTCACACCGGGTCAGGGACAGGCACCCGGGATCGCCCACTCGCCCCGCGGCGCCCTCGCTCCACCATGCGGATTCCGTAGATTCTGCCGGGCGCAGCCGCATCCGCCTACAAGGGATCCGCCATGAGTCTCTGGGAAGCGATCGTACTCGGTGTGCTCCAGGGGGCGACCGAGTTCCTCCCGGTGTCCTCCTCGGGACACCTGGTGATCGGCCAGGAGCTCCTCTCGCTCCGGATTCCGGGCGTGCGCTTCGAGGTCGTAGTGCACCTGGCGACGCTCCTCGCGGTTCTCGTCGTCTACCGGCGCCGGATCCTCTCGCTCGCACTGGGCGTGACCCTGGCGCCGAGGACGGAGGAGTTCCGCTACGCCGGGCTCATCCTCGTCGCCACTCTCCCGGCGGCCGCGCTCGGATTCCTCTTCGGAGACGCCATCGGGTCGTTCTTCGACCGCCCCGCCGTGGTTGGAGTCTCGCTCCTCCTGACCGGGTCGGCTCTCTACTCGACCCGCTGGGCACTACGGCGCCCCCTACGGGCCGAGTTCGGCGTGCGCGCGGCGCTTCTGGTAGGCCTCGCCCAGGCGCTCGCCCTCGTGCCCGGGATCTCGCGCTCCGGAGCGACCCTGACGGCGGCGCTCTGGCTCGGCGTCGCGCCACTCGAAGCCGCCGCATTCTCCTTCCTCATGTCGGTGCCTGCGATCGCGGGCGCAGGCGTCCTCGAGTTCGCTGCCCTCGGCCCCGAGTCGGCCGCGATCGCCGGAGGGGCGGCGTGGGCAGGTTTCGCGGCCGCGGCCGCGGCGGGGATCCTGGCGATCCGCTTCCTCATCAACCTGCTCGAGCGCGGGGCCTTCCCGGTGTTCTCGTGGTACTGCTGGGGTGCCGGCCTTGCTTTCCTCGCCTGGCTCGGAGCGCGCTGAGACTCGAGGCGGGAGGTGACCCGCCGCACCGCTATCCGTGGATATTCGGCGCCCGGGAATCCGTGCTCGAATATTCCGTCCCGAATGACACTGCCATCATCTCTTGACCAGAGCCGGGCCCCATCCCACCCGCAGGGCCCACAATCACCTTGCAGGATCGGGAGGTCGAGTTCGCGACGGAGCTCGGCTCCACGTCGATCCAGCGGACCTTCAGGCTCTCCGACATGACGGTGCGCGGCCAGTTGCGGTTGTAGTTCGAGCGGCGCCGCGTGACCGACGGCCCTCGCGGGCGTGCTGGCCTGTCTCCGCGGCCGGAGGCACAATCTCGACGTCACGCGTCCGATGGCCGTTACCCGCGGTGGTGGGCCTGGGATTGATGCCCGTTCTCGCCTCCGTGTGGGTCGGCGCCCAGAACTCGTCGGACGATGCTCTGGACGAAGTCCCAGGCGATCGAGCTCGCGATGCCCGTCTACTGGCGGCAGTGGGAGGTGCCCAACCTGCACATCCTGCTGCCGGCAGTGCTCGCCGGCACCGTGGTCGGCTTCCAGATGGCGCGGGCTCGGCTCGGCGCCGACCGGGCCGCCGCGGCGCGCCCTCGGCTGGTTCTGGGGCCTGCTGGCCGGCGTCACGAGCTTCTCGATCCACGGCGGTGGGCCGCCTCCGCACGCCTTCCTGGTGCCCCGGCGGATGCACCACACGACGTTCCAGGCCACCGGCATCCGCTTCTTCTTCGTGGTCAACTGGTCGGAATTGCTGCCCTACGTCTGGCTCGGCCAGTGGACGGCGGACAACCTCGTCACGTCCGCTCTGCTGCTGCCGCTGGCGCCCGTCGGCGTCGCGCTCGGCCGCTACCTGCACATCCGCGTTGACGACAAGCTGTTCTACCGGGTGGTTACGCCGGCCTGCTCGTCATCGGGGTCAAGCTGCTCTACGACGTCTCTCTCGCCGCCTGACACGGAGCGCAACCATGCCGTACCTCTACCTCGCCATCGCCATCGTCTCCGAGGTGATCGCCACCACCGCTCTGCCTTCGAGCCAGGGATTCACGCGCCCCCTGCCGAGCACCATCGTCGCCCTCGGCTACGGCGCCGCCTTCTACTTCCTCTCCCTCTGCCTGCGGCACATGAGCGTCGGCATCGCCTATGCCATCTGGGCGGGAGCGGGGATTGTCCTGATCGCGATTCTCGGACTGCTGGTCCACGGCCAGCGGCTGGATGCTGCGGCGGTTGTCGGGCTGGCGCTGATCGTCGCCGGCGTCGTCGTGATCAACACTTGGTCGGACATGCTGTTGCACTGACCGGTTGCCGCCACTGCCTGCCGGGCGCGCTGCCGCGGGCGACTTCCGCCGATGGAGTGGGCGTGCTCGTGGCCGCCGCGACGTTGCTCCCGCCGAGCTACGGCAGCGCCGCCAATGTCGACGCGGTTTGCGCGGCCGCGGGGGTGTCCGGATCCGGCGCACCGTCATCTCGGAGAGCCTGAAGGTCCCCTGGATCGACGTGGAGCCGAGCTCCGTCGCGAACGCGACCTCCCGATTCTGCAGGGTGATTGCGGGCCCTGTGGGTGGGATAGGGCACGCGTGCCGCGATCGATACCTGTATTGACAGGAATACAGGTATACAGATATCGTCTTCTCATGAAAGCGACCATCGACGTACCGGATGATCTCTACCGGCAAGTCAAGGCGGAGGCCGCCCTCCGGGGGCTCACCATCCGCGAAGTGACGACGCGGCTCTACCGGCGCTGGTTGAGCGAAGGGGATCGCGGCGAGCCGCGGGAGGCTCCGACGGCTTGGCTTCGCTCTTGGCTGGATGCGGCCGATGAAGCGATCAGGAGCGCTCCGGCGGGTCGCTCGGCGCGGGAAGAACTGGCTGCAGACCGGAACCGACTGGGGGGTGAATGAGACCGCTGGTCATCGACGCCAGCGTCTGGGTCTCGGCCGCCGACGCGACCGACGCGCTATCGGAGGTCAGCCGGACCTTTCTCGCCGGGGTTGTGGCACGGGAGCTTCCGGTCTCCCTTCCCGAGATCGCCCGGGTCGAGATCGCCTGCGCGCTGGCCCGCAGACTGCGTGACGCTGAGCAAGGCCGCAGCCTCGCCGAGCGGATGCTGGGATCGCCCTTGGTCAGAACATACTCTCTGAATCGAGCGAGGCTCCGGGAAGCCGTACGGCTCGGCACCGGCCGTTACCTCCGCTCGGGAGACGCGCTCTACGCCGCCCTGGCCGAAGGGCTCGAGGGTGAGGTGGTCACCTGGGACAGAGAGCTGGTCGAGCGAGCCGGGGCGCTGACGCCCCGGGACTGGATCGACGCGCGATCGCGCGGCACATCGCCCGCCGGGCCTGCCGGCTCTCCGTAGGTATGCGTGCGCCCGTCCCCTGCACATGTCCTCCACAACAACGAACCGGGACCACCTCACTCCATGCCCCGGTCCCTGGCCCCCAACATCCCGGTCTCCGTCCGCGGCTCCCGACCCCCGACCTTGCACCGCCCGGTGAGCCTGTTCCTCACGCGTCCGGCCTCCTCCGGTGCGTAACCGGCTGTTGGACCGCGATCCCGACAACGTAGACCCCGCTCAGGACCAGGTACACGACCGTGACAGCATTCGGCCGTCCCGGAGCAGACCGGGCAGGCATGACGGCCGGATAGGATCCGACATCTCCCCGCGCGTGCGGATCTTGACACCCGGCCCCGGCCAACCGTACCCTCCCCTACCGCTTGAGAATGATTCTCAACTAGGGATTCCGACCGGGAGCGCCACGCCCATGAAGACGAATGAGCGGCCCCGCACCCCGCAGTGGGCCTCGGGGGGGGGACGGGGTTGGGGCCCGCCCGCCGCTGCACTTGCCTTCGCCGGACTTCTCGCCGGCTGCGGAGACGGCGGTGCGCCTGCGGAGCTTCAGGATGCGGTGATCGGCACCTACGCCTCGATCGTCCATGCCAGCTACGACGACTCGCTCGCGGGCGTCCGCGGGCTTCGGGCTGCGATCGGACGCTTCCTCGAGTCTCCCTCCGCAGAGACACTCGAGGACGCGAAGGCGGCCTGGCTCGCGGCGAGGGAGCCGTACGGCCAGACGGAGGCGTACCGCTTCTACGGGGGACCCATCGACGACGCCGACGGACCCGAGGCGCTCATCAACGCTTGGCCCCTCGACGAGGGATACATCGACTACGTGGAGGACGCGCCCGGAAGCGGGATGATCAACGATCCCGCGGCATATCCGACGATCGATCGGGGGCTGCTCGTCTCGATGAACGAGGCCGGGGCCGAGGAGAACGTGAGCACCGGGTTTCACGCCATCGAGTTTCTTCTCTGGGGCCAGGACCTGAGCGCGTCCGGGCCGGGCACGCGTCCCCATACGGACTACCTGGAGGCGGAGTCCGCGGGGGCGGCGAGACGCGCCGCCTACCTTCGGACCGCCGCCGACCTCCTCGTCGAGCACGTGGAGGAGGTGACGGAGGCATGGGCGCCCGGCCAGGCCGGCAATTACCGCTCGGAGTTCGAGGCGATGGAGCCCGACGAGGCGCTCCAGAGCGTGCTCGTCGGGATCGGCGTACTGAGCAAGTCGGAGCTGGCCGGCGAACGGATCTTCACGGCCTACGACAACCAGGATCAGGAAGACGAGCATTCCTGTTTTTCCGACAACTCGCACCGCGATATCATCACCAACGCGCGCGGGATCGCGAATGTCTACGAGGGCCGGTATGTGCGGACGGACGGCTCGGTCATTGACGGACCCGGTCTCGACGAGCTTCTCTCCTCCGTCGACCCGGAGCTCGCCTCCGCGCTGGGCGCGCTCCTGGCCGAAAGCCTGACCATGGTGGAGCGGATTCCGGTGCCCTTCGACCAGGCGATCATCGATCCCGGCACCCGGCCCGTGGTTCTCGAGACCGTCTATGTCCTGCAGGCCCTAGGGGACCGGATCGCCGAGGCCGGCACCCGGCTAGGGCTCACGATCAACACGGCGCTTCCGGAGTGACGTTTGGGGCGCGGCGGTGAGCCGGCACGGCGGATGCATCTGCCGCATCCGGCAGGCGCTCTCCGCCGTCTCGTCCCCGCCCTCCCCCTTTTCGCGGTGGTCGGCTGCGGCACTGAGCGCCCACCAGTGCTTCTCGGCGGCCAGGCGTCGATCTACGACGCGACGCCGAACGCCTTCGGCCAGCAGGCGCCGGGACTCGAGGGAGAGCGCGAACTCCTCTTCTTCGTAGGCAACTCCTTCTTCAACCAGAACTGGGTGAGTGCACCCGCCTCGACCGAGGCGAGAGACGGGCTCGGACCGCTCTTCAACGCCAGATCGTGCGCCGGATGCCATTTCAGGGACGGACGAGGCCGCCCGCCCCTCACTCGGGCGGAGAGGGGCACGGGGCTGCTTCTCCGTGTGAGCCTTCCCGGACCGGAGGGGGAGGGGGTCCAGCTCCCGGACCCTGTCTACGGCAGCCAGATTCAGGACCAGTCGATTCCGGGCGTCCCTTCCGAGGCGAGGCTCATCGTGGACCGGAAAGAGTCGTCCGGCACATTCGCCGACGGGAGCGGATACGTGCTCGAGGAGCCTGTCTACAGCCTCGCGGACCCAGGCTACGGGGCGTTCCACCCGGCGCTCGAGATCTCGCCGCGCGTCGCCCCGCAGATGATCGGGACGGGTCTCCTCGAAGCGGTTCCGGAGGCGGAGATCCTAGCACGGGCCGATCCCGACGACCGGGACGGGGACGGAATCTCCGGGCGTCCCAACCGGGTCCCGGACCACGTCGCGGGCGGGGAGGCGCTCGGGCGCTTCGGATGGAAGGCTGGCCAGCCGAGCGTGCTCCAGCAGACCGCGACGGCATTCCTGGAGGACATGGGGATCACCACGCACCTCTTTCCCTCAGAGAACTGCACGGCGACGCAGGAGGCGTGCCGCATGGCCCCCGGGGGCGGACGACACGAGATCGCCGAGGACGACCTGATGAAGGTCGTCCTCTACGCAAGTTCTCTCGCCGTGCCCGCGATGCGTGACCCGGAGGACCCCGAGGTGGTCCGGGGTTCGGCGACCTTCGATGAGATCGGATGCGGCCAGTGCCACCTCAGGACCCTTCCGACCGGCGAGCATCCGACGATCCCGGCGCTCTCGAACCAGACGATCCATCCCTACACCGACCTTCTCCTCCACGACATGGGAGAGGCCCTCGCCGACGGGCGGGGGGAATTCGGAGCCGGCGGGCGGGAGTGGAGGACGCCCCCGCTCTGGGGGATCGGCCTCATCGAGACTGTGAACAGACACACGCGCTACCTACACGACGGCCGGGCGCGCGATCTGTCGGAGGCGATTCTCTGGCACGGCGGCGAGGC
>JAAXGI010000101.1 GCA_012267505.1 Gemmatimonadota bacterium
CGGTAGACCACTCGAGTGAGCACCCACCATGCGAGGGGCAGGAGCACGAGCACCAGCGGTATGGCGAGAGCCATCCATCCGGCGAAGGAGATCGGGCGGCCGAGCTCGGTCGCCGAGTATGATGCGAGAAATACATTCGTCCCCGTGCCGATCAGTGTACCCATCCCGCCGATCGAGCATGCGTAGGCGGTGCCCAGAAGGAGGCAGAGGCGGAGGCGCCTGTGGTGGCTCGCCCCGGAATCGTGTACGGCGATGATGCTGAGCGCTATTGGGAGCATGATGACGGCTGCCGCCGTGTTCGAGATCCACATGCTGAGCGAGGCGGAGACAATCATGAATCCGCCGACGAGCCGCCGCGGACCCGTTCCGACGGCCCGGAGGATGAACACCGCGAAGCGGCGGTGGAGCTCCCAGCGTTCGAGCGCGAGGGCGAGCACGAAGCCGCCCATCGCGAGGAATATGAGGGGGTGCGCGTAGAGGGCAGTGGTTCCCGGGAGGTCCTGGATACCTGTGAGCGGGAGGACGAGCGCCGGCAGGAGCGCCGTGACGAAGATCGAGATGCATTCGGTCATCCACCAGATCGCCATCCAGGCGACGACCGCCCCGGTGATGCGCCCCGCGCGGCTGAGGACCAGCTCTCCGCCAGCTGGATCCGGGAGCGTGTCGGGGATCCAGGCGTAGAGGAGGACGGCGGCAAGGGGCCCAGCAATCCGGCCCCAGCGCCGGAGGCTCAACCGCCGACCCCTTCGCTCCCGGCGCTCTTCTCCCCATAGCGCGCCTCCCGCTCGCGGAGCTCCGGGAGCCGGACGATCCGCATATACTCCCGGAAGCTTGTCATCCGGTCGTGGAGCGAGGTCGTTGAGCCGGTCTCGCCGAGGGTTCGGTAGAGTGTCTCGAGGGCGCGGGCGGCGATGAAGACCGATGAGACGGGCCAGACGGCGACGGCGAAGCCCATCTCCTCGAGCTCGCCTGCCGTGAGGTGGGGAGTGCGGCCGAAATCGACAATGTTGGCGACGAGAGGGCCGTTCACCTCGCGGCAGATGCGCCGCATTTCGCCGGGCGTCTCCGGCGCCTCGATGAAGGCCGCATCGCACCCAGCATCCAGATAGAGGTTCGCCCGTCTGATCGCTTCGTCGGTCCCGAAGATGGCCCGGGCGTCGGTCCGGCCCATGATGACCAGGTCCGCGTCCTCACGGGCGTCGAGCGCGGCGCGGAGCTTGGGGAGCATCTCGCCCGCGCCCACCACCTCCTTGCCGGCAGTGTGGCCGCATCGCTTGGGGAAGCGCTGGTCCTCGAGGAAGAGGCCGGCGACGCCTGCCCGCTCGAAGTCGCGGACCGTGCGGATCACATTCGTCACGCCCCCGAACCCGGTGTCGGCGTCGGCGAAGACAGGAATGTCGACGCTCGCGCAGATCCTCTCGTAGAAGTCCGCCAGCTCGGTGGCTGTGAGCTGCGAGGTGTCCGGCTCGCCGAGGAGCACACCGGAGGCGGCAAATCCGCCCACGGTGATGGCGTGGGCTCCCGCGTCCTCGGCGATCCTGGCGCTCAGGGCGTCGTGCGCCGGATAGAGGACGAGGATCTCCGGCGCGTGGATGAGCTGCTTCAGTCGGGTGGTCTTGCGCATGGACCGGATCGGGGTTCTGGGCGTTGCCGCGTTGCCGGCCCGGGCGGCTGCCTGGCGCGGCTCTCCGAACCCATCCGCCGCGGCGCTCCGGGATGGGTCGCGGCGCAACTACGGGTTCAGCCAGTAGTTCACCTTGATCATGAAGATGTTGTCCGGCTGCACGTCGAACATATCGCTCGTGTCCCGGCCAAGGTCGAACCGGCCGATCCCGGAGCCGCTCTCGAGGAATCCCTCCTCGCCGGCGCGGTTGATCCGCCGCTGCTGCCAGATGAAGAAGAGCGTCGAGCCGGGTCGCCACTCCCACCTGAGCACGGCGTTTCCGAGAAGACTCCGGTAGCTGAAGTCCTCCTCGGCGACCCGGAACGCCGCCGCCGGACCCGCCCCGTCGGGATCTACCGTGTAGCCGCCGTCCCGTGCCTGTTCGATCCGTCCGGCGTCCGTTCCGTACTCGAGGAACTCGAAGGTGTTCGGCGCGCTGAATTCCTTCGGCGTTCCGTAGTCTCCGGTCGAGATGAAGGGCTCGGCGTAGAGCTGGAGCGAGAGCGTGGGCGAGAAGGTCACGTTCATCCGCGTCTCGACCGAGAGGGTGGTCCTGCGGATGTCCGCGTAGATGTAGCGCGCTCCGAAAGTGCGGTCGGCGAGCGGGTCGGCGACCCGGGTCACGTACTGCGCGGCGCCGTAGGACCACGCGTAGGTGGGGCCGACATCGAACTGGAAGGTCTCCTCGTAGCGCCCGCTCAGATTGAGCTGGACATCCCGCGTCCAGCCGCCGGCATCGTCGGATCCCCAGTTGTAGCGTGCGCTAACGACGGCCGCCCGGCGCCGGTCGGAGTTCACGCTGACATTGCCCGACCATCCCCCCGGCGAGCGCGCCATGGGACCGCCCCGGGTGAGCCGGTCATCCTCCGAGGGGGCGAGATAGAGAAGCCGGGCCGAGGTGCTCCAGTAGTTGAGGAGCTCGATCCGCCCGATCGCGTTGATGTTCGCGTAGAGGCGGTCGCCCGCGAAGTTCCAGATCGCGTTCGGGCCCCCGAGAATGAAGCTCCAGGACCGCAGCACGTCGCCCGGGTTCGGCTGCGTGTACTGGTAGTGGGTGTCCATGAGAACCCGGTCGGAGTTCATGTGGAATCCGAGATCGTTCACCTCGTAGCCGGGACTGACGAGGGCCACCCCGTTTCGCATCGTGAAGTTGCCGGCTTCCTTTCCCAGGTACGCCATGGCGTAGTAGCCGGTGAGTGACGTTGCCTCTGGATCGAGCTCGACGTGACGCGCATCCGGCCGCTGGTAGTAGCGGGTGGACGCGCGCTGTGTCCGCGTGATCGCCGGGGCCTCACCCCCGACGTGGCTCCCCGACAGGAGGCTCGTGACGAGCCACGCGCGGTTGCCCCACTCATGCGCGAAGTCGATCCCCGCCGAGTAGGCTGAGGCGTGGAGCCGGTCGGCGAGCGGGGTGCCGGCCGTCCTCCGGTTCACGGCCGAGGCAATCATCCCGAACCGGGTCAGGCCGCCCCGGATCTGGCGCCGGACCCGGCCCACGAAGTGGTTCGCAGCCGGTTCTACGGTACGCTCGTGATCGCCGCCGCCGCCGTCTGTGTATGAGCCGACTTCCTCCGCTGTGATGGCCTCGAGCACCCCCACGGACCAGCCCTCGCCCACCCGGCCCGTAACCTTGGCCGCCGCTGCAATGGTGGTCGCGGCTGGTGAATCGGCATAGGTCGCCTCGGCCGGGAGCACGCCCCGGGGCGGCCGCCCGATGCGGCGCGAGTAGACGAGCTCCGGACCTGTCCCGACGCTCCCCCTCGGTCCGCCCTCGCCGAAGGTGAAGATGTCGGCGCCCTCCACGAAGAACGGCCGCCGCTCCTCGTAACGGGTCTCGAAGGCCGTCAGGTTGATGACCGAGGGGTCGAGCTCGACCTGGCCGAAATCGGGGTTGAATGCCGCGTCAAGCGTCACATTCGTTCCGATCCGGTACTTGAGGTCGAGACCCGCGCTCCCGAAGTGGTCCGACCCGCTGCGGTACGGATTCCGGAAGCCCGCGCGGGTGGGACGGGGAAGCTGGAGGTACTCTCCCTGGGCCACCACGTAGGGGAGGAGTTCGAGCCTGCGTCCTGCGCCGATTCCGCTGATCCCCTCCAGATGCGCGTAGCGCGATACGCCGGCGCGCTCGAGAAGGGGCGTGAAGGGGAAGGTCGCGTTCTCCCGGGTTCGAGTGATGTCACGCTCGAGCTGGATGCCCCACACCTGGTCCCCGCCGGGACGGAAGCGCAGCTGGCTGAAGGGGATCCGCATCTCGACGCTCCATCCGGACTCGCCAACGCTGCTAGCGACGTCCCAGACCGGATCCCACGAGGAGTCGCCCGCCCCGTCGCTGTTGCCCGTCACGATCGCGTCCCCCTTGACGCCCGACGGGTTCGTCCAGAAGCGGTACGCCGTCTCATGGTCGTGGAAGCTGTCCAGGAGGACGAGGAAGACATCGGAGTCCCCGACGTCCGAGTCGCGCCGGGCGAGCCGGGTGGTCGCCGGGCTCCGGTCGTGGAGAAGGGCACCCACGTAGACCGCGTCCCCGTCGTAGAGGATCCGGACCTCGGTCTCTTCCGACGCAGGCGCGCCCTCGACGGGAAGCGTCTGCGTGAACGCCGTGATCGGCGGGGCGTCCGCCCACCCGGATTCGTCGAGCGTCCCGTCGATCGAGATCGAGCCGCGGAGGGGAGCCGCCAGGGCCCGCGGGGCGCGGGCGTGGTCGTAGTCGCCAGCTGGCGCGGGCCCGGGCGTTCCCGCCGATCCCTCGACCGCCTGTTGGGCTGCGAGCGGTCCACCGGTGAGACCGGACGATACGGCGAGAAACGTGGCGATGACCGGAAAGGCGCGGTGCGCGCGCCACGGTGCGCGCACGGCAGGAGCGGCCATGTCGGTGCGCCGGAGCCTGCTAGCTGAAGTCCACGCCGAAGACCACGGCGATGATGACGGCGCCGACGGCGGCCGGGGCCACGAACCGGATAAACAGCCTCCAGAGATCATAGCGGAACCAGCCGGGCTCGGTGCCGTCGACCAGTTCGTCCCTCGTGGCCGCGCGGGTCATGAACCAGCCGGCGGCGATCGTGATCGCGAGCCCGCCCGTCGGAAGCATCCAGTTCGAGACGAAGTGGTCGGCCGTGGAGAACCACCCGGCCTTCCCCGCGAAGATCTCGAATCCCGAGAGCGCCGGCACCGCGCCGAAGGAGAGTGCAGCCAAGACCGTGAAGAGGAAGACCGTGCCGCCGGACGCGAGCGCCGCCCGCTCCCGCGTGATCCCGTGCTGGTCGATCAGGTTGCTCACGACCACCTCGAGCAGCGAGATCGTTGACGTCAGCGCGGCGAGCGCGACGAGAACGTAGAAGAGGGGCCCGAGAAGCGTGCCGAACGGGACCTCGGAGTAGAAGAGTTCGGGGAGGGAGATGAAGAGCATCCCGACCGTGGAGGCGCCGACCTGTTCCTCCATCCCCGCCACGGAGAAGATGACCGAGAACATGATCACGGTGGCGATGAGCGCGATCACCGTGTCCAGGACCACGATCAGCGCCGACATCTTCACGATCGACTGGTTGCGCTGGATGTAGGAACCGTAGGTGATCATCGTTCCCATCCCAAGCGACAGCGTGAAGAAGGAGTGCCCGAGCGCCTCGAGTACGCCCCCGGGCTCGAGTTCGCCGAAGCTTGGCCGGAAGATGAAGGCAATGGCGTCCCCTGAACCCTCCATCTGGAGCGCGCTTGCGAGGAGGAGGAGGAGGATCCCGAAGAGGATCGGGAGGACGGTCCGGGCGAGCCGCTCGATGCCGCGGTGGACCCCCAGGTAGACGACCGAGATGGTAAGGATGCTGAAGATGAGCGAGAGGCCGAGCTGGAGGCCGCCGTTTCCGACCTGTTCACCGAAGAGATCCCCGGTCTGGAGCCCCGCGGGGTAGCCGGAGAGGGTCCAGCCCATCGTCCGGGTGAAGTAGAAGAGCGACCAGCCGGCGATCACGGTGTAGTAGCTGAGGAGGATGAACCCGCAGAGCACGCCCCACATCCCGACGATGCCCCAGCGGGGACCGACCACGGACCTGAGTGCGCCGACGACGCCGGCCCGGCCCCTGCGGCCGATCAGGATCTCCGCCATCATGATCGGGAGCCCGACGGCCAGGATGCACGCCAGGTAGACGAGCACGAATGCGCCTCCCCGGTTGTCCCAGGTGATGAAGGGGAACTTCCAGAGGTTCCCCAGCCCGATGGCGCTCCCGGTCGCGGCGAGGACGAATCCGAGACTCGATCCCCAGTGCGCGCGCTCTTCCTGCATGTCTCCGGCTCCTTCCTGAATGGGTCGACGTCGCGCCGAATGTACCCTCCCGGCGCGGTGCAGGCACCCCGGCGCGAAGTCGGAGCCGTGGGGCGGCCGGAGCCAATGCTTGGCTCAGAGACGCCGGGTCCGGTGTACTCCACCGCCGGACACGAAGGAGGGAGGGCCGGGAGGGAGATGAGCCACGCCAGGTTGCTGCTGGGCCCGCTGGGGGGAGCCGCGATCGGGATTCTGGGGTTCGGCCTCCTCAGGCTCGCCCTCCTGCCGCCGGTCGAGGCCGTCCACTATCATGCGAACTGGGCGGTGTGGATCGAGGGGGAGCGGGTGGACTTCTCGGCCGCCGGGTACATGGAGGATGTGGCGGCGTGTTCCGCCTCGGCGGACGGTATCACGGGTCCCCAGCGCGTCCACCTGCATAACAACGACCAGGACGTCGTGCACGTGCACCATGGGGGTGCGACCTGGGGCCATCTCCTCCAGAACCTGGGATGGGGGATCGGCTCCGACTGGGTGTACACGGACGGCGGGGCACTCTACCGGGCCGACGGAGAACGGCGGCTGACGTTTGTCCTGGACGGCCTTCTCGTGCCGCCCGCGGGGAACCGGGTGATCCGCCCGGGCGACCGGATGCTGATCTCCTACGGGGCCGAGGACGCCGACGAGATCATGGGGGTCCAGTTTTCCTCGGTCCTCGGCAACGCCCCGGAGTTTGACGGAAGCTTCGATCCGGCGGGCTGCCAGGGGAACGATGGGGAGACGGTCGGCGCGAGGGTGCGGCGTGCCTTCTGGTTCTAGCGGGCCCGGAGGCGCGCGGGCCGCCCGGCAAAGACTCGGGGAGGGGCGATGGCTGTTACGGAGAAAGATGTCCTGGGAGCCCTGAAGACCGTCAAGGATCCGGAGCTCAACCTGAATCTCGTCGTGCTCGGGCTCGTCTACGGCGTCGAGGTCGACGGGGCCCATGTGGACGCGCGCATCTCCCTTACGAGTCCGATGTGTCCGGTCGCCGAGGAGATCGTGCGCATGGCCGAGGCCGCCGTGCTCGGCGTGGACGGTGTCGATAGCGCGAAGGTGCAGCTCACCTTCGACCCGCCGTGGACCCCGGACCGGATCAGTCCCCTGATCCGGTCCTCCCTCGGGCTCTAGCCGCACCGTGTCCCGCCTCTGCGGAGACCCGGTGTTCCGGGATGCACCCCGCGGCCGGCGGGAGAGCCGCGGCGCCGAGTCGGGCCGCCCCTCCCCCATGGCACGAGCGTCGCCCGGATGCCGGGGGTTCCGTACGCAGCGTGAGCCGGCAATACTGTACGGAGCGTCCCGGTGCGGGCCGGACCGGGGCACCCGGATCCTCCAATCGGCCGCGCCGGCCACGGGAGTGAGCGCATGAGCTGCCAACGGCACCTGAGAGGCTCTTGCCTCGCGCTCTCCCTCCTGCTCGCCGGGTGCGCGAGCCAGGCCCCGGCTCTCATGCCGAGGTCGATCGTCGTCTATTCCGGGGAGCGGATCCAGCCGGAGACTGCGCGGATGGAGGAGGTCGAGGCGTGGCTCACGCCGGAGCTCGACCGGATCAATCTCGATCCCGCCTTCCTGATTCGCCTCTCCGCCGTTCGGGAGGAAGTGTATCCCTGGGACGGGCTCGAGATTGTCGCGGATACCGCCGATCTCGTCCTGACGGACACGGCTGCGGATGCGGAGACCCCCTTCCTCGTCTACGGCTACCTCCGGCTGATGGACGCCCGGGGCGCGCTCGTCGAGGCGTATCCCGGGACCGAGGGCCTGACGGGATACGTCCTCGAGAGGGCGATTCTCGAGCGCGTGGCCGAAGTCTGGCTGCTCGGTCGCTCGGTGTTCGACACGCAGCCCTACGCCCCGCTCGACGAATTGATTTACGCGCGCGAATTCGGATATCTGGATGACTTCATCTTCGCCACCCAGCCGGACCGGTTCCCGGGCGAGGAGGATGCGTACCGGGCCGAGAATCCGGGGCGCGAGGAGGAGTTTCGGACATGGTTCCGGAACACCTTCGGTTCGGACGGGCCCCGTTTCATCCGTGCGCCCGACGAGCAGTCGGAGAGCGCGGACGGCGGGGTGTAGCAGGTCCGGGCCGACCGTGCCGCCGGGGCGTCACACCGTCCTCGGCCGAAGCTTCCAGGTGCGATCCACAGCCCGGGCGTCCTCACCGCCATCCACCACGAGGTCCACGCGGCCGCTCGCCCGGATCCGCGCATCGGACGGAGTGCCCCCGAAGAGGGGAAAGCCGACCACCCGCAGATCGACGGTTTTCCCCTCCGGTCCGTGGGCCTCGAACCGCGCGCCGCGGAGTTCACGGACGCGCGGGGAGGATCCCCCGATGAGCCGGGTCCTGAGGATCCGGTGTCCGTGCGGGTGGTCCAGGGCGTCCACGACCCTGAGCAGCGGCGGGTCCGGCGGGTGGTGTTCCATCGCTTGCGGGCCGTTGGGATCGTGGCGGCAGAGTGGAGTCGGCGGTGACTCGCGTCCTCGCCGGAAAGGTCTCACGAGAGGGCCGGGAAGTACAGTTTTCCGGCCGTGTCCGGCGCAGCGAGAGTCCGTCGGACCCTCTTCCCCCTTCCGGGCGACCGGGTGACGCCTGAGTCCCCTCCGGCCACTCCGGAGGATGCCGCGCGGGCCGTCGTCCGGCACATGAGGGCCGCGGTGGCTCTCGCCGTCACC
Source organism: Gemmatimonadota bacterium (assembly GCA_012267505.1). Classification (GTDB taxonomy): domain Bacteria; phylum Gemmatimonadota; class Gemmatimonadetes; order Longimicrobiales; family Gaopeijiaceae; genus JAAXGI01. The sequence continues at coordinate 8,622 of JAAXGI010000101.1, forward strand.
GCAGTGGCGCTGCTCTCATTTGTTGGCGCCGGCGACTTCTGGCAGGCCCTCGGACTCGGCTTGCTCGGCGTTCTCCTTCCCGCGCTCGCCCTTGCGCAGCTTCCCCTCCTCGGGATGATCGATGTCGATCGCGTCTCGATCTACCGCGGCTCGTGCGTGACGATCCTCGCGGTCGGCGGGGTCGCCGCCGCGCTCGGGTGGCTCTCGAACGGAGAATTCCTCCCCGGACTCGTTGCGGTGTCCCCACGGGACCTCCTCTTCTGGACCGCCGCGGCAACGGGAGGCGGCCTCGCCCTCATCGGCGTGTCACGGGCCCTGGGCCAGGACCCCTGGGGCAGCTCCCCCGGGTTCGTGCTCGGGCTGATCCCGAGGACCCCCCGCGAGAAGAGGCTCTTCGCGGGCCTTTCGATCGTCGCGGGCCTCGGCGAGGAAGTTGCCTACCGCGGCTACCTGCTCTCGACGCTGGAGCTTCTTGGGCTGGGCCAGTGGATTGGCGCCATCGGGTCGTCTGTCGCGTTCGGATTGCTCCACGCCTACCAGGGCGCGGCCGGGATCGTGCGGACCGGGCTGACCGGGCTCCTTCTCGTGCTTCCAGTTTTCGCGACCGGAAGCCTGATCCCCTCGATCCTCGCCCACGCCTGCATCAACCTCATCGCGGGCCTTATGATCGGGCCCAGGCTGCTGGCGGAAGGCGAGGCGCCGCAATGAGGCGCCACGCTCCGGGGGGTGCACCAGTGCGAGTCTGGCGGATCCCCGGGGCCTGAAGGGTGATCTTTCGATCCGCGCAGGGGTTCGGTATGGTGCGGCGGGGGTGTCAGACTGCGCGCGTGGGACGGGGCTGGCGGCGTTCCCGGTCCGCGCCGCGGGTTCCGGTGCCTGGGAGGGCGATGTGATCGTGACCTGCAGCTACGAGGAGCTTGCCGCACTGCGTGCAGGTGTCGAGGCGATGCTTGACGCGGTGCCGGACACCCGGGTGCCCGAGGCTCCAGGCCCGACCCGCACCACTCTCGAGCTGCTCCTCGACCGTCTCTCCGGGGACCTGTCCCTCTCCACGCTTGCAGACCAGATGGCGGTGGAGCATGCCATCGGGGCGGTCGTCGGGCATCTTCGGTCCGAGATGGAGGTGTGCGTGGTCTCCGGGCATCCGGCGGCCGAGGTTTCCGTCGCAGCGTATTTCGAATTCGCGCACGCGCTGTCGGTGCTGGAACGCGTTCGGGTGACTGGAAGGCAGATGCGTCAGATGGCCGAAGTGATGACCGGCTCGCCGGTGGACAGAGGCACGATCCGCACATTCGTCTTTCCCGACTGACCTAGCCCCTTTCGGCGGATTCGGGGCCGGTCATTCTGCCGGGCCGCCGGGAGCCGAGCACCGGATCGTTCCCCGTGTTTTTCTCGACGGCCCGGCTCTTCGGAAACCCGGGACGGCCATTCCCGCTCGCTCTCCTGAGTCTCCTCCGTCGGGCACGGCCGACGCATCTTCAACGATCTGTGTGAAATCACGGTCCGGGCTGCCGTAAGCGACGGACGCGCCTGCCAATGCTGCGGCGTGCCAGGAGGACCGTTGCGGATTGACCACCCGCATCTCGACACGGGGTTGATCGGGTCGAGCGGCAACGCGACCTACATCAGCCTTTCTTTCTTGTTCGCCGGGGGAGAGTCGTAACCGCTCGTCGTTGGTGGACGCGGCATGCGCGCGTGCAGCCGGCGTACCGGGCCGTCGGACGGGTCCCCGCGCCCGCGTGCGGGCCGGACGCCCGAGCAGCTCCGCGACTGGGGACCCCGCCCGGTGATCGGCCGGTGCCGTCGCCCTCGGATCGCCCATAAGTGCACCAGGCAGCTTCATCCGGTCTCGGCCATGCGCGGGTTGCAGGGGCAGGACGGGTGGCCCGGCACCGCGGCGCATCAGGTGCGTCGCCGTCGCGGTGGGCGATAGTATGCGCTCGGGCTCCGGCATCGCCGGCGATGCCGGACCGCAGGTGGGGCACGGATGGCTCCGGCTGTCCGATTGCCGGCGCTGGCAGGGGCACGGTCCGCTCGCGGCAGTCGCCGCCGAGCCCCGGGACTGTCGGCCGGCGGCTGCCCCGCGTGTGGTCCCGTCTCCCGCGCCCCGGCATTCTCGGGGCATCCACGGTGTCAACCTCCACAGGGCAGGAACACGGATGAACATGGCCCCGAAGCGGGAACGGATCCTTCCGCGCCTCATCGAGGAGGAGATGCGCGAGGCCTTTCTCGACTACTCCATGAGCGTGATCGTCCAGCGGGCTCTTCCCGATGTCCGCGATGGTCTGAAGCCTGTCCATCGCCGCATCCTCTATGCGATGAACGAGCTCGGACTCCTCCCCGGCCGGCCCCACAAGAAGAGCGCCACCGTGGTGGGGGAGGTGCTTGGCAAGTATCACCCGCACGGGGACGCAGCCGTCTACGACACGCTCGTGCGGATGGTGCAGGACTTCTCGCTCCGGTATCCGCTCGTGGATGGGCAGGGCAACTTCGGCTCGATCGACGGCGACCCGGCCGCGGCCTACCGCTACACCGAGGCGAAGCTCTCGCCGATTTCCCTCGAGCTACTCTCCGATCTAGACAAGGAGACGGTCGAGTGGATCCCGAATTTCGACGGGCGCCTCTCGGAGCCGTCCGTTCTCCCGGCGACCCTCCCGAATCTCGTCGTCAACGGCTCTGCAGGGATTGCCGTCGGGATGTCCACGAACATCCCTCCGCACAACCTGCGGGAGGTCGCGGCGGCCTTCCAGCGCCTCACCGAGGATCCGGAATGCTCCGTGGCCGATCTCATGGAGGAGCTCCCCGGACCCGATTTCCCGACCGGTGGGTTCGTGCTCGGGACGGATGGCATCAAGAAGATGTACGAGTCGGGTCGTGGCCGGATCACGATGCGGGCGCGCGTCGTCCGAGAGGCGCTCCGGGGCGGTCGGGAGCAGATCGTCGTCACGGAGCTCCCGTACAGCGTCGCCAAGGCCCGGATCATCTCCCAGATCGTCGGGCTCTCACGCAAGGGCAGGATCCCGGAGGTCACCGACGTACGCGACGAGTCCGACCGGGAAGGGATGCGGCTTGTCCTCGAGCTGAAGCGCGGGGCAGAGGCGCCGGACGTTCTCCGTGTCCTCTACAGGAGCACGCACCTGCAGGCGAACTTCGGGGCGATCCTCCTCGCGCTCGACCACGGGGAGCCGAGGGAGTTCAACCTGAAGGAGCTCCTCGAGCGCTATCGGGATCACCGGATCGAGGTCGTCGTGCGGAGGTCCCAGCACGATCTTGAGAAGGCGGAGGCGGAACGGCATGTCGCCGAGGGGCTCCTCCTCGCGCTCGAGCACATCGACGAGGTGCTCCGGCTGATCCGGAGTTCGAGGGACCGCGCCACGGCAGCCCGGCGTCTCGAGGAACGCTTCGGTCTCTCGGACACGCAGGCGGAGGCGATCCTCCGGATGCGGCTCGCACAGCTCACCGCGCTTGACCGGGAGGAGCTCGAGCAGCGCCGCGTCGAGCTCGACGGGCGCATCGGCGAGCTCCGCGCGCTCCTCGGAAGCAGGACCGAGCAGTTGGCGCGCGTGGTCGGGGAACTCTCGGGGTTGACCGAGAAGTTCGGAGACGCCCGCCGTACCGTCCTCATCGAGGAGGGGGCAGAGCGCGAGGCGGGTGCGGCGACCGTGGTTGCCGACGAAGAGGTCGTGATCACGGTGAGCCGCCAGGGGTTCACGAAGAGGATCCCGATCCACCTCTACCGGCGTCGGGTCCGGAGCGGGAAGGCGCTCGCCGACATGGAAAACTATGGGGACGACTGGCTCGAACGCGTATTCCTCGCCCGGAGCCGCGGCTGGGTGCTCGCATTCACCGAGGGCGGGCGCGTCCACTTTCTACGGGTGCTGGACATCCCCGAGTCGTCCCGGGCGGCCCGGGGGACGTCCGTGTATGCGCTCACCGGAGCTTCCCGGGGGGACCGGATCGTCGCGCTGGTGCCCGTCAACGACCTCGACAGCGAGGGGATGTTCTTCCTGTTTGTGTCGCGAAGCGGGATTGTCAAGCGCACGGGCCTGGCAGAATTTTCGAATCCACGGGCCCGCCGCGGTGGACTCATCGCCGCCGGTGTGCGGCAGGGCGACGGCATCATCGAGGTCGTCCTCTCCGACGAGCGCGCCCAGGTGATGCTCCTGACAAGAAGCGGCCGCACGATCCGCTTCGAGGGGAGGGAGATCCCCCTCAGGCGGCGAACCGCGCAGGGGGTGAAGGGGATCGACCTCCGAGGCGACGATCATGTGATCGGCGTGATTCTCGTGCGGAGGGATGCCTCCGTCCTGATGGTGAGTCGCGACGGGACGGCAAAGCGGGTGCCCCTTGCGGAGTTTCCCCTCCGCAGACGCGGCGGCCGCGGAACGCTGGTGGCGCCGGGGCGGACGAGAACGCGGCTCGTCAACGCTCTCGAGGTCGTCGCCGACGACGAGGTTGCCGTCGTGACCGCGAGCGGCGGAGTCAGCCATCTGGACGTCGCCATGGTGCCCGAAGGGCAGCGGCGGAGCCGGGGCCGCAGGATCATTCGGCTGCCTCCGGGCGACTATGTCGTCGAGATGACGCGGAGCATCGGCTCGAGCAAGGCCGGCCCCGACCGGGGCGAGGTGGCCCCCGAGCATCCGAGAGGGGCCGGTGCGGGTGCCGGGCAAGAGGAGCTGTTCGGGCAACGTAGCCGCCAGACATCTGCGCGGGCGCCAAATCGGCGGGATGCCCAGGCCCCCTCGACCGGAGAGGACGCCCATGACGCCTGACCGATTCCGCGAAATCCTTCACGGGGAGGGGCGAGAATGCTGGAGGTGTTGCTGGTCATCTTGGCCGGGCTGATCCTCGCCGACCTGCACGCCCGGTTCTTCGGGAAGTGAGGACCACTGTCCACTTAGCCGTACAGTCCTCAATCCATAATCAGGGGAGCCGTTCCAGCAGGTCGATCAGGATCCGGCGCGTGAGACCCCAGACGGGCCGGCCCTCCACGTCGATTGCCGGAAACGAGCGGGTGCGTCCCCCGGACCGGTGGCGGTGGACCCGCCGGTTTCGGCGATCGCGGAGGTGATCGAGGGGAGCCCACAGCGTGCGGGCCACCTCTGCGGAGGCCTCGCCTGCCACGGTGCCATCCCAGACCAGGAAGACAAGTGGGAGGACGGTGAGCGGGGGCAGGTGTACGGATTGCGGCTCGACGCTGTCGAGCCGGCCGAGCGCCCGCCCGCATACGTCGAGCGCCATCCCGGTCTCCTCGCGGGTTTCCCGCACGGCCGTCTCGAGAAGCGACCGGTCGGCGGCGTCGCGCCGTCCGCCCGGGAGCGCCATCTGGCCGGACCACGGGTCACCCTCCGCTTGGGTCCGCTCGATGAGGAGCACCTCCGGCGCGTGCGTCCCGGGTCGAAGCACCACGGCCACGGCCGCGGTCCGTCCCCCCTCGGGCGGGACGGGGTCGTCCCCGGCTCCGCGGTAGGGCCGGAGCCAGTGTGTTCCCTTCGGTCCCGTTGGAATTCCTCCGGTACTCTGCCCGGCCACCTGTTCAGACCCCCCTGCGGTCCGGTCCCCATATGTGCTTGTGGAGCTGTGTCTGGAGTCGCGCCGGGAGCCGGTCCTCGAGGACCCACTTCGCGAGGCACTCGAGTCCGGGGCCGTCCTGACCCCAGACAGGAGAGAGGAGCAGCGCCCCGAGCAATCCCTTCCTGACGCGCCGGTCGAGGCCCCACTCCCGGATCACGGCGCGCGACCACTCGTAGTCGGACCGGCCGGCAACCACGAACTTCACCTCGTCGGTTGCACCGAGGTGCACGAGGTTCTCCCAGCGGTTGCGGTCGCACTCGCCCGAGTCCGGGCACTTGAGGTCCATGATCACGCGGGCCCGCGGGTCGAGTTCGGAGATGTCCTCGGACCCGGAGGTCTCGACCAATACGGTGAAGTCCGCCTCGAGGAGGCGGGCCACGAGCCGGAAGGCGTTCCTGTGGGCGAGCGGCTCTCCCCCGGTGATCTCGACGAGTGGGCAGCCGATCTCCCGGACACGGGAGACGATGTCGTCGAGAGACATCTTCTCGCCCCCGCGAAAGGCGTAGGCCGTGTCGCACCAGACGCACCGGAGCGGGCAGCCGGTCAGCCGGACGAAGGTGCACGGACTCCCGGCCCAGGTGGACTCGCCCTGGATCGAGTGGAAGATCTCGGTGACGGGGAGCGAGTGCATCAGCGCGCGTCTTCCTCCCTGGCGACGCTGGCCTCGACGATCGCGACGTCGAGGATCTCCTTGACGCGCCGGAGGGGTAGCCTCCGGAGCGCCTCGAGCACGGCTTGCCGGCTGGGTCCGCGCTCAAGCGTTCCGGTCTCGACGTGGCCTACGACACCGAGCCCCGTTACGGCCCACCGCGGAAAGACGAGGTATCCCTCGTAGGGAGCGCGGAGGTTCGGAGTCTGTTCGGCCTCGGCCGACACCGTGTAGGGTTCTCCGTCGACGCCCTCGAATGCCGGTGGCCGGCTGTGCTCCTTGAGATAGCCGCCGAGCGTGAGGTCGGCCGGATCGGGCGTCCGCGTCTCCTCGCTCGCCAACTCCTGTTTGTCGTCCATCGATACTCCTGGCGCGCTGTTTCGAAGTCCAACGTTAGGTGCTCCGCGACCTGGAAAACAGGGAGCGCCGGTCCCGGCCGCCCGGTTTGCGCCAGCCTCCACCGGCGGACCCGAGGAGTTCGGAGACTATAGGATTTCATCTGACTCTCCCCATCGGGCTGCCCAAAGGGGCGCGCGCGGCCCACCATCGGGCAAACCGGACAGGTTATGTGCTGACGAACCGGAGAAGATCATCTGCCTCCAACTGGAAACCCTGCTCGCTTGACGCCCGCGGGGGACTCTACGACTGTGGCCGACGTATCTCCATTCCATTCCATGGGGGAGAGGGCGATGTCGCCAGCCGTCCTGCCCCCATCATGCGGAGGCAGTCCAGGTGGCTGACCGGGACAACATCCGAAACACCGGCGTGCGCTACGAGCCGGGGGACCGCCCCCCTGTACCCTTGCGAGT
>JAAXGI010000055.1 GCA_012267505.1 Gemmatimonadota bacterium
CGAGTTCATGACCTTCAACTTCGCATTCCTCGCGCTCGATCAGGTCATCAATTCCGCGGCCAAGATGTACTATATGTCGGGCGGCCAGATTCACCTGCCCATGGTCTTCCGCGGGCCGACGGGTGCGGCGCTCCAGCTCGCATCCCAGCACTCGCAGGCGTGCCAGAGCTGGTTCGTTCACGCGCCGGGGATCAAGGTCGTCTCTCCCGCGACGCCGGCCGATGCGAAGGGCCTGCTCAAGGCCGCGATCCGTGACGAGGACCCGGTCGTGGTCATGGAGGGCGAACTCCTCTACAACGTGCCGGGCGAGGTGCCGGATCCGGCGGAGGGCGACTTCGTGATCCCGCTCGGCGTGGCCGAGGTGAAGAAGGCGGGCGCGGATGTCTCCGTGATCGCGCACGGAGCGCCGGTTCACCTGGCGCTGCAGGCGGCGGGAACGCTCGGGAAGGAGGGGATCGACGCGGAGGTCCTCGATCTGCGTTCCCTTCGCCCCCTTGACGTGGATGCGATCCTGGCCACAGTCCGGAAGACGAACCGGGCCGTGGTCGTCGACGAGGGTTGGCCCTACGCGGGAGTGGGGAGCCAGATCACCGCGATCATCCAGGCAGAGGCGTTCGACGATCTGGATGCCCCCGTTCTCCGGGTCACGCAGGCTGATGTGCCGATGCCCTACGCCAAGAACCTCGAGCAGATGGCCAAGCCGAGCGCGCAGCGGATCGCCGAGGCATGCAGGAAGGTCCTATATGTGAACTGAGGGAGCCGGGAGTACCGGCATCCCGCAACATGCGAGCTGCCCGGGCGCCGACGGTGCCCGCGGGGAGAGGGGCTCGTAAGGGGAAGGTCAGCGGCGGATGGCGACAAAGGTTCACATGGAGGCGCTGTCTCCCACGATGGAAGAGGGCCAGGTCGTCCGGTGGCTCAAGTCGGAGGGGGAGGAGGTCTCGTCCGGAGACATCCTTGCGGAAATCGAAACCGACAAGGCCACGATGGAACTGGTCGCCCGCGGGGACGGCCTTCTCCGGACGATCCTCCTGGGCGAGGGAGGCACCGCGGCCGTGGGGACGGTGATCGGCGTGATCGCCGGGGCGGAGGAGGATATCGCCGGCCTGATCCCGGCTGACGGGGCCGGGTCCACCGCGCCGGGGCCGGAAACGTCCCCCCGGCCGGATGGCGGCCCCCCGCCCGCTCCGGATGGCGACGGGCACACGCCGCCGGCGGTGGATGTGCCTCCCCCCGCGCCGGGAGAACGGATCAAGGCCTCCCCCGTCGCCCGGCGGCTGGCCGAGGCAGAGGGCCTTCCGCTCGAGGCGATCGCAGGGTCGGGCCCCGGTGGGCGCATCGTGAAGCGGGACGTGGTGAAAGCGGCCGAGCGCCGGGTCGCGCCCGTGGTGCCGCCGCCTCTCCCGGATGCGGATTTCGAGGATGTCCCCCTCACCCAGATGCGAAAGACGATCGCCAAGCGCCTCGTCGAGTCGATCGGCCCCGTCCCGCACTTCTTCCTTACCGTCGATGTGGACATGAGCCGCACCGTCGATGCCCGCCGCCGCTTCAATGCGCGCCTCGAGAAGGAGGGGGTCCGGATCTCCATCAACGACATCGTCCTGAAGGCGGCCGCCGTCGCGCTCCGGCGTCATCCGGAGTGCAACGCGCATTGGGGCGGGAACCATGTGCGCCGCTTCAACCGGGTCCACCTGGGCGTCGCCGTCGCGATCGACGACGGGCTCATAACGCCGGTCGTGACCGACGCCGACCGGAAGGGGCTCGCCCAGATCGCGCTTGAGGTCCGGGAGCTCGCTTCCCGGGCCCGCGAGAAGAGGCTCACGCCCGAGGAGTACACGGGCGCGACCTTTTCGGTGTCGAATCTCGGGATGTTCGGGATCCACGAGTTCACGGGCGTGATCAACCCCCCGGAAGCCGGCATCCTCGCGGTGGGCGCGGTGGCCGACCGGCCCGTGGCCGTGGACGGCGCCGTTCGCGTCCGCCCGCAGATGAAGATGACGATGAGCTGCGACCACCGGGTCATCGACGGCGCGCAGGGCTCGCGCTTCCTCGCGACGCTTCAGGGGATCTTGGAGGAGCCGCTCCTCGCGCTGGCCTGAGTCGCGCGGGCCGGGCGGACGCCGGCGGATCTTCCCCTCCCGCCGCCGGAGAGCGGCCGGAGGGGGCCCAGACAACAACAACAGAACGCTGGAGTCATACAGGTGGTGGGAAACGGGGCGCGGGAATTCGACCTGGTCGTGATCGGCTCGGGGCCGGGGGGATACGTCGCGGCCATCCGGGCGAGCCAGCTCGGGATGTCGGTGGCATGTGTCGAGTCGGAGAAACTCGGCGGGGTATGCCTGAACATCGGGTGCATTCCCACGAAGTCGCTCCTGACGTCCGCGCGGATGGTGGCCGAGGTCCGCGACGCGGGCAAGCACGGGATCGCAACCGGCGAGGTAACGGTTGACCTCGCCCCGGCGCAGACGCGGAGCCGGCAGGTGTCAGACCAGATGAACCGCGGCGTCACGCACCTCTTCCGCAAGAACCGGGTCTCCCACGTCACGGGTCACGGACGCCTTGCGGGACCGGGACGGGTCGAGGTCGAGCGCGACGGTGTGACTTCGGCGCTCCGGGCGCCGCACATCATCGTGGCCACCGGCTCGCGGCCGAACAGCCTTCCCTTCCTCCCGATCGACGGGAGGGACATCTGGTCCTCCGACGAGGCACTCTATGTGACGGAGGCACCGGGCACCCTGGCGATCATCGGCGCCGGGGCGATCGGGATGGAATTCGCGGACATCTTCGAGGCGTACGGTACGCAGGTCACGATCCTCGAAGCGCTGGATCGCGTGCTCCCCGTCGAGGACGAGGACGTCTCCGCCCACATCGCAAAGTCCTACCGGCGACGGGGGATGCGGATCGAAACAGGCGTCCGGCTCACCGCTGCGGAGGCCACGGGGAAGGGGATGGCTCTCTCCTACCGGGACGCGGAGGGAGAGGCCCACTCCCTGGTCGTCGACAGGGTTCTCTCGGCGGTGGGCCGGATCCCCAACACGGAGGACGTGGGACTCGGTGCCGCGGGCGTCTCCCTCTCGGAGGGGGGATACATCGAGATCGATGAGTGGATGCGGACGAACGTCGGCGGGGTGTATGCGATCGGCGACTGCGCCGGCGGACCGCTCCTCGCGCACAAGGCGACGCATGAGGGCATCGTGTGCGTGGAAAAGATCGCGGGCGTCACCCACCGCTCCGTCGACTACGGCAACATTCCCAACTGCACCTACTGTCACCCCGAGGTGGCGTCGGTCGGTCTCACCGAGGCCGAGGCGAAGGCGCGCGGGTACGAGGTCGAGACGGGGAGCTTCCCCTGGATCGGCAATGGGCGCGCGGTGGCGTACGGGGACGTGGACGGGTTCGTGAAGATCGTGCGCGACAGGACCTACTCGGAGATCCTCGGGGCGCACATCATCGGGCCGCACGCGACGGAACTCATCGCGGAGTTCGTCCTGGCACGCCATCTGGAGTCGACGGTCGAGGAAGTCGAGACGGCGATGCACCCCCACCCGACGCTCTCGGAGGCCATCGGAGAGGGCGCCCTGGCAGCTCTCGGCCGCCCGATCCACATCTGAGAGAGAGCGCGCAACGGGCGCTGTCTCAGCCGGAACCGCCTGCCCGGGCCAGGGGTGCCTCCGTCCCCGCGCTGATTCCGCGGAGCTGGAGGACGCGGAGAAGCGCGTCGCCGATCTTGTTGTTTGGCGTCGATGCGCCGGCCGTGAGCCCGAGTTCGAAGGAGCCCTCCGGGAGCCACTCCCGCTCGGTGAGTTCCGGGGCGTCGGGATCCAGCTCCCGCTTGTGCCGGATCTCCCCTGTCTCCACATCGATGCACGCGGAGTCCTGGACGTGGAAGGTCGTCGTGTAGGACCGGCAGAGGTGAGCGAGGTGGTTCGTGTTGGATGAGTTGTAGCCGCCGATCACGATCATGAGATCGGGTGGGTTTTCCATCATCTTGAGGACGGCGTCCTGCCGTTCCTGGGTCGCCGAGCAGATCGTGCCGAACGAGCGGTAGTTCTCCGCGACGTACCCTGCACCGAAGGCCTCCCTGAGGGCCTGCTCGATCCGGTGCCCGATTGCGACGCTCTCGCTTGCGAGCATGGTCGTCTGGTTCGCGACGCCGATGCGCTGGAGATCGGCATCCGGGTCGAAGCCGCCCGAGCACCTCTCCCAGAAACGCTCGACGAAGGCGGCCCGCGAGAGGTGCCCGGCACGCTTCGTGATGTAGTCGCAGACGATCTCCGCCTCTGCCATGTTGCGCACGATCAGGTATTTTGCACCCGGGTGCCTGCGCACCTGCGAGGCGGTCGCCCGGCTTTCCTCGTGGTTGTACTTGCCGTGGATGACCGCGGTGAAGCCGTCGCGGGCGTAGCTGTCGACGCGTTTCCAGACGAGAAGCACGGAACCGCAGGTGGTATCCACGACGATGCATCCGATCGCGCGGAGCTCGTTGAATGCTTCGAGTGTGACGCCGAAGGCCGGGAGGAGAACGACGTCTGAGGGGCGAACCGCGGAGAAGTCGAAGCCGCCGTTCTTGTCAGGGTAGATGAAGCGGATGTCCATATCGCGCATCCGCTGGTTGACGTGTGGATTGTGGATGATCTCTCCGACGAGATAGACCCTCCGGTCGGGGAACTTCCGGCGCGTCTCGTACGCATAGTCGATCGCCCGGTCGACGCCGTAGCAGAACCCGAACTCCTCTGCGAGCCGGACCGTCACATCGCCGTACCTGGCCGTGTAGCCCCGTGCCCTCACCTCCTCCACGAGCGCGGAGTGGTATTCGGCCTCGATGAGCGGCTGGACCTGGTCCTTGAGTCCGAAGCCCTTGCGGAAGTATGTGTGTTCCATGATTGCGGATGGCGGATCCCGCCGGGAGTGGGTCCGGTCGGCGCGTTTGGGTGTGACAGGATGTCAATCTCGCACATCGTCCGGCATGCCGCCAACCCTGGACCGGCCGGTGAACGCCGCCGGTCCGCTCCCGCGTACCGCAGTCCGCGGCGGGAGGTGGCCATGGGCATGCCATGGGCGGGACGGTCCTACCCCCCGCATCTCCTGCCGGTCCCCGAGGCCGGCGGTCGGCCGGTAGTGCAACGCAGCGGGGAGTGGCGGCATCAGCCTGATCGGTGCAGGACGCGCTCTGGTCCTCCGGGCGGATCCGGTCCGGGTGGCCCTGCATCGGCGACCAGCCGGCGGGGGCCGGTGATGGGGCCGAGCGGAGCACGGGCGGGGAGCAGATGAGGGCCGGCTTGGGCGGGCCGCGGTCGGCTGCTTCCCTCGTCTTCCGCCTGATCCGTCTTTCCCTCCCCTCGAGACCCCGCTGGGCGCCGCTCACGCCCAGACGTTGCGCGGTCCTCTCGGTTCTCGTGCCGGTCTTCGTCCTGGTCCAGCTCGTGCACTGGATCGGACTCCTTCTCGACGAGCTCCTCTTTCGCGGCTACCGCTCGGTGGTCGTGAAGGCTCCCGTCTTCATCGTAGGCCTGCCGAGAAGCGGGACGACGAACCTGCAACGGATCCTCGCTCTCGACGAGCGTGTCACCACGATGCGGAGCTGGGAGCTCCTCCTCGCGCCCTCGATCACGGAGCGGAAGCTCTGGCTTGGCGTCGCGGCCGTCGACCGTCTTCTCGGAGAGCCGGTGGGAAGGATTCTCCGACGGATCGAGCGCATCGGATCGGCCCGGCTCGAGGCGGTCCACCCGACCACGCTCCGGGACCCCGAGGAGGACTTTCTCCTCCTCCTCCCCGCCTTCGCCTGCTTCCTCCTCGTCCTCGCCTTTCCGGAGCACCCCGATCTCTGGCGGCTCTCCCGCCTTGACGAGCTGGATCCTGCCGAGCGGCGCCGGCTCGTCGGGTTCTACCGGTCGTGCGTTCAGCGGCATCTCTACGTGGTGGGTGCCGAGCGGGTCTACGTGAGCAAGAACCCATCCTTCACCCCGTTCGTCCGGACGCTCGCCGATGTGTTTCCGGACGCCCGGTTCCTCTGCTGTGTCCGGGATCCCGTGGAGACAGTACCTTCGCAGCTGAGCTCGATCCGGGGCGGACTCGCCTTCTTCGGGGTGGGCCGGATCGGGAGTTCCCTGGCCGAACGGTTCGTGTCCCTCATGGCGCACTATGCGAGTCACGCGCTCGCTGTCTCGGACACCCTCCCGCCGGACCGGTGGGCTTTCGTCCGCCTTGCGCGGATGCGGCGGGATGCGGCGGGAACCCTCACGGCCGCCCTCGTCCGGCTGGGGTGGGATATCGATGCGGCGTTCCGGCTGAAGCTCGAGGAAGCGTCGGCCCGATCGCGGTCGTACCGGAGCCGGCACCGCTACTCGCTCGGGCAGTTCGGCCTCGAGGAGGCTGTCCTCGTGCGTCGGTTCGCTTTCCTCGAGGATCGGTTCGGGTTCCGGACGGCGAAGGGACAGGACGAATCCGGAGCGGGTCGGTGATGGGCCGGACCGGCCGGAGGCCTCCGGCGCCGCGGCGCCCGCGGAGGTCCCGGAGAGCGGCTGGATCCTCCACCGCCGGGCGCGCCGCGCCGCCTTCCCTCCCCCGCTCCGTCCGGCGCCTCCGCCTTGCGGTCTTCTCCGACGCGGTCCCCGGCCGGAACGGGGTCGCGACCTACTACGACGACCTCATCCACCATCTGGCGCCGCTCATGAACGGCGTGGTGCTCGTGAGCCCACCCGCCGGTCCACCGGGGAGCACCGGGCGGTTCAGCCTCTCCATGCCGGGGGACCCGACGCAGCGGATCTATCTCCCGCAGGCCCGCCGGGTCTGGCGCGAGATGGGGGAGCTCTCGCCTGACGTTGTGATCTCTGCGACGCCGGGCCCGTTCGGTGCCCTCGGGATGGCGGTTGCGATCCGGCTCGGGGCGGGGTTCTGCGTCGCTTTTCACACGCAGCTCGACGCCCTGGCGGACTTGTACTGGGAGCAGCTGGGCGGTCGCGCACTCGGGGCCGGGATCCGCCTCTGGGACCGGGTCATGTTCCGGTGCGCGAGCGAGGTGGTTGTGCACAACGAGGAACTCGTAGGTGCCGTCCGCGAGAGGGGAGCGGCCAGGGCCCGCGTGATGGGGACGGCCGCCGGGCGGGCCTTCATCGCCGGAAGCCCGCCGCCGATCGGCACGACCGTCCGCAACGTGGCCTTCATCGGACGCCTGGCTCCCGAGAAGGAGATCGGGCAGGTGTGGGAGGCTGCGTGCGGCTTCCCCGACATCCGTTTCCGGTTCGCGGGCGACGGTCCCCTCCGGGCGACGGTGGAGGGATGGGCCTTGGAGGCGCCGAATGTGGAGTCGCTCGGGTGGCTGCGCCGGGCGGAAGTGCTCGGGCTACTCGACTCGTCCGACGTTCTCGTGCTTCCCTCGCGCCACGAGACGTTCGGGAGCATCGCGCTCGAGGCGATGGCGCGTGGCCGGATCCCGATCGTCTCTCCAAACTGCGGGATCAGCCGCTGGACGGAGCTCGCCCCGGGGCTCGTGGTCATGGGCGAGGGGGAGCGTGCCGCAGATGCGCTCGGCCGGGTGATCGGGATGCCGGCGGAGGCGAGGGCGGAACTCTCGCGGGCCGGAAGGAGGGCTGCACGGGATCTGACCGAGCAGACGGTGCGGGAGTGGGCGGAGGTCATCGAGCGCACCGCGTGGAGCCGCCGGCCGCCGTGACGGCCCGGCAAGCGGTCGTATCCGTACATGACGTGACACCGCCGAAGCTCGAGGCCGTCGGCCGGGTCCTCGACCTCCTCGAATCCGGAAACGTTGCTCCCGTCACGCTGCTCGTGGTCCCGGGCTTCCGGTGGGAGGCTCCGGAGATCGGCCGCCTCCGGGAGCTGGTCGGCCGGGGATATCTCCTTGCCGGACACGGCTGGGAGCACAGAGCTCCTCCGCCGGCGAACCTCTTCCACCGGCTTCACGCCGCTCTTGTCTCCCGCGACCAGGCGGAGCACCTCTCGCGTACGCGTGCGGATGTGCGGGAACGCGTGCGCCGGTGCCACGACTGGTTCGAGCGTGTCGGGCTCCCCCGTCCGGAGCTCTATGTGCCGCCGGCGTGGGCATTGGGGGCGCTCACCCGAAGCGATCTGGCCCGGCTTCCCTTTCGCTGGTACGAGGTCCTTGCCGGGTTCCTCGATGCGCGCAGCTCGAGGCTCACTGCGGCGCCCGTCGTCGGGTTCGAGGCCGACACCGTGGGCCGGCAGGTGGCGCTCGGGGCGGTCAACCGCCTCAACCTCTGCCTAGGGCGATGCAGCAGACGGCCCGTGCGGATCGCGATCCACCCCGGTGACCTAGGGCTGCGGCTGGCCCCGGCGCTCCGTTCCGTCCTCGAGGGGGAGTGGCGCTACACGAGCGCGGAGTCGTTTCTTGCCGCCCGGAACGGCGGGCCGCCGTCCGGATCCACCACTGCCCCGCAAGTGTAGCGAATTCATCATGCGAACATGGCCTCATCCCGCGCTTCCCCTCCTCCTCATGGCGTGCATGGCGTACCCGCCGGGCATCCGTGGACAGGCCCCGGTCGCCCAGGCCGACTCCTCCGATCTCGTCGAGGAGGCAGAGGACCGCCAGCGGGACTTCGAGCGCTTTCGCGAGCGCCGGATTCCGGTCGCGCCGAGCACCCGGCAGGGCGGCTGCGACGAGCGAATCGGGAGGATCTGCATCTGGTTCGGCGGAGAGGGGGAGACGGACTTCCCTCCAGAGCCGACCGAGACCCGCAACGCCCGCATCGACCTGATCCGCGATCTCTCGAGGATCCACGCGCAGATCCGCGACCCGTGGGTCACAGGGCAGCTCGTCCACTACCTGGTCGAGAGCGGCGCGCTCGATGAGGCGGAGAGTGTGGCCCGCGCTTGCGATCTTGCCGAGCCGTGGTGGTGCGATGCCCTCCTCGGGTACGTGCTCCATATGACAGACCGTCACGTCGAGGCGGAGGCGGCGTTCCGGGATGCCGCTCTCCGGGTCCCCGAGTCGGAGGAGGAGCGCTGGCTCACGCCCAGATTCATCTTCTCAAACGACGGCGTTGACGCATTCGAGAGCGAGGATCCCGCCGAGCAGTCGAGGCTCTGGGAGCTCTTCTGGCGGTTCTCGGATCCACTCTACCTTGTGGACGGGAACGACCGCCTGACCGAGCACTACGCTCGCCTGGTCGTCGCCCGCAACCGCGAGGACGCCGAGAACCCCTACGAGATCAGCTGGGGCCGCGATCTCGAGGAGTCGCTCATCCGCTACGGCCGGCAGATCGGATGGAGCCGGGTGATCAACCCCGTCGTGGGCCTCGCTCGCGCCGGGGATCCCCGGAGCACGGTCGGCCACCA
Source organism: Gemmatimonadota bacterium (assembly GCA_012267505.1). Lineage (GTDB taxonomy): Bacteria > Gemmatimonadota > Gemmatimonadetes > Longimicrobiales > Gaopeijiaceae > JAAXGI01. Next base: position 9,313 of record JAAXGI010000055.1, read on the forward strand.
CCATCCCCGCAGCCGGGGATACCTCTTCCCCGAGGACTTCATGGAGGCGCCCGCCGAGGTCGGCGCCGAGAGCTGGGTTACCGCCCCGCGCGAGGCCCGGACCTGGTACGCCGCCCCTTATGCGGCGGACTTCCGGGGGCTCGACACGCAGGTGGCCCGCTTCCGGCGGGGAGAGGACATGCTCGTCGTGGGTGCGTACCGGCCGCCCCCGCCCGAGCGCGACCCCTTCGCCACCGAGACGCCCGTCGCGCCGGCGAGGCGCAACCCATTCGCGAGCCGTTCCGGGTTTGGCCAGCCGCTGCCCCCGCCCGCGCCTCCCGAGGAGGAGGCGGTGGTCGAGGGGCCCGTCACGGCCGCCCTCTTCCTGGTCCCCGAATCCGGGGGAGAGCCGTACTCCGTCCAGGGCGCCGACCAGGAGGGCGTCTTCCGTCTCCAGGTGCCGGCAGACCGTTACGTGAGCAGCATGGAGGTCTTCGAGCCGGGAAGCGAGCGTGCTTGGAGGGCCCGGCAGGGGATCAGCCAGGAGGCGCTCGTCCGGGGTCTCGTCTACGTCTCGGACCTGATGATCCTGAGAGAGGACGCGCCGCTTCCGGAAGATCTCGTGGAGGCGATCCCGCTCGCCCGCCCCCACGTGCGGGTCCAGGGCGATGAACGCTTCACCGTTGTCTGGGAGGTGTACGGGCTGGGGATCGACCAGGAGGTCGGGGTGACCTTGGGGTTCACGGAGGGCCGGCCGGGGTTCCTCCAGCGCGTAGGCGAGTTCCTCGGGGTCGTCGAGCCGGAAGATCCCGTCGAGGTGACCTTCTCGGATGCCGCGGCGAGTGAGGTCGAGACGCTCTTCCGCTCGGTGACGCTCCAGCTGCCCGATATGGATCCCGGCGAATACACGCTCCACCTGCGGCTGGATGTGCCGGGCCGCGAGCCCACGATCAACAGCCGTCCCATCGTCGTGGTTCGCTGAGATGGGAGGGACATCGTTCCGCCTCCGCGGCGTCCTCCGCTCCGCGGCGGCGGCAGTCCTCCTTCTTGCGGCGGCCGGATGCGGTTCGGCAGGGACCCCCTTCGAGGCCTTGGCCCGGGATCCGACCGAGGTCACCTACGCGGCCTCGCTCGGGGTGAACCTCGACGAGATGACGCGCTCCCCGACGGGTCTCTACTACCAGACACTTACGGAGGGGAGGGGAGCCGAGGTTGCGGCGGCCGGAGATTCGCTCCTGGTGCACTACACCGGCTGGACCCGGAACGGGGCGCGTTTCGACAGGTCGCCGGAAGATCGGCCGCTGATGGTGGTGCTGGGCGAAGGGACGGTGATTCCCGGATTCGAGGAGGGGCTTGAGGGGATGCGTCTGGGCGAGGAGCGGCTCCTCGTGATCCCGCACGAGCTGGCGTACGGGAGCCGTCGGATCGGTGACATTCCCCCCTACGCGATCCTCGTTTTCAGGATCGAGCTCGTCGGCCTCGAGAAGGCGCAGGCGTCCTAGGGAAGGGGACTATACACCTAAGTATACAATTCTAGGC
>JAAXGI010000279.1 GCA_012267505.1 Gemmatimonadota bacterium
TACCAGATCGAGGAAGGCATCCACGGCCTGATTCCCCTCGCGAGCAACGGGGAACTTCTCTCCCTCACCGACGAGGAGCGGCACGAGGTCGCGCGGATCACCGTCGAGCAGGCGGCGGGCCGGGTGCCGGTCGTCGTCAGCACCACGCACGAGAGCACCGACTTCGCGATCCGCTACACCCGCGACGCGGAGTCCGTGGGAGCCGATGCGGCGATGGTGATGACCCCGTACTACGCGTGGATCGACGAGGAGGAGATCTACACCCACTTCCGCCGGATCGCGGAGGCGGTGTCCATTCCCATCATGCTCTACAACCACCCCGCCTCCACCGTCCTCGACATGAGACCTGAGCTCGTCGCCCGACTCGCCGAGATCGACAACATCTCGTACATCAAGGAGTCCACCACCGACACCCGCCGGGTCTACCGGATCAACGATTTGTGCGGCGACCGGATGACCGTGTTCGCGGGCTACCTCGGTTACGAGTCGTTCATGGTCGGGGCCGAAGGGTGGGTCTCCGTCTGCGCCAACATCATGCCCCGCGAGTCGGCCCGGATGTTCGAGCTCGCGGTCGACGAGGGTGACCGGGAGGGCGCGTGGGCGGTCTTCCGCGAGCTCGTCCAGGTGATCGACTGGCTGGGGGATCATCTCTACGCGCACGGTATGAAGGCGGCCTTCCAGCTCCTCGGGCGGAGCATGGGTCCACCGCGGCCGCCGCGCCTGCCGCTCCCGCCGGCCAAGGTCGAGGAGCTGAGGGTGGTGATGGACCGGCTCGGGCTCTTCGATCGGGCGCTGCCCCCGGTGCGGCGGGCGGCCGGCGGCGCGGACCGCCACGAAGGGGTGCGCGACGCGGCGGCCGATTGAGTCGCGTGGAGCCCGGCCCCTTACGTCGTCCGCCGGGGCGGCCGTGTCATCCGGTTCGCGGAAATGCGATGGCGGAAGGGAGACGGACGTGAGGTACACCGTTCTTCGCGGCGGTCGGGTGCTGGACGGAGGCGACTTCGACGGCGGCCCGGCCGACATCCTCATCGAAGGCGACACGATCCGGGCCATCGGACCCCCCGGGATGGACGCTCCGGCGGACGCGGCCTCCGTGGACGCGACGGATCGACTGATCCTTCCCGGCCTCGTCAACGCCCATACCCACGGCGACGCGAGCCTCTCGAAGGGGCTCGGCGACCGTTGGACCCTGGAGCTCCTCCTCAACGCGGCGCCGCTGCGCCGGCACGGAGTCCAGCTCCGGGACAAGGCCCTCGCGGCGCGTCTCGCGGCGGCGGAGATGGTGAGCAACGGCATCACCGCATGCTACGACCTGTTCTCGGAGTTCCCCGCTCCCACCCCGGAGGGGCTGGAGGCGGTGGCCGGAGCGTACGCCGAGGTGGGAGTCCGGGCGGTGGTGGCCCCGCTCATGGCGGACCGGAGCTTCTGGCGGGCGGTGCCGGGTCTCATCGGAGCGCTTCCCGAGGACCTGCAGAAAGCGGTCGACGCGATGGCGGGCGGGTCTGGGGAAGCCGCCCTCGAGCAATGCCGGCTCGCGTTCGAGCGATGGAGCTTCGACCGAGACACGGCCCGGCTCGCCCTCGCCCCGACCATTCCCCACCACTGCGAGGATGCGTTCTTCGTCGCCTGCCGAGACCTTGCCGCCGAGCACGGAGCCGGCATCCACACCCACGTCGCGGAGTCGAAGGTGCAGGCGGTCGCCGGGCGGGGCAAGTTCGGGAAGACCCTTGCCGCCCACCTTGCCGATCTCGGCATCATCGGGCCGGACTTCACCGCCGCCCACGCGGTGTGGGTGGACGACGACGATCTCGCGCTTCTCGAGGACCGGGGGGCGTCGGTCGCCCACAACCCGACCAGCAACATGCGACTCGGGGTCGGCCTCGCGCGGGTCGAGGCGATGCGGCGCCGGGGGATCGCGGTGGGCCTCGGGACCGACACGAGCACCTGCTCCGACGCCCTCAACCTGTTCGAGGCGATGCGGCTCGCGGTCTATTCGAGCCGCGTCCAGTCGCCCGACCCCGAGCGCTGGCTCGGCGCGGAGGATGCCCTCGAGATGGCGACGCGGGGCGGGGCCCGGGCGCTCGGGATGGGGGACCGGATCGGCCGCCTCGCTCCCGGCTACCTCGCCGACCTCGTGTTTCTCGATCTCGGCGCCATCGCGTACATGCCGTTCCACCATGCGGCCCGCCAGGTGGTGTTCCAGGAGAACGGGACGAGCGTCGAGAGCGTGATGGTGGGCGGGCGGTTCGTGTACCGGGGCGGGAAGCACCTCACCGTCGACCTCGAGCGTCTCCGCGCCGAGGCGGCGGAGGCCCATGAGCGGCTCGAGGCGGCGAACCGGGAATCACGCGACCTCGTGCGCCGCCTCGAGCCCGCGGTGAGCGCGTTCTGCGTCGGGCTCTGCCGGGAGCCGTTTCCCGTTCACCGCTACGCCGACCACGGCGTCTCCTGATTCGCCGCCGCTTCGTCTGCCGCCGCCCTCGCGGGACGGAGCGGCTTGCGGCGCGCCGTGAATTCCCCGAGTATCGGGGAAAGCCGAACACGGCAAGGTACGGGAGGACGCGACGATGTCCGAGTTTCGCGGCAGCTACACGGTCATGGTGACCCCGTTCCGCGAGGACGGAAGCGGGATTGAAGAAGCGACCACCCGCCGCTTCGTGGACTGGCAGATCCGCGAGGGCGCGCCGGGACTCATCGCCCTCGGGAGCACCGGGGAGTTCCTCTCCGTCACCGACGACGAGCGGGCCCAACTCGTCGAGATCCTCGTCGATCACGTGAAGGGGCGCGTTCCCGTCATCGTCGGCACCGCCGCGGAGTGGACGGACGTGGCGGTGCGCTACAGCCGCGAGGCGGAGCGCCTCGGCGCGGACGGGGTGATGGTGGTGCCGCCCTTCTACAGCTCCCCCACCGAGGACGAGCTCTTCGAGCACTACCGGCGGATCGGCGAGGCGATCTCCATCCCCGTCATGATCTACAACAACCCGAACACTTCCAACGTGGATCTCCGTCCCGAGTTCGTGGCCCGCCTCGGCGAGATCGACACCGTGCGGTACATCAAGGAGTCGAGTGGGGACGTCACGCGGGTGCGGGAAATTGCACGCCTCAGCGAGGGCCGGGTCACCGTCTTCGCCGGATACCATGCCTGGGACTCGATGCGGCTCGGGGCCGACGGCTATGTCTCGGTGTGCGGCAACATCGTTCCGCGGCTCTCCTCCGACATCTACCGGCTGACGGTGACGGAAGGCGACCCGGACGGCGGACGCGAGGTCTGGCATCGGCTGCTGCCCCTGATCGACGCCATTGCCGGTGACCTCTACGTCTCGGCCACTCGCGCGGGGGTGGAGATGGTCGGAATGCCGGTGGGCGATCCGCGCCCGCCCCGCCTTCCCCTCCCGGAGGGGCCCCGCCGAGCGTTGCAGGGCGTCCTCGAGGACCTCGGGGTCCTCACCGCCCGGGCCGCCTGACCCCGCCCCGGTGCGAACCGAATTCGACCCGGCCGGACCACCGTCGAATCATCCTCATCCAAATCGTTGCAAGAAGGAGAGAACGTCATGCGCAAATTGCTGATGTCCACGATCGTTGCCGTGTTCGCACTCGGAGGGGCGCTGTCTTCGACCGTCGTCGGGGCGGCCGACATCGTGCTCAAGGCCGGGCACTCCCAGAACGATGGGGAGCCCATGGACCTCGGGCTCGAGATGATCGC
>JAAXGI010000227.1:0-3290 GCA_012267505.1 Gemmatimonadota bacterium
AGGAGTACCGGGGGGTTGGTTCCGCGTCCAATTAGCGGACATGAGACTCCCCGAATCCCGTAAGTTCAATCGGGGCGGCCGGATTCGAACCGGGGACCTCCTGCTCAAATCTCGCGTCGCGGGACGCGATTCGCGGCAAGTATTCTTATAAGTTCAATCAGGACTGCACGATCTGCCGTTCTTGCCTTGCCCTCATGTTGACCACTTCCGTCCTGCCTCTCATGTTATCCCAACCCCTCAGAGGGCTATTTGATAAGAGTGCCGGCCCGTGTCGTGGATCCCGCGGGAATGGGGGTTGAGATGAGCGATCGTATAGCGGTGGCTGGTCGAGGCGATGACGTGATGTCGCGTTACTCCGCTCTACTTCTCGCCGTTCTCTGTGCAAGCGCAGCGCCCGGCGTCGGCTCGACCACGGCGGCGCAGGCTCAGGATTCTCAGGCGTCAGGGTCGATTCCGTTCACGCTCGAGGACGCTACGGTCGAATCCATCAACGCCGCGTTCGATGCGGGCACGCTTACCTCCGAGAAGCTCGTCGCGCTATATCTCGCACGTATCAGCGCATACGAGAATCGGGGTCCAACAATCAACGCCTTCATAAACATTCATCCCGATCCTCTGTCGGTAGCGCGCGCGTTGGACCTGGAGCGGCAAACGCTGGGCGCCCGCAGTCCCCTGCACGGCCTACCGGTTGTCCTCAAAGACAATTTCAACACCTCGGATCTTCCGACGACGGGCGCGTCGCTCGCCTTGAAGGATGTGTTTCCGGCGCGGGAGGCCTTCGTAGTGGAACGCCTTCGTGCGGCTGGCGCCATCATACTTGGCAAGACCAATTTGACCGAGATGGTCTCCTCCGTGCTGGACTCCTCGCTCGGCGGGCGTACCTCCAACCCGTGGGACTTGACGCGCACGCCTGGAGAGTCCAGCAGCGGCACGGGTGCGGCGCTCGCTGCCGATTTCACATTGCTGGGGACGGGCAGCGACAACGGTCAATCAGTGCGATCACCGGCTTCCGCTGTGGGTGTGGTCGGCATGAAGCCGACGATCGGCTTGGTCAGCTGCGCCGGCGTGTTGCCCAGTTCGCTCTCCCACAACGCGTGCGGACCAATGGCGCGGTCGGTTGCCGATCTGGCCTACCTGCTCGACGTGATGGCGGGCTTTGACCCGCGCGATTTCAGGACGCGCCTGTCGCTCGGACAGATTCCCGAGACCTACACGAGCTTTCTCGATTCGAATGGGTTACGGGGAGCGCGCTTCGGCATCGTGGTCGAACTGCTCGGCGACCGACCGGAAAATGCGGAGGTCAATCGCGTCTTCAACGCGGCGACTGCTCGCTTGGAGAGTCTCGGTGCAACGGTCTTTCCGATCCGGATCCCCGACATGAACGACTACAGGGGCATCGGGACCGACACGTATGAAGCTTGGGATCTGTTGAATGCGTGGTTCGCCGAGCTCGGTCCGACCTCGCCGTTTCACGACATGGAGGACTTTTTGGAGCGGGGCACGTATGATCCGGGAATTTTGCCGCGGCTTCGACAGCGACAGGCTCACGCGGGGCCGGAGCATTTCGAGGAGTATCAACGGCGGCTGCTCAAGATGCATGAGTTTCGGAAGTTGTTGGTGGGTGTGATGGATCAGTACTCCCTGGATGCTCTCGTCTATCCCTTGCAACAGATCCTGGTCGCGCCGCATGGAGAGAGTAACGCCGGACGCAACGGCTTTCTCGCATCGATGGGAATGTTGCCCGCCATCAATGTGCCCGCCGGGTATTCAGCGCCGCTTCCGACAGCACCCGACGGGGTTCCGATCGGCATGGATTTCCTGGGAAGGCCCTTCGACGAGGGGCGCCTCATCAGGCTGGCCTTCGCGTGGGAGATGAACGGGCTAGAGCGGCGTTGGCCGTCCAATACACCGCCACTCCCCGGGGAAACGATCGATGTGGCGCCGGATTGATGAGGCTGGAGATTCCCATTCCTTGCGCGATGGAGGATGTACCATGTGATATGCAAGTTGAGCCGGATTCGCGCTGACGGTCATCGCGGCAACCACGGCGGTCGTGATCCCTGCCGCCGCCCAATCCAACCCCTATCGCCAAGTCGAGGCACCGAAGCCCCCGGCACATATGAATGGCGGAGAATGGGGGGAGTTGATCGGGGTAGATCTAGATCCCGAAGGCAATGTCTGAGTGCTGCATCGATGCTTTAAGGCGGTGCTTGGAGATCCTCGGGTCGGGAGGTGGCATTCGAAGGGCCGCCCCTGACGCAGATGCTGCGCGACGCCACGACGGTGCGCGCGGAGGAGATCGTCCTCTCGGTGCCCGACGGGCGGAGCGTCCGGACGCTCCTGAACGTCACCCCGATCCGCTCGTCCCGGGCGATCCGGACGGGCTCGCCGGCATCCTCCGCGCCGAGAGGCCCCATCTCGTCCTGCTCGACCTGATGCTCCCCCGTCGTGCTTGAGACGTGTGCGGAGACTTCAGCATCGTCGCGTGCCACACTGAGATTCTTGAAGGGAGACCCACATGAAGGTCAACATCCCGGCCGACGTCTATGCGGAGATCGCGGAACTGATCGGCAGCGAGGCGAGTCCCGTCGGCATCGACGCGAAGAAAACCCACATTATCATCCTGCACAAACTGATCAACATCGAACGGCGCCTCGCTAGACTCGAGGGGAAAGACGCAGGCTGACCGCGGACGTGCGCCAGGATCCCGGTGTCACTGGGGACGTCTAGAGGCGAGATTCATACGCCACCGAACGACATCGTGATAGGTGTGACCAGGAGCGCTAACCCATCCAAGAGAACGGGGTAGCCTTAGGGGCAGCGGGCGTAGTTCGTAGCTGGTGCAGGTCGCAAACCGTCCCGACCTTCCGGGCCTTCGCAGTGTTGGATCCAAGGCACTTAACGGAGGCGGTGCTACGGCCTACAGAATGTTGGCGGACCCCTTCGACGGCCGGGAACTCGAGCAGGCCATCGACGACCCGAAACCCTTCGTCTGGACGAAGTCTGCCGGCGACATCCTCGCATCACTGCAAGGTTACTACACAAGCATTATTGAGACAGGATGCTAGACGTCACTCAGCGGCTCCAGCTCCAGCCGGCCCGTGGCGTCCCCGAGGGAGTCGATGGGCACGCCCATCTGGTCCAGCAAGCTCATGTGCAGGTTGGCCAGAGGCGTCGTGTCGTCGTAGCTCACGTGTCGGCCGCCCCGGCCGGGGCCACCGGCCAGAAGGATGGGCAGGTTCGTCGAGCGGTGCGAATGGCTCTCGGACATCCCGGCGCCGTAGACGATC
>JAAXGI010000227.1:3332-8938 GCA_012267505.1 Gemmatimonadota bacterium
GCGAAGAGCTCCACGTGGTACCGGTTGATCTTGCGCAACTTCTCCAGCTTCTCCGGATCCCGCGCATGGTGAGAGATGGGGTGGTGCGCATCGGGCACGCCGATCTCCGCATACGTCCGACCGGTGATCTCCCGCCCGAGCATGAAGGTGCCCACTCGCGTGAGATCGGTCTCGTAGGCGAGCGCCAGCATGTCGAACATCAGCCTGGCGTGTTCACCGAAGGTGGACGGGACGCCGGCAGGCTGGTTCATCACGGGCAGCTCGCGGTCGCTCTGCGCCTCGGCCATCTGAATGCGACGCTCGATGTCGCGAACGGCCTCCAGGTACTGGTTCAGCTTCACCTGGTCATCGGGTCCGATCTCCCGGGAGAGGGCGCGTGCCCGCTCCGTGACCGAGTCGAGAAGGCTCGCGTCCCTCGCCAGGCGGGCCTTCCGTACGGCGGGGTCCGTGCTTCCGCTGTCGCCGAAGAGACGCTCGAAGACGACGCGGGGGTCGATCTCCATCGGGAGCGGCGTGGTCTCGTTGGCCCAGGCGATCGTGTTTGTGTAGGCGCAGCTGAAACCTTCGTCGCAGGATCCTGCGAAGTCGCGCCCGTCGAGTCCGAGCTCCAATGTCGCCAGCTGGGTTTCGCGACCGAGCACGCGCCCGGCCACCTGGTCCATCGAAATTCCCGCCCGCAGGTTGGATCCGTCGTCCCGCTTGGAAGCGACACCGGTGAGGAAGCGGGTCGAAGCGCGGGCGTGTGGGCCCTCCGCATCCACGCCACGCATCCCGGAGAGCAGCTGGAGGGAGTTCCGATACGGCTCGAGCGGCTCGAGGATCGAGGTGAACTCCCACCCCGTCCCCTCGGTCGCCGGGGTCCAGTGATCCATTCGCATCCCATTCGGCACGTAGACGACCCCCAGCCGGCGGACAGCCTTGGCCGGCGTCTGCCGAAGCGGGGTCAGCGCCGGAACCATCCCGTCGAGGAGCGGGAGCGCGAGCGACGCTCCGAGTCCGCGCAGCGCCGTCCTCCGCGAGATGGCCTTCTTGGTGATGATCATGACCTGGACCTCCGCATGCGGAAGGGCGTGCTTTGCACGATCCCAACGATAATAGACGACCAGCGGTAGTTGTCGAATGAGGCGCTACGGCGGATGTCGCGAACCACGGGGCGGTCGTAGTGCTCCGGGCTCCGTCCGAGCGCATAGGCGAGAAGCTTCTCCGTCACGGTGCCGACGAACTGCTCGCGGCGCTGGAGAAGCAGCTCCCTGAGGCCGGATGGTCCTTCGAACCGGGTGCCGTCCGGCAGGGTGCCCGAGGCGTCGATGGGAAGGCCGCCCGCATCCTGGGAGCGCCACCGGCCCGTCGCGTCGTAGTTCTCGAGCGCGAGCCCCAGGGGGTCCATCGGCGCGTGGCACGCCGCGCAGGCGGGATTCTCACGGTGCATCTCCAGCCGGTCCCGCACGGTTGCCGTGACGCCGCCCTCTCCCCGATCCGGAAGATCCGGGATGTCGGGTGGCGGAGGTGGCGGCGGCGTGCCGAGGACGTTCGCGAGCAGCCATTTGCCCCGGAGCACGGGGGAGGTCCGGTTCGGGTACGAGGTGGCCGTAAGCAGGCTCCCCTGCCCGAGGATCCCTCCACGACGCTCCGCCAGCTCTCCGGTGAGCGGGACCCGGCGGAAGTGGCTGCCGTACACGCCGGCAATCCCGTAATGCTCCGCCAGCCGTTCGTTGGCGTACGTGTAGTCGGCCCCCAGGAGATCCAGCACGCTCGCGTCGTCCCGGATGAGGCTCTCCACGAAGAGCTCCGTCTCCCGCTCGAATGCCTCCCGCAGGTTCTCGTCGAACTCGGGGAAGACGACGGCGTCCGGCACGACTCCGCGGAGGTTCCTCAGGATGAGCCACTGCCCGGCGAAGTTCCGGATGAGGGCGCTCGATCGGTCGTCGGCCAGCATCCGCCGGGTTTGCGCTTCCAGCGTGTCCGGGTCCTGGAGGCTTCCGCTCTCGGCCAGCCTCATCAGCTCTTCGTCCGGAAGGCTGCTCCAGAGGAAGAACGACAGTCGGGATGCCAGTTCCAGGTCGCTCACGGGATAAACCGCCCCCGGCACGACGTCGGCCGGATCGCGTTCTATCCGGAAGAGGAAGTCGGGTGACAGGAGGATGCACTCAAGGGCCAGCTGAACGCCGGCTTCGAACGTGCCCTCGTTCCGGCCGGACCGGTAGAAGTCCAGGAGCGTGTTCAGGTCCGCTGGCTCAATCGGTCTCCGGTACGCCCGCCGCGCCAGGGATTCCAGGATCTCACGCGCGCAGATCTCTTCGTCATGGGGTGCGTCGCTCGCGGGCCGGCAGGTGAAGACGGCTCTTCGGCTCGGCGTGTCCCCCGGGCCGCCGCTGCCGTAGGGACCCGTGATCGTCACGCGGTCGACGGCTGCATGGCCGTCGCGCATCTCGTCCACGGCGACAGCGAACACGCTCGGCCTCGGCTGCAGGACACCTTCCGGCTCCGTGTGCTTTCTGACGAAGGAGACGCTGACGATGCGCGGCCCCGCCTCGGCCCGGATCCGGACGCGCATGTTGGCGTCCGCGAACAGCATGTACTCTTCCCAGGCAGGATCTCCGAACTGGTTCCCGGCATAGCTGGCCGGGGCCTGCAGCACGTCCGGCTCCTCGCCGCCGAAAGCGAAGGTGCGGACCAAGGCGCCATCCAGACGGACCTCGAGCTCGTGCCGCGTGCCCAATCCGCGCACGTAGTTGACGTAGTTCCTGTGCAGTCGGATCTCGAGGTCGTAGTCTCCGTCCACGGGGAAGTGGTGGCGCATCCCGATGCCGCCTCGCGAGCCGAAGGGGAGGTCGTCTCCCATTCGGTCGTCCTGGGTGTACAGGATGTCCACGCTGTACGTCTGTCCCACGGGTCCCAGCGGCACCTCGCCGACGGCCAGGCGTCCGATCTTGCGTGCGGCGCCCAGATACCGGTCCATCAGGGCGGGCGATACCGTCAACACGTCCGCCATGTTGTCGAAGCCGTTCTCGTCGAAGTTGTCCGGCGGGAGGAGCTCGTTCACGTTGACGTCCAGCGCCAGAAGATCGCGTATCGCGTTCGCATATTCGGCCCGGTTCAGGCGATGGAACGTCTCCGTGCGCCCGGGATCCGGGTCGGCGGACGCCGACGCGTCGATGGTCCCCTCGAGCCACTCGGCCATCCGGTCGTAAGCCTCCTCCTCGGGGCGCGGAGAGCCGAGCGGGGGCATCGTCCTGGTCCGAAGCTTCGTCACGACACGTTCCCAGGCCTCGGCGTCCTCGGCCGCCCGCAGGAGGTCCAGGGACTCGAACGAGATGTCCGCCGTCCGGAGCCGGTCGTTGTGGCAGGCCGAGCAATACTCGTCCAGCGTGGCCCGGTGGTATCCGGCCTCGGCGGTCGGAGGCGTCTCGACCGTCGCGCTGCGCGGGACGCATGAGGAGGAAGAGGCCGCGAGTGCGGCAACTCCCAGCACGCCGGCCATCCGGCCGGACAGGCGTCGGCTACGTGGCATAGGACAAGAGCCTCTTCGCCGGAAATGGCTCCCTGTCGCCGGAGAGGGAGCCCACCCACCACTGTAGCACGCGGACCTTCCTGCAGGGGTAGGGGGCTCGTCCAGTATGGACCGGGCTTCGCCGGGGTGTCAATCGCGCCCGAGATACGGTACGATGAGGGACTTGCGCACGGGGGTCAGGCATATGACACAGTGGACTCGGGGGGCCAGGGCAGTGGTCGTGGCCATCTGCTGCCTGCCCGTGGCCGCTCGGGCCGGAGCGGCGGCGCAGGCCGTGCCCCCGGCGATCGAGGCCGCGAGGGCCGGCGACCTCGAGGCGCTCCGCGGCCTCCTCGAGGCCGGAGGGGATGCAAACGAGTCTCAGGGCGACGGCGCGACAGCTCTCCACTGGGCCGCCCACCGCGACGATCTGCCGTCGGCTGAGCTCCTCCTCCGGGCGGGCGCGGCAGTCAACGTGGCCAACGCGCTCGGAGCCACGCCGCTCTGGCTCGCCACGATCAATGGGAGCGGCTCCATGGTGGCGCGGCTGCTCGAGGCGGGCGCCGATCCCAACGTGGCGCTCAGAATGGGGGAGACCCCCCTCATGGCCGCCGCCCGGTCCGGTGACCTGCCCTCCGTCCGGCTCCTCCTCGAACACGGGGCGGACGTCGATTCGCGGGAGAGGGAACGCAGCCAGACGGCCCTGATGTGGGCGGCCTCGCAGGGTCACGCCGATGTCGTACAGCTCCTGGCCGAGTACGGAGCCGACCTGCACGCGCGAAGCGAGATTCGCTACCAGCTGGAGAACACGGCGGGCAACACGAACCCGAGCGCCAACTTCAGGATGGCCCACGGGGGGTCGACCGCTCTTCTGTTCTCGGCGCGAAACGGGGACGTGCGCACCGCGCGGGCGCTCGTGACAGCCGGTGCCGATGTGAACGACACCGCGGCTTCAGGCGCGAGCGCTCTCGTCGTGGCCGCACACAGCGGCCACGAATCCCTCGCGGTCTATCTCCTGGAGGCGGGCGCCGACCCGGACGCGGCGGAGGCCGGCTACACGGCGCTCCACGCCGCCATCCTCCGAAGCCAAGTCGAGCTGGCCCGGGCGCTCCTCGACCGCGGTGCGGATCCGGATGCCCTGGTGACGCACGGATCGCCGGGCCGCCGGTTCAGCGCCGACTACAGCATTCGCGCCCAGGTGATCGGAGTGAACGCATTCTGGCTGGCGGCGAGGTACGGGGAACCGGACATCCTCCGCATGCTCGTGGAGCACGGATCGGATCCGTTCGTCACCCCCGCGAGCGGCACGACCGCGCTTCTGGCTGCCATGGGCATGCCGGGGATGGGACTCAGGGGGGCCACCACCTTCGAGAACCGGCGGGACCGCGTGGCGGAGGTGCCTGCCGATCCGTCCGCCGAGGAACGGATGACCCTCGAGCTGGCCGAGATCGTTCTGGACGCGGGCGTTGACATCGACGCCGCGGACGAACGGGGAAACACGGCCCTCCACCATGCCGTACTCAGGGACTTCCCCACCGTGGTCGAGTTCCTCTCCGCACGCGGTGCGAACCTCGAGCTGACGAACGAACGGGAGGAGACTCCGATGGATCTGGCGGAAACCCCCCAGGTCATCCCCGGTTCGAACGGGCTCCTCGCAACCCGCCCCAGGGTGGCAGAGTTGCTCAGGCAGCTCGGGGCGCAGTAACGCATCCACCCCCGAGCCAGCCGGATCACCCGTACCGGTCCGGTGCCGCGGTCCCGGCGTCCCCGATGAACAGGCATGTCTGCTCTCCCGCCTTCAGGCCACGGGCGATCTCCTCCCTCTCAGCGGCGGTAAGCTGGCGCGGTGAACGGTTTCGAGCCCGCAGCCTCAGCCCGCCGGTGCGGTTCAACAGGTGTTCGATCGACTTCGTCGAACACCCCGATCGCCGCGGCGATCTCAGCGTGTGTCTGCCCACCTCCGATCCGATCCGCGATCTCAAGCCAGTCCACTTCGTTCAACCTCCCGTACTTCCCCCGTCGGCGCATCGCACACCTCCTGGCAACTTGAACAGCCGCTGCCAAGATGTTGCGTTCACCGGTTGAGACTACCGGGGCAACTGATATGGAAGGGCCC
>JAAXGI010000024.1 GCA_012267505.1 Gemmatimonadota bacterium
ACGCCAGGTTGCTCTGCAGCACGCGGAGGTCGTCCGAGCGGTCGGCGGGGAAGTGGGGCGCTACCGAGGTGATCGCACCGGGGTCGCCGTTCCTCACCCAGAGGAGCCCGTAGTCGATGCGCGTGAACGCCATCCCGCCGCCCGCCCCGACGTAGGGCGTGACGCGGCCCCCGCCCGGGAAGTCGCAGTAGACGTTGGCGAACAGATTGTGCGAGGTGAGGCTCCCTATGCGGTCCTCGGCCACCACCACCTCGCCGTCGAGTTTTGCGACTGCCACTCCTCCGCGGCCCCTGATCGGCGATGTTTCGTCGTAGGCCGCCTCCCGGAAGAAGTACTCGGCCTCCACGCGGAGTCGCCCGTCGCGTCCGAACCCGTAGCCTGCGGCGACCCCGGCCAGGACACCCGATCCCCGCCGGAAGGCATTCACCCATTCGGTGGTCGGGGCGTCCGGTCCTCCGTCGCAGTAGGCGGGCATGAGGTCGGTGAACGGGTTGAGGTACTGGTCGCAGATGCTCCCGGGCGCGTTGTCGGCGTACGCGTCGATGCGAAGGTCGGGCGTGAAGTGCCCGCCCAGGTCCTGGCTCAGGTAGAAGCCGCCGCCCGTCTGGGCGCCCGCGCCGCCCGGGGCGGTCATCGAGAAGAGGGCGGCGAGTCCCATCGGGGTCAGGCGGAGATTCATGGGGATGCCTCTCGATGATGCCGGGCCGCGGGTGGCTGTGGGCATTATGGATCGATGGCCGTGACCATGCTACCATGCTCGCGGCGACGGGTCTTGTCCGTGTCGCCGGTCACTCAGGAGGCGAGCCATCCGGGGAGAGGGCAGAAGCCTCCCGGCTACCGCAGCATTGGAGGCAGGAAGGGCTCGATGACCTGGCGCCGTGGATGGATCCGAGTAGGCGTGATGTCGGCGTGGGCGTTGGTCGTGGGCACGGGGTGCGGGGCCGGAGACGGGCCCGCACCGCCCGTGGCAGAGGAATCCTCCGGTGACGGCATGGCCGACGGAACCCCGTCGGTGGCTTCGGCGGCCGCCGCTGCGCCATCTGGACGGACGCTCTATCTTGCGAACCCGTACGGATTTTCGGCGCAGCAGCGTGACGGGCCGCTCCGGGAACTCACCGAGGCGCTGGAATCGATCGGTGCCGAGGTGTAGGAGCCGTTCGCGCGGACGAGTGGGATTGACCCCGCGGGTCCGGGGTGGGCCTATCGGATCGGCCGTGCCAACCTTCGCGACGTGCGCGAGGCAGACGGGTTCTTCGGCGTCGTAAACGGGTGTCCCCCGGACGAGGGCGTGATGGTGGAGCTGGGGATGGCGATCGCCTGGGAGAAGCCGGTCTTTCTCTTCCGCGACGACTTCCGCCGCTGCACGGACAGCGAGACCTATCCCCTGAACCTGATGTTGTTCATCGGGCTGCCCGAGACAGGCTGGGAGGCGAGCTGGTATGCCTCGGTCGAGGAGCTGGCCGACCCGGAAAGGGCGCTTGCGCGGTGGCTGACCGGCCCGTAGCCGGAGAGCAGCGCGCCCGGGCCGGGTTCGGGAGAAGCCCGGCCCCCGCCTGAGCCCGGCCCGCGCCGGCGTACGCCACGGACGGTCCCTCATGGCCGGCCGGTTGTGGCCGGTGGCGTGCGAGCCGGCCGCCGGCCTCGACGCACTCGGATGCCGAAGCTCTGCGTCGCGCCGTCCCGGTTTCCGGCGTGCCCGCTCCCCGCGGCGAAGCGGACGCTAGTCCTCGTGGGCCTGCTCGTATTCGTGCTGTGCGATCATCCGCTCGGTCCCGCGGGCCTTCTCGCGCTTTCTCGCCGCCTTCATGCTGAGCGCGCGTGTCGACGACGACTGGACGGCAGGAAGAGAGAACATCCGCTCGAGATCGCGGCCGCCGCACGACGGGCAGGCGGGCTCGGCGTTCCTGAGGACCAGCGCCTCGAACTCTGTCTCGCACGATTCGCAGCGGTATTCGTAGATCGGCATCTGACTGGTCAGTCCCCTCGTGGGTCAATCGGTCGTGGATATCCGCCGGACCGGGATCGCCGTCTCCGGCGAGAGGCGTCGGCCGGCCCCCTCCGGCGCGTGTGCCCAGCTTCCTGACTCCCGCGACCGGCCGGCCGAAAACCGTTGCGCGCACGTCCACCGTGATACACGGGGCATCGCGCCGTCAACCGGCGCGACCTCTGTATGTGTCGGCCCGACCGCCGCCGGTCCCGGGTGTGCACCGCTTCCCTCCCGGTCATCAGGCAACGTCGCCGCTCAGCCGTCTGACCGGACCGCTCAACAGGAGGACGAGCAGTCCGGTTCCCGCTGCGACGAGGCCAACCATCCCGAACAACTGCGGGAGGGCCAGGCTCTCGATCAGGCCGGCCACCAGGCCAGCCAGCAGATTCCCCAGCGCCGCCGCCATGAACCAGATCCCCATCATCTGTCCCACGAAGCGTCTCGGCGAGAGCTTCGTGATGCTGCTCAGTCCGACAGGACTCAGGCAGAGCTCCCCGGTCGTGTGGAGGAAGTAGGTCGCCACGAGCCACATCGGACTGACACGCGCCCCGTCCACGGTGAAAGCCGCTGCCCACGCCAGGACGAAGAACCCAGCACCGAGCAGCGCCAGTCCATAGGCGAACTTCGCCGCAAACGACGGGTTCCGGGAGCCGAGCCGGATCCACACCTCGCCCGCGACCGGGGCAAGGAGGATAATGAACAGCGGGTTGATCGACTGAAGCCAGCTCACGGGTATCTCCCATCCGAAAACGACTCGGTCGGTCAGGCGATCGGCGAAGAGGGTCATCGACGAGCCGGCCTGCTCGAACCCGGACCAGAAGACGGCGGCGGCGAGGAAGAGGAGCGGTATCACGGCCAGCCGCTTCCTCTCGCCTGGATCGAGTCTCCCGAAGATGAAGAGGCAGGCGAAGTAGAGCGCGACCATGGCCGCGATGATCACTCCCGTGGCGCGGGCAACGCCGACAATGGAGAGTGTGAGGAGTCCCGTCGACCGGGCTGCGGCGAGGGCGACCAGGACTCCAAGCGCCAGCCCGACGCCGGTCGCGAGCGTCCGGAACGCGTGCCGCCGCCCGGCGGACCCGGCGCGCAGCGCCCCGGCGTCGCCGAGAAGGCGCCACCCTACGGCGTAGTGCGCCACACCCAGCAGCATCCCCACGCCGGCTGCAGCGAAACCTAGGCGCCAGTCGAAGCGTTCGCCCAGGAAGCCGCAGATGATCGGGCCCGCGAGCGCGCCGAGGTTGATGCCCATGTAGAAGATCGAGAATCCGGCGTCGCGCCGGGCGCCCCCTTCCGGGTAGAGGTCCGCCACGATTGCGCTCACATTCGGCTTGAGGAGTCCCGTGCCAATCACGATCAGCATCAGGCCTCCAGCGAAGCCGCCTGGCACGGGGGTCGCGAGTGCGAACTGCCCGGCCGCGATGACGAGCCCGCCCCAGAGCACCGCATGCTTCTGGCCCGTGAGGCGGTCGGCGATCCAGCCGCCGGGGAGGGCGGCGGCATAGACGGCGAACGTATAGAGTCCGTAGATCGCGGTGGCGGTGACGTCGTCGAGGCCGAGGCCGCCGGCGGTGACCAGGTCGGTCATGAAGAGGACGAGGAGCGCGCGCATCCCGTAGTAGCTGAATCGCTCCCACATCTCGGTGAAGAAGATCGTCGACAGCCTCCGGGGATGGCCGAACCACTCGTGGCCGTAACGGGCCGCATCATCGGGCCCGTTCGTGGGCCGGGGGCCGTCGGAAGCGAGGTCCGGCGTCTCTCCTGGGATGTCCGCTCGGCTCATCTGGAGATCCTGTCCCCTCTCCCGTCCATGGTTTCCGCGATCGTCGCCCGCTTTCTCCTGCACTGCCTCGACCGGTCCCCTGCATCGCGGGTCGCCGCGGATGGGGGCGGTCGATGCCCAGGGGCTCGCCCGTCGTGCTGGCAGCTGTGCAGATGTGCGCGCATCTCCGGAGCGGGGCGGGAGCGAATCTCTACTCCGCCTGTGACGGCGGTCCGGTCCATCCGGCGGTTCGCGTGGGGAGCCCCGCCGGCGGGCAGCTCGGCCCGGCATCCGGCTCGCACCGGGAAGGCCGCATCACGCACCGTGCGTGGGTGTCACGGCCCAAGCCATGGCGGCGTACGCCGGCGGATCGGCGGGCTGGCCTTCAGGAGCAGTGTTCCCGCCCGCGCTGCTGGTCTCGGCGGTCAGTCGGTGTGCACCGGGCGGGAGCCTCGGCTCGCACGCCGGCGTGGACGTTCTCAGGGGAGCGTGAGTGCCACGAGTGAGTTCGGGAGCTCCGCGCTGTTCACCTGGACGACGATATGCTGCCGTCCGCCGTGCATGTAGGTGATGAGCCCGTATGAGCCCGGCGCCGGGAGGTCGATCCTCCCCAGCCGTTCTCCGCTCCGCTTGTCGAGTGCGTAGAGGTACGGCTCTCCGGTGTGGAAGAGGAGGGTACGCGTGACCAGGGTCGGGGCGAGACTCCCGGCCCCGGTGTTCGGAAGCGCAACGCCGCGAAGCGCCGGGTGGTTCCGGATCCGGTCGGGCGTGTCCCCGTTCGGGATCCACCACGCCTCCTCCCCCCTGTTCATGTCGATCGCGACGATCCGGCTGTAGGGAGGCCGCCAGAGGGGAAGCCCCTGCGGACCCCTGCAGCCCATGTTCGCCTGGCCGGGCGCCCACTCCGTGGTCGTCTCGCCCGTGATGAAGTCCGGGTTCGTGTTCGTGCCGGTGAACACCGGGTTTCCGGGCGCATCCATCACTGATCCCGGCGCGAGCTGGGGACAACGGCAGTTCCGGCTCACGGAGATGTAGACGAGTCCCGTCTCCGGATCGGCGGATGGCTCGGCGCCCGTGTTCGGGCTCCCCGAGGGGCAGTTGATCGTCGCGATCTTCCCGAGCTCGTTGCCCTCGTGGATGTAGGGTGTGTAGGGCTCTTGGCCCCAGTCGAAGTCCTCCAGGATCTCGAGCGCTTCCCGGCGAAGCTCGGGCGTGTAGTCGATAAGCTCTTCCTCGGGAAGCCCGAGAAACCCCACCGGCTCGGGCCTGGTCGGGAAGGGCTGGACCGGCGAGACCTGCTCGCCGGGCACCCGCGACGCCGGAACCGGCCGGAGCTCGATGGGCCAGACCGCCTCGCCGGTCGCGCGGTCGAAGACGAATGTGAGGCCGTGCTTCCCGTTCGCGACCAGCGCCGGGATCTCCTCTCCGTCCACCGTGAGGTCGATCAGGAGCGGCGCGACGCTGGTGTCGTAGTCCCAGATGTCGTGGCGCACCATCTGGAAGTGCCACTCCCGCTCGCCCGTCTCGACGTCCAGCGCGACGATGCTGTTGCCGAAGAGCCCGTCTCCCGGTCGGAATCCGCCGTAGAAGTCCATCGTGGGCGGGTTCGTGCCGATGTAGACCATCCCGAGCTCCGGGTCGGCCGTTATCGGCGCCCAGGAGGAGACGTCTCCGGTCCACTGCCACGCGTCGTTCTCCCAGGTGTCGTGGCCGAATTCCCCGGGACGCGGGATGACGTGGAACTTCCAGCGGTGTTCCCCGTCGCGGGCGTCGTAGGCGAGGATGTCGCCCGGAATGTTCTCCATCCGGAGCTGCTCGTTCCCCGACTCGGCGGAGTTGCCGATCACCACCACCCCGTTGACGACAATGGGCGGCGCGGAACTGGTGATGTGCCCGAGCTCGACCGGCGCCCCGAAGTCGGGGTCGTAGCTCCCTCCCCGGGCCACGTAGTCCTCCCACGGCCCCCACTCGTCCAGAATGTCCGCCAGGAGATCCACCACGCCGGTCTCGGGGAAGCCCGGGAGCGGAACCGCCGAGCCCCAGCCTTCGATGTGGCGGCCGGTCTCCGCGTCCAGCGCGTGGAGGAAGAAGGCGGGTGTGGCGACGAAGATCACCCCCCGGCCGTCCACCTCGGCGTACGCCACGCCCTTCCCGTGGCCCCTCCTCGTCGAGCGTTCCCAGCGCGTCGTGTGCGGCTCCCGGTAGGTCCAGAGCGTCTCGCCCGTCCCCCCGTCGATCGCGGCCACCGTGCGCCGGTTGCCGACCACCGTGTAGAGGACGCCGTCCACGTAGAGCGGCTTCCCGCGAGCGGGGCTCGGGTCGAAGTTGTCGCCCCTCCAGATCCAGGCGACTTCGAGCTCTCCGAAGTTGTCCGCGTCAATCTGGTCCAGCGCCGAGTACCGCTGGTGGTAGGCGTCCCCGCCGAGGTAGTGCCATTCGCCCCGCTGGGTGGAGGCGTCGGGCTCCTGCGCGCCGCCGCCCGGGCCGGCGGCCAAGAGGACCAGCGCGCCGATGAGAATCCCGGTCCTTGCGGGGCGCGGGACGCGAGGGTGGACGCGAGCGGACGGGGATGCCTTCATCGGGATACTCCGCGAGGTGGGGGGCGTGCGTGACGGGTCCCGGTTTCGGCGGGACGCGCACGGAGCGGCCGGCCAGGACTCGCGGGCACAATACGCCGGTGTCGAGAGAGGGACCACTCTTCCGCGCGGCCGCGCGGCCGCTCCGCCCCGTGCCCAGGGCCAGCCACCGGCGACGGCCCCGTGCCGGGGTCTTCGCCCAGCCTCGGGCTCTCCCGCCGGTCCTGTCCCGCTACCCCGGCCGCCTGCCGTGCCGGGGATATCCTAGCCCACGATCTGCGGTATGAGCGTCCCGTGTACGTCGGTGAGCCGCATGTCCCGGCCGCTGTAGCGGTACGTGAGCCGCTCGTGGTCCAGCCCGAGCAGATGCAGCATCGTCGCGTGCAGGTCGTGCGGGGAGACCGGCTGCTCTTCGGCCTTGTAGCCGAAGTCGTCGGTCGCGCCGATCGACTGACCGCCCTGGATCCCGGCCCCTGCCATCCAGGCCGTCTGCGCCCCCGGGTTGTGGTCGCGTCCCACGCCCCGCTGCGAGATCGGCATCCGTCCAAACTCGCCATGCCACACCACCAGCGTCGTGTCCAGGAGTCCGCGGGCCTTCAGGTCCGTCAGGAGCCCCGCGATCGGCTTGTCCGACTCGGCGGCGTGCAGCGTGTGGTTCTCCACGAGGTTGCTGTGGGCGTCCCAGGTGTCGGTATTCTGGTTGCCCACCCCGCCCATGAAGAGCTGGACGAACCGGACCCCGCGCTCGACGAGCCGGCGCGCCATGAGGCACTGCCGGCCGAACGGCTCCGTGAGCTCCTCGTCGATGCCGTAGAGCTTCCTGGTGGCTTCCGATTCCGAGGAGACGTCGATGGCTTCCGGCGCGCACCCCTGCATCCGGTAGGCGAGCTCGTAGGAGGAGATCCGCGCCGCGAGCTCCGAGTTGCCCGGATACCTCTCCATGTCGATCTCGTTCAGCCTCGCCAAGGCATCGAGCCGCGACCGCTGTTCTTCCCGGCTCATTCCCTCGGGTGGCTCGAGGTCCACGATCGGGTCGCCCGTCGAGCGGAAGAGCGTCCCCTGGTAGCTGGCGGGCATGAATCCCGCGCCCCAGTCGTTGGGCCCACCCAGTGGTCCGCCCCGGTAGTCGGTCATCACCACGAAGGCCGGCAGGCTCGAGCTCTCGGCCCCCAGGCCGTAGGTGACCCAGCATCCCACGCTCGGGAATCCCATCCGGATCTGGCCCGTCTGCATCTCGTAGGTCGCCTGGATATGGTCGTTCGACCGCCCGTAGAGCGACTTGATGAACGCGATGTCGTCCACATGCCCGGCCAGGTGCGGAAAGAGTTCCGAGACCTCGATCCCGCTCTCGCCGTATCGGCGGAACTCGAACGGGCTCGGCATGAGAGGCCCCGGGAAGCCCTGGCGCACGGGGACTGATCCGCCGATCAGGCTGTCGAGCGGCTGCCCCGCGTATCGGGTGAGGGCAGGCTTGTAATCGAAGGTGTCCACATGGCTGACGCCCCCGCTCATGAAGAGCGAGATCACGGCGTTCGCACGGGGCGCGAAGTGCGGGGGCTTGGGAGAGAAGGCCCCCGGAAACGGGGTGTCGCACTGCGGGTCCTGCGGCACGGGCGCGGCCGCCAGCATCCCGTCGCCGTCGAGGAGGTGGGCGAGTGCCAGCCCTGCTATCCCGCCGCCGGACTGCATGAGGAAGTCGCGGCGCGACCAGAGCGTCCTCTCCTTCCTCCCGCACGCATGCGTGTGACTCATGACCTCACCTCCGGTAGAGGAACTCGTTCAGGTTGAAGAGCACGTGCGTCAGATCGACGAGCGATCCCTCCTCCACGAGCTGCCGGGCGACCGCTGCCTCGTCCCCGGTCGGGGGCCTCGTCAGCGCGGTCCGGTAGGCCAGGTCGACCTGCCTGCCGATCTCGCCGGGCGCCTCCTCCTCGATGTGCTCGGCGAAGAGGCGCGCCTGCCCGAGGACGAAGGGGTTGTTGATGAGCGTCAGCGCCTGGGTCGGAACCGTCGACGTGTTGCGGGACGCGGTCGTCACATTCTGGTCGGGGAGGTCGAAGGTCTCGAAGAACGGATAGGAGAGCGTCCGCCGCCGGTACACGTAGATGCTCCGCCGCCATACCTCCGGGCCGTCCGGCTGGTTGTCCCACCGGCCGTACGCCTGCGCGGTGTCGAGGATTTCCTCCGGGATGTGCGGGAACACCGGGGGCCCGCCGGCCGTGAGATCGATTCCGCCGCTCGTGGCCATGATGACGTCGCGCACGGCCTCCGCCTCCAGCCGCTGGGGCCGGTAGCGCCAGAGGTACCGGTTCTCCAGGTCGTTCGCCGCGTTTTCGGCACTCTCGTGCGCCGAGGCCATCCGGTAGGCCTCGGACGTCATGATGAGCCGGTGCATCTCCTTCGTGCTCCAACCGCGGGTCTGGAACTCCACCGCCAGCCAGTCGAGGAGCTCCGGATGCGTGGGCGTGTCGCCGACCCTTCCGAAGTTGTCGAGGGTCGAGACGATGCCCCGCCCGAAATGGTGGTGCCAGATCCGGTTCACCCAGACGCGGGCCGTAAGCGGGTTGTCCGGAGAGGTGAGCCAGCGTGCCAGGGCCAGCCGGCGCCCGGAGGTGCGGCCGTCGGTGCGCGGGATCTCCGTGGAGGGATCTCCGTAGGTCGCCACGCTGACGAAGCCCGGAGACATCTCGGGACCCAGGCTGAACGGATCCCCGCGGATGAGGAACCAGCTGGGCGGGACCTCGTAGCGCCCCGGGCCCTCATGCAGGAAGCTGCCCGGTTCCTCGGGCCGGATTCGACACTCCGGACAGCCCAGGACGTTGTCCCCGGCCCTGTCGGGGGTGTACCGGTAGTCGCCGTCGGTGACGATCTCGATCATCGGCGGCTCTTCCGGCCGCTCCCCCTCGATCTCCTCGATGCGGTCGACGAGCGCCTGGCGACGCGCTAGGTCGTCAGCGGAGAGCGCCTCGTCCACCCGTTCGGCCGGAACGCCGAGCGAGAGGACCTGCGCGGCCAGGAGCCTCTGGCCGGGAGTGCGTGCCTCCTCCGGGGTCTGTACAGCCTGGAGGACCTCCTCGGGAAACTCCCTCTCGATCCGCTCGATCTTGAGGCGGTTCCGGTAGGGCTCCTCGATCTCGCGGATCCGTTCCTGGAGGGCACCCCGGCGCTCGTCGAGATCGGCGGTCAGCTTCAGGTAGGCCGCCGCCTGCTCGTCGGGGAGCATCGGGTACTCGGTCTCGACGTACCCGAAGATGGAAGACACGAGGCTGTAGTAGTCCTTCTGGAGGATCGGGTCGAACTTGTGGTCGTGGCAGCGAGCGCACTGCACGGTGAGCCCGATAACGCCGCGGCCGATCGTGGCCAGCACGTCGTCGAGATAGTCGTACCTCCGCTCCGGGTTGTCCTTCTCGCGGAAGTTCACGCGCGGCCCGGCCCGCAGGAACCCGGTGGCGATCCGCGTCTCGTGGGTGGTCTCGTCCAGCTCGTCGCCCGCGATCTGCTCGATGAGGAACCGGTCGTAGGGCTTGTCGTCGTTGAATGCGTCGATCACGTAGTCGCGGTAGCGCCACGCGTTCGCCCGGTCCACATCCTGCTCGAAACCGTCCGAGTCCGCGTAGCGGGCGACATCGAGCCAGTGACGCCCCCAGCGCTCGCCGTAGCGGGGGGAGTCGAGCAGGTCGTCGATCAGGCGCTCCCACGCCTCTGGAGAGGAGTCCGCCAGGAACGCCTCGGCCTCCTCGGGCCGGGGCGGGAGGCCCGTCAGGTCGAGGTAGGCGCGCCGGACCAGGGTCCGCCGGTCCGCCCGCGGGGCCGCGGTCAGACCGTTCTCCCGCCGCGTCTCCTCCAGGAACCGGTCGATCGGATGGTCGTGGGCGTCCACCTCGGGGACCGGATTCTGCACGGGCAGGCGGAACGCCCAGTAGTCGCGCGCGCCGGGAGGGAGCTCCGTCTCGAAGGCCGACCCGTCTCCGGCTCCCGCGGCCACCGTCGGTCCCGTGTCCCAGTGGGCCCCGTCGTTGATCCAGTCGCGGACCGCGGCGATCTCCGCGGGGGTCAGCGGACCCTCCATCGGCATGTTGGGCTCTTCGAGGCCCGCGATCTGCCGATAGAGCCGGCTCTCGTCGGCGCGTCCGGGCACGATCGCGGGGCCCCGGACGCCTCCCGTGAGCGCGCCTTCCCGCGTTCTCAGGTCGAGGCCGGAGCGCTGTTGTTCCTCGCCGTGGCAGCTCCAGCAGCGCCGTTCCATGATCGGGCGGATATCGGCGGTGAAGGCGTCGGGATCCTGCGCCGCGGTGCCGGCAGGCACGGCGAGCGCCGAGGCTGCTACGACACCCAGAAACAGCCGAACCGGTGTGGGACGTTCACGCATCGCTACCCTCGCGTCGTGGGTCTCGGGTCGGTCGACGGGCAAACTCGTACCCTTACGGACGAGAATACCCGACGTCCGGTGCCGGGTCAAAGAATCACGCCCCTGTACCCTTGCGAGTGTGGC
>JAAXGI010000255.1 GCA_012267505.1 Gemmatimonadota bacterium
ACAAGCGTCCTCACGGTCGAGGAGGGAAGCCGGGTCAACGGATTCGGCGCATTCATGGCCAGGGAGATGCTCGACGATCCCGAACTCCGGTTCCCGGACCGCTTCGGTACGATGGGCATCCCGGATGCCTTCGTCGAGCACGGGGACCGCGACATCCTCCTCGCGAAGGTCGGGCTCGATCCGGTGGGCATCGCCCGCCGGGCCCGCGAACTCCTCGGGGATGCGGCGACGCCGGCCTGGAGTAGCCGGGAGAGCGCGTGAGCCTACGGGACGACAGCTCGATCCTCCCGCTCCCAGGTGGCTTCCACCGCGTGGGGATCGTCGGAAGGCCGCCCGACGACCGGGTGCATGCCGCGCTGTCGGAGGTCGAGGCATTCGCCGACCGGCACGATCTCCAGCTGGTCCCGGAGGAAGAGCTCTGTGTGGGTCTGCGTGCCTCCCTCGAGCCTCTCGGCGAGGCGTCCGGGATCGACCTCCTGCTGACGCTTGGCGGTGACGGGACGCTTCTTCGCGGGGTCCGGCGGGTAGCGGGCAGGGGGATCCCCGTGCTCGGGGTGAATCTCGGCCATCTCGGATTCCTCACCTCTGTGAGCCCGCCCGATCTCCTGGGGGCGCTCGCCGCGGCGCTCGCCGGCCGCGCGTTTCTCGACCCGCGCTTCACCCTGGAAGGCCGGATCATCAGCGCCGCTGGTGCCGAGGGACCGCGCCTCTGGGCGCTGAATGACATCGTTCTCCATCAGGCTGCGGCTGCCCGCGTCGTCCGCCTCGATCTCGCTGTGGGCCGCAATGCGGAGCGCGAGGAGATCGGAAGCTTCTCCGGGGACGGGGTGATCATCGCGACCCCGACCGGGTCGACCGGCTACTCGCTCTCGGCCGGAGGGTCCATCATCGCGCCGACGATGGACTGCATCGTCGTGACGCCGATCTCTCCTCACACCCTCTCGATGCGGCCGCTCCTCCTCCCGGATCATGTACGGCTTCATGTCCGGACGCTCGAAGCGTACGAGCAGCTCGCGGTGAGCGCTGACGGACAGGAGACGCACGCACTGGCCCCAGGAGATCGGCTCCTGATCGAGAAGGGAAAGGAGCGCGTCCAGCTCGTCCGCTTCCGGGGACAGACCTTTTTCGGCCGGCTGAGGCGAGTGCTCAACTGGGCCGATTAGCCTTCCATGCTGATCGAGCTCCGGATCCGGAACTTCGCCGTCATCGAGGATCTCTCGCTCAACCTTGGCCCGGGCCTGAACGTCCTTACGGGGGAGACGGGGGCCGGGAAGTCAATCATCGTGGATGCGCTCTCGCTCCTGCTCGGCGAGCGCGCGAGTTCGGACGTCGTCCGCTTGGGCGAGGCGAGAGCGCTCCTTGAGGCGGTCTTCGACCTCAGGGCGCGACCCGCCCTCCTCGAGGAGATGGGCGAACTCGGCATACCGACGGAAGACGGGCTCGTGATGCTTCGAAGGGAGGTGCAGGCCGAGGGACGCAACCGCGCATGGATCAATGGATCGCCGGCCATGGTCCGGACCCTCGCGGGCCTGGGCCGCGGCTTCGTGGATCTCCATGGCCAGCATGAGCACCAGACGCTGCTTCGGGCTCGCGAGCAGAGGGAGATCCTGGATGCGTTCTCCGGCGCTGCATCGGAGGCTAGGGCCGTAGCCGAGAAGGCCGCAGAGTGCGCCCGACTCAGGCGCGAGCTCGAGCGGCTGAGGACCCGCGAGAGCGAGCTCAGAGGCCGTGCCGACTTCCTCAGGTACCAGCTCCGGGAAATCGAGGCTGCACGACTCCAGGCAGGGGAGGACGACCGGATTGAGAGCGAGCTCCGCCGGCTCGAACACGCGGAGCAGCTGGCTGGGGATGCAGCGCGGGTGCACGCGATCCTCTACGGAGGAGACGGTGCGGTGTCGGAGGCCTTGGCGACTGCCCGAGACCTCCTCGAAAGGATCGCCCGCGTGGATCCGGATGCCTGCGCGATGCAGGAGGAAATCGGCGAACTCTATCACGCCGCCGTCGACCTGGGCGAGCGCGCGCGAAGCTACGTTGCAGGCGTCGAGATCTCTCCGGCGCGGGCCGAGGAGCTTCGGCAGCGGTCGGACCTCCTCTTTCGGCTCAAGCGGAAATACGGCCCCGGACTCTCCGACGTTCTCGAAACGCATGGCCGGATCGCCGGAGAAGTCGCAGAACTGGAGAACGCGGGGGTCGAGACGAGCCGCATCGAGAGCCGGATCGGAAAGGTAGAGGGCGAACTCCGTGCCCTCGCCGCCGAACTTACCCGACGCCGGACGGAGGGTGCGCGTCGGCTGGAGCGGTCGGTCCAGTCCGTACTCGGGGACGTGGGACTTCCCGCCGCGCGCTTCCGCGCGCGCATCGAGCCGCTGGAGGCCCCGGGGCAGGCCGGCGCCGAGCGCATCAGCTTCTTCGCCTCACTCAACCCGGGGTTCGGTCTGCAGCCGCTTGCCCAAGTCGCGAGCGGGGGGGAACTGTCGCGGATCATGCTTGCACTCAAGTCGATCGTCGCGCGTGAGGACCGGGTGCCGACTCTCGTGTTCGATGAGATCGACGCCGGGATCGGCGGACGGATCGCGCGCGAAGTCGGGCGAAAGCTCTCCGAGGTCGCGGTGCACCACCAGGTCTTCGTAGTCACGCACCTTCCCCAGCTTGCCGCCCGAGCCGAGCGCCACCTACTCGTCCGGAAGAAGGAGGTCGGGGGGACGACCTGCGCCGCGGTGGAGCCGCTCGAGGGGCAGAGCCGCATCCGCGAAATCGCGAGAATGCTCGGCGGGGATCCGGAGTCGGAGCGGTCGCGCGCCCACGCGCGCGAGCTCCTAGCCGGGGCGTGAGGGACGGAGCGGCCTCCTGCCGGACGGTGGCTACTCCCGGATGCGGAACCGGACCATCGCCTCGGCCCGCGACTCGACCGTCGCGCCTGCGGTACCCGCGATGCTCTTCGATCCCCGGAAGAGCACTTCGACGGGGAAGGGGACTCCCCCGAGAAGCGGCGGCTCGTTGGCGGCGTACCGGAACTCGAACCCGATGCGGTGGAGGCTGTAGGGTTCGGGTGGCACTCCTTCGATCGGATCGGCGGGTGTTTCGCCCAGACGCTCGTAGCTGTCGGGCTCCTGCCGGAGAAAGCGCCATCCGGCGCCGATCGAGAGACCGGACGCGACCTGAAGTCGCGGCGTCACGCTTGCCCTGAAGTGCGGGCCCGGGGTCCAGAGGACTGCCGCCCGCTCCTCGCCGGGATAGAACACGCGCGCCGGATCGGGTGCGAGAACGGTCATCTCGCGAGATCCGTTCCATCCCGCCTCGAGGGTGGAGAGAACCGCGAGACGCCGGAGTGGTCCGGAGAGGAGGATGTCGAGCACGGCGCCGCCCGTCCACCCGGAGACCCCGCGCGGCGGATCCATCGGGGCGACGATCCGGAGCGAGTCGGGGGTCCCGGTGGCGAGCCGGAGTGTTCCTGTGGCCGCCAAGTGGATGCGCGGGCGGGCCGGAGGGTCCGCATCTGACGCAGGTGGTCCCGGTGTCAGGATGCCGACCGCCACAGTCGCTTCGACATCACCCAGCCCGAGGGCCACGTCGGGCGTCGCGAGAGGGAAGCCGCCAGGTGGCCAGGCCGGGGTGACGACGAGCGACTCGAAAGTCTCTTGGTCGATCAGTTCCGACGCGAACGGTAGGTCGGTCGGGCCCGAGACGTCCCACATGCCGAACGAATTCGTCAGGTCGTTCCACCGTGAGGTGATGGCACTTGCTGCCTGGGAATCCCTCAAGGGAAAGACCGGAGCGGTCGAGTAGGCAGCATCAAGTTCCGAGAGAAAGAAGTCGGCCTCCGCGACGAGGACTTCTCCGGAGACGCAGTCGGGGTCTTTTGCACCCGCGGTCAGGCAGTGATCCCTGACCCGCGTCCGCGTCGTCTCGAGCGAAACACCAGCTTCGCGGAGGAACGAGGAGACGGACGTGCCCGCCGTCTCCGAAGGACTCACTCCGAGGTTGGCGCCCTCGGGCGAGAACCTGAGAACAGTCTCGAGGCGCTTGCGGACGAGGGGTACCGTGACAGCCAGGGTCAGTCGGTCGAAGACGCCGTAGCTCAGTTGAATGGGGACCGCTCGCTCGTCGCCGGAGAATCGGGCGACGGTACGCCCCAGACGGAGGGAGGGGGACGGGTCCATCTCGGCGAGTGCCGCGACGCGTTCTCCGAGGGGAGCGAGAGAGGGAACGGCGGCGGGTCCGAGATCTGCCGGCCCGAAGGCGGTTCCGAGGGGATGCTCCTCGCCCGTCCCGGGTCCGTAGGTCGCCCGCAGCGTCGTGGCCGAGGGATGAAGGCGCACGAAGAAGGACCCGCGGGGCACCAGGGGGTTGTCGACCGTCTGCGCGAAAGCCTCCGCGGCGAATCCGCAGGCGAGCACGGCAAGGAGGGCGGCGGTCCGGATCGTCGAGGCTCGATGCATGGCCTGGATGCGGGCAGGTCGGGAGGATCGGCGGTGCACTTCGAGCCCGGTCCGAGTGGTCCGCGAAAGATAGGGCGGGGTGACGTTCGGACCAATTCCGGACGGGCCCGGCTGGTCATTGCACAGGAAGCGGCTTGAGTCCTCGCGACGCATGCCGAGCGTGAACGAGGTTGACACCAAACCCTTCCAGTTTCTAGGTTCCCGCTCCCTGGAGCGGCCTCTTCCGGGCCCCTCTGGGCCGGACGCGCGGGAATAGCTCAGTTGGTAGAGCACCACCTTGCCAAGG
>JAAXGI010000188.1 GCA_012267505.1 Gemmatimonadota bacterium
GAAATCGCAGTGGATCTCGTCGGCGAAGACGATGACGTTGTGCTCGAGGCAGATCTCGCCCATCCGGGTCATGTCTTCCGCCGACCAGCAGTTGCCCGTGGGGTTCTGCGGGTTGCAGAGGATGAAGACGTTCGCCCGCTGGGCCCGCCTCTCGAAATCGTCGAAGTCCACCGAGTAGCGTCCGTCGACGAGGTGCATCGGGCTGTCCTCGGGGACGGTGCGCGTGAACCGGATGTCGCTGTAGAAGCCGCTGTAGACGGGAGCGGTGAGAAGCACCCTCGAGCCCGGCGGCGAGAATGCGTGGAGTCCCGCGATGAGACCGGGGTGGACGCCGGTGGTGAGCTCGACCGTCTCGGGATCGATCTCGAGCCCGTAGCGCCGCCGGTTCCACTCCACGATCGCCTCGATGTACGCCGCCGGACGCCTGAGGTATCCCCAGTTTTCGTGGGCGCACCGTTCGGCGAGCGCCTCGGTGATGCACGGCGCGGCGCGGAAGTCCATGTCCGCGATCCCCATCCCGACCTCGATGTGCTCACCGTAGGTGGCCACGGGCCCGTCCCACTTCGTGCTGTCCGTCCCGAACCGGTCGTAGACCTCGTCGAAGTCGTATCCCTGCGGGAGGAGGCGGTTGCCGAGGTCTCCGTCCGCCGTCCGTCGGGCCTCGGCCGCCTGAAGCCCGCGCGCGCCGACGGTGCCGAGGATGGCGGTGGTTCCGGCCCGCCTGAGGAAGGCTCTGCGGTCGAGAGAGCGCGTCGATGACATCGTTCGGGCCTCCTGCTGGCTGGACGAGGTGGTGCCCCGCGGACGAGGGATGGATCCACTCGTCTCAAGATTCCGCGGGAGAGCCCTTCACGCAACGTTGTGTCCGTTGACGCGGCGGCGTTCCCGCCATGGGTGAGGGAGCCCTTCCGTGCCCTTTCGGGTATCCCGGGACCGTGAGGATCCGGTGCGGGTCTGCCGGACGGGCAATGCGCGCCGCCTCTGGCCGGAGAGGTGTTAGGGTTGCGCAGCGGAGGGGTGGCGCCCGCGGACGAGTGAGCGAGGAGGTCGGATGGTGGTCGGGAAGATGAGGAGGCCTGATATCGGAGGTGGGGACGGTCGGCCGGGTGGCGTCCGCAGGAGGCGTGCCGCCGCTGTGGCGACCGCACTCCTCTCGGCGGGATGGCTGCTGCTCCCGGTCGCGGGGGACGGCCAGAACGCTGCTACCGGTGGGCCCGTTCCGGACGCGCGCGCCGGACTTGCGGCGGGATGGGCCGATGCGGGTGAGGCGGCGCTCAACGTCTCGCTCCTCAGCCACCGCGACCGTCCGCCCGGCTTCTTCGACCCCGAGAACCCGGGAAACATCCGGTACGCGAACACCGACATCGCGTTTCAGGGCGAATCCGCCTACGTCGGGAGCTTCAACGGGTTCACCACCTACGATATCGCGGACCCCGCCAACCCGGAGCTGGTGACGTCGGTCGTATGCCCGGGCGGACAGGGTGACCTGAGCGTCTTCGGCGACCTCCTCTTCATGTCCGTCGAGGAGACCCGCGGCCGTCTCGACTGCGGTGCGCCTCCCCCGGACGGGGAGGAGCCGGAGGTGGATCCGGAGCGGTTCCGCGGGATCCGGATCTTCGACATCAGCGAGAGGACGACCCCCCGGCAGGTGGCCGCCGTCCAGACGTGCCGGGGCTCCCACACCCACACGGTCGTCCGGGATCCCGGGGACAGCGCGAATGTCTACGTCTACGTCTCGGGAACGGGCTCCGTCCGGTCGGGCGACGAGCTCGGGGGGTGCGTCGGCGTCCCCTCGCCGGACGAGCCCGGGACGGCGTTCTGGCGCATCTCCGTCGTCCAGGTTCCGCTGGATGCACCGGAGGAGGCGCGGGTCGTAAGCGAGCCGCGCGTCTTCCGGGATCCGGAGACGGGCTCGATCGCCGGGCTCTGGGATGGAGGCGACCACGGTCCCGGGACGCAGGAGACGGGACGGACCACCTCCTGCCACGACATCACCGCCTTCCCCGAGATCGGCCTCGCCGCGGGGGCCTGCCAGGGGAACGGGGTTCTCTTCGACATCGCGGACCCGGCCAATCCGGTGCGGATCGCCGAGGTCGTCGATCCCAGCTTCGCCTACTGGCACTCCGCCACCTTCAACAACGACGGGACGAAGGTCATCTTCACGGACGAGTGGGGCGGCGGGCGCGCTCCGCGCTGCCTCGCCTCCGACCCTCCGACGTGGGGCGCGAACGCCATCTTCGACATCGTCGGCCGCGAGCTCCGCTTCCGGAGCTACTACAAGCTCCCCGCTCCGCAGACCGAGCTGGAGAACTGCGTGGCACACAACGGTTCGCTGATCCCCGTCCCCGGCCGTGACATCAAGGCCCAAGCGTGGTACCAGGGAGGGCTCTCCGTCTTCGACTTCACCGATTCGGAGAACCCTTACGAGATCGCGTACTTCGACCGGGGACCGATCCACGGGAGCGAGCCGCACCTCGCGGGCTACTGGTCCACCTACTGGTACAACGGCCACATCTACGGCTCCGCGATCGGCCGGGGTCTGGATGTCTTCGAGCTCGTTCCGAGCGAGCACCTCACCCGGAACGAGATCGACGCGGCGAATCTCGTGCGCTACGAGACATTCAACGCGCAGGAACAGCCGAGGGCGACCTGGCCGCCGGCCTTCGTCGTCGCCCGCGCCCACCTCGACCAGCTCGCCCGGCGCGAGGGTCTTCCGGAAACGCGCATCGGGGAGGTGGCCCGCGCGCTCGACGGGGCGGAGGAGATGGCGGCGGGCGCCGGTCGCCGCGCCGCCCTCGGGGAGCTCGCGACCGTGCTCTGGGAGGAGGCGGGGCGCGTCTCGAGGGGGGAGGAGAGCGGCGACGAGGCACGGATCCGCGTCCTCGCCGGCGCGATCCTCGAGCTCGCGGCATCCGGGCCCTGACCGCCCGGGCGACGGGTCTCCGGATCCGCCGGCGCGTGCCCTCGCGCCGACCGGGATCGGGAGCGGCCATCGCGGGCCGGAAGACTGCCGGCGCCGGGTGCGCGCCTCCGGCCGGTGCTCCGGCGCTCCGCCGGATCGCGCTCCGCGCGGCCGCTCTCGCCTGGCTCCCGGCTTCCCTCGCCGCCCAGGCGCCCGCCCCGCCCGAGGGGGACGGCGTCTCCCGGGACGCTCCTCCCGTTCCCGTGGCCCCGGAGGTCGTGAGCCGGGACCAGGCGGGACAGGTCACCGTCCGCGCCGTGCGCCTGGCGGATCCGCTCGTCATCGACGGTGCGCTGGACGAGCCGCTCTACCGCGAGACCCCCTCCGTCTCGGACTTCGTCCAGAGTCTCCCCGCGGAGGGTGCGACGCCCACGGAACGGACGGAGGCGTGGGTCGGCTTCGATGACGCGAACGTCTACGTGGCGGCCCGCGTCTGGGATTCGGCGCCGGAGGAGGCGTGGGTCGCCAACGAGATGCGGCGCGACGCGCCCTCGATCCAGCTGAACGACCAGTTCGGCGTCTTCCTCGACACCTACTACGACCGCAGGAACGGGGTCGGATTCATCGTGAATCCGCTCGGCGGGTTCATCGATCTCCAGATCATGAACGAGGAGGACGCCAACACCGACTGGAATCCGGTCGCGGAGATCCGGACGGGGCGCTTCGAGGGGGGATGGAGCGTCGAGATGGCGATCCCCTTCCGCTCGCTCCGCTACCAGGCGGGGCGGGACCAGGTCTGGGGGATCCAGATGCGGCGCTCCATCGTCCGGAGAAACGAGTGGAACCACCTGACGCTCGTCTCCTACGCCGCCGTGGGTAACGGGACGCGGGGCACCATGCGCGTCTCGAGCTACGGGACGCTCGTCGGGATCCAGCCCCCGCCGCCGGGGAGGAACCTCGAGATCAAGCCGTACGCGATATCCGGGCTCCGGACCGACCGGAGCCCCGGGCCGGAGCTCGCCAACGAGGCCCACGCCGATCTCGGCCTCGACGTCAAGTACGGGATCACCGAGAACCTGACGGCCGATCTCACCCTGAACACTGACTTCGCCCAGGTGGAGGTGGACGAGCAGCAGGCGAACCTCACCCGCTTCAACGTCTTCTTTCCGGAGAAGCGCGAGTTCTTTCTCGAGAGCCAGGGGATCTTCGAGTTTGGCAACGGCGGGCGCGGGGAGGGAAGTTCGGGAGGGGGAGGACCGCCGGGAAGTTCGAGCGTGAGCAGCTCGGGGCGGGGGCGGGGCGCGCGCAGCGTGCATGCCCCCACCCTCTTCTACAGCCGCCGGATCGGGCTCCAGGACGGCGCACCCGTCCCGATCCTCGGGGGAGGGCGCGTCACCGGTAAGGTGGGGAGCTTCGACGTCGGTGCGGTCGGGATCCGGACCGGCCCCGAGGGGAGCGTCGGCGCGGATCCCGCCACCTTCACCGTCGTGCGCCTCCGCCGCGACATCCTCGCCCGGAGCAACGTCGGCGTTCTCTTCGAGGACCGGTCCACCTCCGTCACCTCCGCGGCGGGCGGGAACCGGGCGTACGGCGCCGATGCCAACTTCGCCTTTCTCGAGAACCTGCAGATCTTCGGCTACTACGCGAGGACGGAGACGGAGGGGCTTGGCGGGAGGGACGACAGCTACCGGTCGCGGGTCGCGTGGCGTGGCAACATCTGGAGCGCCTCGGTCGACCACACTATGGTGGGCGAGGACTTCAATCCCGAGATGGGCTTCCTCAGACGGCGCGGTTTCCGGGAGACGAATCTCTTCGGGCGGTGGAGCCCGAGGCTCGAATCGGTGCCGTCGGTCCGGCGCCTCAGCCTGGCTGGCCGCGTGATGTACCTCGAGAACGAGCGGGTGGGTTTCGTCGAGAGCCGCCAGCAGGCGACCCGCCTCGAGGTCGAGTTCGAGAACGGGGACTGGCTGACCGTCATCCTGACCGATGTGTTCGAGCGGCTGAGCGGTCTGACGCGGATCTCGGGCGCCGTGATACCGACCGGCTCCTATCCGTTCCGCGATGCCGAGGTGAGCTACTACCTGGGACCGCGCCGGCGGGTCTCGGGGAGCGTTTCCGTCACCCGGGGGAGCTTCTACTCCGGGTCCGTCACCGCCCTCGGGCTGGCCCGCGGCCGGATCGAGGTCCTCCCGCAGCTCTCGCTGGAGCCGAGCATCGAGATGAACTGGATCGACCTCCCGGACCTGCAGGAGCGGGCGGGGCAGTTCGACCAGCATGTGCTCCGGACGCGGGCCACCTACAGCCTCGGCCCCAGGTCGTTCATGAGCGCCCTCGTTCAGTACAACACGGAGAGCGACACCTTCGGCGCGAACGTCCGCCTCCGGTGGGAGTGGGCGCCCGGGAGCGAGCTCTTCATCGTCTACACCGAGGACCGGGACGCGGACGTGCTCGACCGGTGGTCCGAGCTCTCGGCCCGCGCCCTCGTGATCAAGGTGAACCACCTCCTCCGGCTCTGACGCGTTCGGGGAACCGCCGGAGCCGTCCCGCCCGCTCCTATCCCCCGCTTCCCCCGACGATCCGGGGCGGGATCGGGGTGTGGCCCGGGACCGGATCCGAGACCACCCTGTTCCTCAGCACGCCCAGGTTCCCGATGACGATCTCGATGAGCTGGCCCTCGGCGAATCTCATCGAGGGCTGGGGGACCCCCGTCGCGACCACGTCGCCCGGAAGGAGCGTCATCCGCTCGCTCAGGTAGGCGATCGTCTCCTCGACGCTGAAGGTGAGAAAGGAGGTGTTCCCGTTCGGGATCGGCCAGTCGTGCGCCTCCCCGTCCACGATCCCGACGACGCTCATGTCGTTCGGGTCCGGGACGTCGTCCCTGAGCGTGAGATAGGGGCCGATCGGGGTGAAGGTGTCGAGCGACTTGCTCATCGAGCCGCCCTGCTGGCCGTGGACGCCCTGCGGGAGGTCCCGCGAGCTCACGTCGTTGATCATCGTGTAGCCGACCACGTAGTCGAGCGCCTCGGAGGCGGGTACGGCCCGCGCCTCCCGCCCGATCACGAGCGCCATTTCGGGCTCGTGGACGCCGGTGGTGAGAAGGCCCCAGAGGTTGATCTCCGTCTCGTGCCCGGTGAGCGAGGCCGGCGACTTGAAGAAGAAGCTCGGGTACTCCGCCGCGTCGTAGTTCCCCGGCGTCCCGTCGGCCTGGCGCCGCTGGTAGGCCCCCGCGAGGGAGAGGACCTTCGAGGGGTTCGTGATCGGGGGGAGGTAGCGGATTCCCGAGGGCGGATGGAAGACGCGCTGCGCGCCGCCCGGCTCGGAGAAGTCGCCGGAGGCACGGAGCGCGGCGACCCGGTCGTGGAGGGAGCGGACGGCCCGGATCGGGACCTCGCCCGCCTCGATGAGCGACCGCATGTCGACGGGGATTGGCGGGTAGGACCCGGCCTCCGCCGCATCCGTCCGGTAGAGGTGGAGGATCGCGTTGTGCACGTCCACGATCTCCGCTCCCCCCTCCCCCCGGGTAGCTCCCAGGCGCGGGCCGCTCTCCCCGGCCTCGAAGGTGAGGAGCCTGAAGACCCCGCCGGCCCCCTGCGCCGCCGCCCCGGCCGCCGGCAGGAGGCCGAGGACGAGCGCTCCGAGGAGTGCGACTGCGCGTCGCGCGTGCGCCGTGTTCGTGGGCCGACCCGCCTTCCGTTCCATCTGAGCAGCCTCCGTCAGGTGATCCATCGGGCCGCCGGTGAGGCGGGCCC
>JAAXGI010000004.1 GCA_012267505.1 Gemmatimonadota bacterium
CGACGGCCTGGTAGGCGAGCACCTGCCCGACGGCGGCGTCCAGGCGCCCCTGCGTGAGGGCGGCCGCGACCCCGGACTGCCGGAGCGCGGTGTCCGAGAGGTTCCCGTTCGCGGCGAGCTCCCCGAAGGAGGTCTCGGCGACCGCGACCGTGGCGGTGAGCGCGGCGGCCGCGTCCATCGTCGCGTAGTCGAGGACGCGCTGGCGGTCGGCAGCCTCGCGGGAGCGGCGGTAGTCGCCGACCGCGCGCGTGGAGGCCGCGGGCGGCTGGTCCCCGTAGAGAGCGAGGATGTCGGCCTCGGAGACGAGGTCGGCCGCGTCCCGGATGTCCCGCCAGTGGTCCGTGAGCGCGGTCCCGGTGCCCATTCCGCGGACGGCGGTCACGAGCTCGCCGGCCGCGCCCGTAAACTCACCTCCCCACCCGAGGCCGTCGGAGACGAGCCCGAGCGGCCCGGCCGCGAGCTCGGTGAACGGCTCGGCGAGCGCCCCTACCTCGCCGCGGGCCACCTCCTCCATATAGTCGAGCTGGTCTTCGAGCTCGGCGAGCTGGCGGGTCATCGTCCGCATCTGCCGCACCTGGTTGGCGATCTGGGTGGCCTGGTTGACGATCATCTGGGCCCGCTGGACCGCGCCGCTGATCGCCCCGAGGAACGCTTCGGCCGGGACCGCGCCTGTGAGCACGACGAGGGGAATGAGGAGGGCGGCGACGAGGGTCCGGTAGCGCATGGGAAGCTCCTTCTCGTGTCAGGGCCGGGTCCCGGGCCTCGGGACCAGGACGTCGGAGGTGAGCCAGATGCGGAGCCGGTGGCCCGCGCGGATCGTGATCGTGGGAAGCCGGTTCAGGAAGCGGTCGAGGATCCGGACCGCGCCCTGTCCGAGCCCCTGGCCGACCCCGGCCTGGAGCCCGTAGGGCGGGGCACTGGCGAGAGTCAGTCCGCTCAGGACGCCGACGGCTCCGGCGGCCGCGAAGGTCGAGAGGTAGTGGCGGTCGACCTCGTCCATGAGCGCACCCTCGCCGGCTTGGTTGAGTCCGCCGAACTCGAGTTCGATCCAGCTCCCGTCGGGAAGGACGATCCGGTGGAAGGCGACGGCGAGCCGGCTCTGGTCCCGGTCGCTTACGGCCTGCGCGGTGCCCACCACCCGCGTGCCGCGCGGGATCAGGACCCGCTGCCGGTCCGCGGACCGGAAGGGGACGGACACCATGGCGAGCACCGGGCCGGGGAAGTCACCCGTGAGCTGGGTGACGAGAACCGCCTCGAGAAACGACCCCTCGTGGATCCGCTCCCATCCCGGGGGATCGGCGGCGCGCACGAGCCGGGCGGGCTCGAGCGGGTCGGCGCCGAGCCGGAACGGGTGCTCCGCCGGGGCGCCGGCCGGTCGGGGAAGCGGCGGGCCGCCGCCGAGCGCGGCAAGGAGACCCTCTTCAGCGGCAAGATCGGTCCGGAGTGCGCGGGCCGACTCCTCGAAGGAGGCGAGCGCGCCCTCGAGTGTGCTCTCCAGGAGGTGGTCTGTCTCGGCGGCCGGACCGTCGACGCTTCGGGCTCCGGCGGCGGCCAGGCGTGTCCCGGCATCCGGATCCCTCAGAGATCGGGACAGGGGGAGGGAGCGGAGCGAGCGGGTCCGCCTCTCCATCTCCTCGAGCCGGAGCGACTCGCGGAGTTCGGCCTCGGCCGCGCTTACCCCGGGAGCCGGGGATGCGCCAGGGGTCCCGGCCTCCTCCTCGGCCCAGTCGGGCGGGCGCGCGGCTTCCTCCTCCTGGCGCTCGAGCTCGTCGGCCCGCGCCCGGGCGGCGGCCACGAGTACCTGGCGCTCGGATTCCTGGCGGATCCGGTCGGCGAGCGACCGCCCCATCCCCTCGCCCACGGCCTGCGCCGGTGCGGCGGCCACGGCCGCGGTCTCCTCCTCGCCCCCGCCCCCGCCCGCGAGCGAGAGGAGGAGCCCGCCCACCAGTACCGCGGTCACGACCACGCCGATCTTCGTCACGAGCCCACCCGGAAGCGCCCCCTCCGGTGGGTGGACGAGCTTCTTCCAGCGGCTCACCGGAACGTCTCCCTCGGCACGAACCGCCAGGCCATCCGCTCGTCCCCGATCTGGAGCCACCCGTCGCCGAGCACGTGGCGGGCAATGTAGAGCCCGTCTTCGGTGAGGTCGTAGGCGACGAGGGCCGGCTCCCCGTCCACGAGCTCGTAGAGCGCCGGCGATTCCTGGGCGCGCGAGCGGAGGTAGGTGAACTCCCCATCGTGCCACATCGCATCGACGAGGAACGGCCGCTCGGACGCCTCCCCGTCCAGCCGGTACTCGAACGCGAGCCGCGTCGGGTAGGCCGCCCGGAACGCCTCGATCTCCGCATCGGCCTCCGCCCTCGCCAGCCGGGCCGCCTCGGTGGCCCCGGCCGCCATCTCCCGGTAGGCCGCGACCTCGCTCCTGGCCACGAACGCCGGCTCACCCCCGTCGCCACCGGACGCCGTCTCCCCGCCGGCGGAGAGCCGGACGAGGAGATGAGGGACCTCCTTGCTCCGCTCGGCCACGAGGAAGGAGTAGATCCGCCCCGACTCGCAGACGAGCGCGATGTTCGTCTCGCTCTCTGGAGCCAGCGGCTTCACGAACGCGACATTTGCTGCCCCGGTCAGGTGCCAGTAGTCGGAGTCGCCGACCACGAAATCGAGGATGTTCTCCCCGGCGGGGAGCACGATCACGGTCGTATGGCGGAGACGGGTCCTGAGCCGGTGGATCCGGTCCTCACCCTCGGCAGGAGCCGACAGCTGGAGGAAGGCGTCGCCGTCCTCCAGCTGTGCAGCCGCGCCGCCGGGGAGCGCCGCCAGGAAGAGCGTGACCAGGAGGGGAAGTGCCGTTCGGAGTCGCATCGTGGTTCAGCTCCGTTACGTGGATGTGGAGGTGCGGGTGGGATCGTCTCTCCCGGCGAGGACCTCGAGGGCCCGGTCGAGCCCGTGGCGCTCGACGGCCTGGGCGCGCCGCTCCGCGTCGGTCGCAGACGAGGTGTAGAGCCAGTAGCTCTCGGGATCGACCTCGAGGCGGAGCACCGCGGCCTCGTCCGGACGCCGGAGATAGAGTTCCCGCTTCGGGACCAGCTCGCGGATCCGGTCGAGCTCCGAAGCGTTCAGCCGGAAGAGCGCCCCGACGGCGTCGGGAAGCGCGGGGTTGGCGAGAAAGAGCTTCGTCGGGATCGACTCGAGGAGCGCCGACGCGCCGGAGGTCTCCGTCAGGTCCACGGCCGACTGGGTGGCGAGCACGAGCGCCGCGTTCTTCTTCCGCCAGGTCTTGGCCGCCTCGGCGAGGTAGGCGAGCACGGCCGGGTCGGCCAGGTAGCGCCATGCCTCGTCGACCACCATGAGCTTGAGCCGCGCGGTCTCGGCTGGATCCTCCACCTGGAGGCGCATCCGCTCGAGGAGGTAGGCGAGCGCCGCGTCGCAGAGATCCGCGTGCTCGGCCGCGCCCGCGAGATCGATCACCTGCCAGTCGGCGAACTCGAGGTCCGGCTCCCCGTCGGCCGCGTTGTCGAACCAGGCGCCCCAGGCGCCGCCCTCCGTCCACCGGCTCATCGCCGGCCACATCGCCTTCGGGAGCGAGCCCGCGAGCACGCCGAGCCGCCGCCGCCCGGGCCCGAGCGCGTAGAGGTCCTCGACCCGGGCGCGGACCTCGCTCGTGTCCGCCCCCGAAGCCTCCCACCCCCCGATCCGGAGCAGCCGGAGCACCCACCCGGTGAGGAACTGGTAGGTGCGCGCCGTGGCCGGGAGCGCGAACGGCCGGAGCCGGAGCGCGGGCTCGGCCTCCCCGGGGGAGAGCTCGAGGTAGCGGCCCCCGAGGAACCGGGTCAGCCACCGGTAGGAGCCGCCCAGGTCCAGGATCAGGACCCGGGGGTCGTAGCGGAGCGCCT
The DNA here is from genome assembly GCA_012267505.1 of Gemmatimonadota bacterium. GTDB lineage: Bacteria > Gemmatimonadota > Gemmatimonadetes > Longimicrobiales > Gaopeijiaceae > JAAXGI01. The sequence continues at coordinate 3,894 of JAAXGI010000004.1, forward strand.
CGACCAGGAGGAAGTTCAGCGTGAAGCTCTTCCCCGAGCCCGTCGCGCCGAGCACGAGCGTGTGGCCCACGTCGCCGGCGAAGAGGTCGTAGTGGTAGGCCGTCCGCCAGGGCGTCTCGAGCACCGCGAGCGACTCCCGGCCGAGATGCCGGCTCCGCTCCCTCCCCCGGGGAGGCCCGAAGAGCGGCGCGAGGCAGGCGGCCACCCCCGCCGAGACGAACACCTTCCTGACCTGCCGGGCCCGGGGCTGGCCCGGGAGCCGCGAGAACCAGGCGGGAAGCTGGCCGTAGGCCTCCCGGATCACTTTCGCGTCGTGCGCGGCGAAGAGCCGCCGGAGATCCCCCTCCAGCCGGCCGGTCCGGCCGAGCTCCCCATGGAGCGCCACCGTGAGCGAGACCTCCCCGTAGCCGACGCCGTCGGCCTCGAGCTCGACGAGCGCATCGCCCAGCCGGTCGGACTCCGCGGCCGCGGCCGAGTCGACCATCGCGGCGGCCGTGCCCTCCGTTTCCCGCATGTGGGCCGTCATCGAGTAGCGCTTGGCGAAGTAGTGG
>JAAXGI010000236.1 GCA_012267505.1 Gemmatimonadota bacterium
CTAGGCGGCGGGAGGCGGTGGCTTCACTCGCTCGCTAAGAACGTGCGTAGCGGACCCGGCGCGGGGAGGCACGGGGCCCGTCCCGCGACGCCCGGAGGAGGGCGAGTCACCCTCCTCTGCACGTTTTGGACTACCTAGGCCACCGGGTGCGGATCGAGCGGGGGGGGACGGCGGGCCTTCCGGCTCCGCGCCGATCCGGCTCGTGGACGATGCGGGATCCGAGATCGAGCTCTCCGCACCGTCGCTGCGGATCCTCTCGCTGGTCCCTTCCGCGACCGAGATCCTTCTCGCCCTCGGCCAGGAAGCCCGCCTCGCGGGGCGGACGGACTACGACACGGAAGACCCCGTCGCGCATCTTCCCTCGGTGCGAGGGGGACTCCGGCCCTCGATCGAAAGGATCGTTGCCCTCGACCCGGACCTAGTGATCCGGTTCCGGGCGGAATCCGATCCGGCCACTCCGCGGCGGCTGGACGCCAACGGGATTGCCCATGCGACGATCCGGCCGGACCGGATCGAGGACATCGGAAGGATCATCCGCCTCCTCGGGACCATGGTCGGAGAAGAAGCCCGGGCGGACTCGCTCCGCCGCGCGACGGAGCGGGACGTGGAGCGGGCGAGCCGGGCGGCGGGCAGGCGGCGGCCCGCCGACTCGGGCGGCGCCGAATAGGGCCAGATAGCTCTCGTAGCGCGCCCTCGCGATCCGGCCGTCCGATACGGCAGCCTCCACCCCGCAGTCGGACGTCACTGTTCGGTCAAGCCCGGTCGTGGCCGTAAGGTGTTGGAGTGTGTTCGCACACGGTGCACCTCTCTCCCGAATCTGCGATGCTCTGGCGGGTTCCCCGTCATGTGCGGACTCCACTCCTTCGGTTGACGCCATTGAGGCGGTGCCCGAAGTACTGACGGAACACTTGATTCTCGGGATAAGCGTCCGGGTCGGCCCAGGCTGCGGCGAGACGCCCCACCAATCCGGCAATCCAATCCGCTGCTTGGAGCGTTTGATAGCGATGGCTTTCGAGATGGAACGGCGGTTCGATGAGATGTCGCCTCGGTTCCTGCGGGCATACATGCTTCGCGCGGCTTGGGTGATCAGCTGGGATCGTTGATCATGTTCATCGAGAATCAGGACGAAATCCTCGGGCGGCTGGCAGTCGCTCGCGCAGAATTCGTCAATCCGCTTGATGGCCTCCCGAAGGATCGCTTGGTAGAGGCGGTTCGGGCTATGGACACCGGGCGGCTCGGTCTTCCGGATCCCGACGTAGAAGAGGAAGCCGTCGAGCGCTGCGATCTTGTTGAACAGACGGTTCGTGAACTTCCTGAGCTCCGCGTACCGGGTAACATTCGTGACCGTGTAGAGGCTGGACCCCTTCTTTTCCCATAGCGCCGGGTGTAGCTCGGACCGATCGATCTCGAAGGCAAGAAGCTCGCACTTGCGTTGGAAGAACCAGGTGCCGAAACCGCGCACTTGCTCCGAGGGCAAGACGAAGCCCGCCAAGCCGAACACCGGACTGTCGTTGTGTCTGGGATCTTGCCGGCTGACGTAGGGACCGATGTGCCCGAATTCGTCGAGGTAGGCGAAGTAGGCCAGGGACGGGCCTCCATAGAACACGAAAGCCCGTGCCGGAGCACGGGCCTCGGAAGGAGGGCAAGCCCAAGGACTTGCGTCTCGACGGGAACGATACCTCATCGACCCGGAGACGTCAAGAACGTTTTATGGCCTACTTGGTGGACCTTTGTGGATCACTCCGGAAGATGTGTGCCGAGTTCGGGAGAATTCGGCGGGGGCGGCGCAGGTCAGGCGCCGCCGAGCAGGGCCAGGTAGCTCTCGTAGCGCGCCCTCGCGATCCGGCCGTCCGATACGGCAGCTCCCACCCCGCAGTCGGGTTCGTGGGAATGCGTGCATCGCCGGAAGCGGCAACCCGCCGACGGGTCCCGGAACTCCGGGAAGGCGTCGGAGAGGCGGGCCGGGTCGACCCCCCAGAGGGTCACGTCGGAGAATCCCGGCGTATCGGCCACCCACGCCCCGGGAGCCACTCCGAAGAGACGCGCGCTCACCGTCGTGTGGCGGCCCCTCCCCCCGCGCCGGCTCACCTCCGCGGTACGGAGCCCGAGCCCCGGGAAGAGCGCATTGAGGATCGTCGACTTCCCGACCCCGGACGGTCCGACCAGGACCGACACGCCATCGCCCATGCGCGTCCGGACCGCCTCGAGACCGTCCCCGGTGCGCGCCGAGAGGCCCAGCACCTCGTAGCCTGCGGTCGCGTAGGCCGACGCCGTTGCCCCCGCCACACGGGCGGCCCCGGGCAGGTCCAGCTTGTTGATCACCAGGATCGGGGGGATGCCGCAGACCTCCCCCAGGATCAGGAAGCGGTCCGCAGTGCGGGGGGCGAGCGGGGGGTCGACCGCGGAGAAGACGACGAAGAGGCGGTCGATGTTGGCGGCCACCACCTTCGGGCGCCGACCGCCGGGACCGGCACGCACGAGCTCGTTGTCCCGCTCCCGCACGGCCTCGATCGTCCACGCGCCGCTTTCCCGGTCCCGGCACGCCCCGACCTTCTCGCCGGCGACAACCCTGTCCCCGGTCCGGGCGATCCTCTTCAGGCGCCCGCGCAGCCGGGCCTCCACCCGGGGACCTTCCTCAAGCTGAATCAGATAGAACCCGCCCGCTGCCTCGAGGACACGCCCCTGACGGCTGTGGCCGGGGGGCGTCACCGGGGCGCCGGCGCGCCTTCGGGAGCGGCCTGAACGTGATCACCCAGCGACGGGCCGCCAACTGGCGAGCGCACGGGCGGGCGGGGCGGGTCCGCGACGGGCCGCACCGGAACTAGGCCGCGAAGGACTCCAGCGCCGATCCCTTCTTTCCGTCCCGGAGCCGGCGGAGCGCCCGGTCCCTGAGCTGGCGGATCCGCTCCCGCGTGACACCCAGCATGTTGCCGATCTCCTCGAGGGTATGCTCGCACTCCCCATCAAGTCCGAAATAGAGCCGGAGCACCTTCGCGTCCCGCGCCTCGAGCGTCTCGAGCGCCCCCGAGACGGCCTCGGCCAGCAGGCGCATCTCGACATCCTGCTCCGGCTCGGCCGCCTCCTCGTTGATGAAGCGCTCGACGAGCTGGGAGTCCTCGCTGTCGCCGATCGGCGCATCCAGGCGGATCTCGGAGGCGTTCAGCGTCTGGAGCGACTCGATCAGCTCGGGCGTGAGGTCGGTCGCGGCGCTCAATTCCTCGGGATTCGGGTCGCGCCCGAGTTCCTGCTTCAGCCGCTCCTTCTCGCGGAAGATGCGGGCCAGGTCCGACGCCCGGTTCAGCGGCACCCGTACCGAGCGGCCGTGGTTTGCCAGCGCGGCCAGGATCGCCTGGCGAATCCACCAGACCGCGTACGAGATGAACTTGACCCCCTGCTCGGGATCGAATTTCCGCGCCGCGGTGACGAGCCCGACATTCCCCTCCTGGATCAGGTCCGTGAGCGACACGCCCCGGTTCTGGTACTTCTTCGCCACGCTGATCACGAACCTCAGGTTCGCCCGGGCGAGCTCCTGGACCGCGTTCTCGTCACCCGCCTGCGCGAGCGCCCCGAGCTCCTTCTCCTTCTCGGGCGTGATGAGCTCGTGCCGGCTCACATCGCGCAGGTACTGGTCGAGAGCAGTCTGCTCGTCGAGGGTGGTGTCGAACGCGCTCAACGGTCCCCGCGACCGTCCCTTCCTCTTCGGACGCGCGTTCGGGGCTCTGGTGGCCATGTCGATCTGTCTCCCGGGAGCCAGCTGGACCCCCGCTCTGGTCCGTACCGCGGGCACCGCGCGGGTCAGGCCCCGCGGCCGTCCGCGCCCACAGCCGTTTCTATACCCGTTCCTTCCGGTTCGGTTTCACAACCGGCCACGCACCTGCTAAACCCTCCTCTCCCCGCGGTTCCCCCCCTAAGGCCGGCCGCCCAGCAACCGGAGAACCCTTCCGGGCGCCACCTCTCGGCGCTCCGTCGCGAAGACCCTGAGGACCCGACTCGAGCGGTAGAGCTCCCGTGCCAAGCCCGGGAGATCGATAAGGCCCGGGAGACCGCCGGCGCCCAGGCGCTCCACGTCTCCGCTCCTGCGGAGCACGAGAAGGTCCAGCTCCAGCATCCGCCGCTTCGAGGGGTAGTCGATCATCACCTCGCCGGAGCGGAGGCCGAGCTCGGAGGCGAGCGCGTCCTCCGCGCGCCGGCGCTCGGGACCCTCCACGGAGACCCAGCGCGGCAGGTCGATCCCCTCGAGATCCGGTGCGGTGAGTTCGCAGGCGCGCTTCGGGAGCCGCCTGGCCAGGAGGCGCGACACCCACGGGGCCCCGATGCGCCGCACCTGCGGGTCGGGATGCGAGGACGCCTTCTGCCGGATCCGGTAGAGAAGATCCTCGTCGGTCGGGCCGACGAGCTCGTCCCTGGCGACGAGGCCCGCCACGACCGCATCACCCACGATCCGCCGGTAGAGGGCTGTGGCGCTCCGCACGGCGTGATGCCAGTACACATTGCGGAACATCTGGTATCTCGCGAAGAGAAGGGTCTCGAGGGTGCTGATCGCCTTCTCCTGGATGCCGACCTCCGCGCTCCCCGAATCGGGATCCTCCAGGACGACGAGGCCCTGCAGGAGCCGTTCCACATCCACCTCGCCGTACGGAACGCCGCAGAAGCGCGCATCGCGCCTCAGGTACTCCATCTTGTCGAGGTCGAGGCTCCCGCTGACTAGGCCCCGGAGGGGAAGGTCGCTGTCGCCCCGGATGAGCCCATGGATGCGCCGCGTCGCGCCGGGGCCCAGCGGACGGAGCGCCTCCTTCAGCTCCGGCGAGTCGAAGAAACGTGCGCTGACCTCCTCGTGACGTCCGGGGAACCGGTCCGCCTCCAGTTCCTCGAGGGCATGCGAAAAGGCGTAGTGTCCGATGTCGTGCAGGAGCGCCGCATAGGGTATGAGTTCCGAGCCGGCCCAGACGTCCGCCGGCACTCCCCCCCTCTCCCGGAGGAGCTGGAGCGCCCTCCCGGCCAGGTGGTATACCCCGAGAGCGTGGGAGAACCGCGTGTGGGTCGCGCCCGGGTAGACGAGGAACACCAGCCCGAGCTGCCGGATATAGCGTTGCCGCTGGAAGGCGGCGGTGTCGACGATCCGGGCCGCGACCGGGTCGAGCCGTATCGCGTTCCAGACCGGATCCCGGATGATCGGGCAGCGTGCGGGAGATGTCATGGCCCCGAGAGTACCCGGGCGCCCGGGAGTGAGCAACGAGCATCCGCGAATGCGCCGACCCGACCTCCGCCCGGCTTCGCGATGCCATCCGCGCCGTCCTGTGGGCAGCGAGCGGTCGGGATTAGGTTGTCGGTGTTGGCGGGCAGCGCGCCGGCCACACAACGCCGCAGGGGCAAGGGACGGGCGCACACGCCGCCGGCCGGGTAGTTTCACGAGGGCCGTCGCGGGCCTCCGGGAGCGGGGCGGCCGAACGGACACGCGGCAGCAGCGAGCGCGACCAGATGAGTGATCCCCGGCCGGCCGTGCGACGCGACTTCACCAGGGAAGTCCGGCAAGCCGACGAGCGCGTGGATCTGGCCCGCGCCGCCCTTCTGGTCGCGCGGGAACAGTATCCCGGTCTCTCCGTCGCGGGCCATCTCGGACGTCTGGACCAGATGGCCGAGGAGGTCAAGGACCGGATCGGCGGCGAGCCGGCGGAGCTGGTGGCCGTCCAGGAGCTCCTTGGCGACCTCTTCGCCCGGAAACGCTACCGCGGGAACCGGGAAGCATACTACGATCCGCGCAACTCCTTCCTGAACGATGTGATGGACCGGAGGAAGGGGATCCCGCTCACCCTCGGGATCATACTCCTCGAAGTCGGATGGCGGCTCGGCCTTCCGCTCGAGGGCGTGAACTTCCCGGGCCACTTTCTCGTCCGCTACACCGGCCTGACCGGACGCCTCCTGATCGACCCCTTCGACGGTGGCCGCATCTGGTTCGAGGACCAGGCGCAGGAGCTTCTCGACCGGGTCTACGGAAAGATGGTGCGGGTACGGCCCCGGTTCCTGAAGGCAGCCGGCCGGAGGGACATCGTCGTGCGCCTACTCGGGAACCTGAAGGGCATCTACGTCAACATCCAGGACTACGGCCGCGCTCTCGCCGCCGTGGAGCGGATTCTCGTGATCCACCCGACGGCGGCGAGCCAGATCCGCGACCGGGGGACGCTCCTCGCCCGCCTAGGGCGCCCGGGCGAGGCGATCGAGCAGCTCCAGTGGTACCTGGACTACATGCCCGTCGCACCGGACGCGGGCCGTGTGCGGGCGCTCGTCAGGGAGCTGAAGGCCTCGGGGACCGGGAACGCCGGGCCGTGACCGGCGGATACGGCGCGGCACAGGGGGGGGCAGTGCTTCTGGAGCGCGACCCGCGGGCGTTTCTCGTCGTGTCGGGCCGCGCCGTCGGCGAGATGCTCACCGGGATCCTGACGAACTCCTTGCCGGCCGGCCTCGTCCGGAGCGGCGGGATCCGGACCGGCTTCGCCCCCTACGCCGCGATCCTCACCCCGAAGGGCCGCCTCGTCACGGACCTGCGGGTCCACCGGCTGGGTGACGGCAGCGGCAGCATGCTGCTGGACCTGCCGGCCACCGGTCTCGACGCCGCGCTCGCCCACTTCGGCAAGTACCTCCCGCCGAGGCTGGCCCGGGCGGGCCCTCCCGGGACGGCGTTCGGAACGATGACCGTCGCAGGCTCCGCGGCGGCGCGGGCGCTCACCCGGACCGCCGGGCTCGCGGGCCGTGAGTCCGAGCTCGGGGAGGCGGCCGAGGGGGAGGCGTGGATCACAGGCGGGGAGCCCGACGGGGCGATCCGCGTCGTTCGGTCCGGGGATGTCATCCCTCCCGCCTTCGACATCGTCGGTCCGGTCGCGCGGGTGCGCGAAGTGGCACGGATGCTCCGCGAGGCCGGCGCCGCCGACGGGGGTGCTGGCCTCTGGCAGCTGCTCCGCCTCGAGAAGGGGCGCCCGGCGTTCGGGGTCGAGCTGGATACGAAGACGATGCCGGCCGAGGCGGGGATCGAGGAGCGGTGCATCGACTTCGCCAAGGGGTGCTTCACGGGGCAGGAGGTCGTCGTCCGCATCCGCGACCGGGGCCATGTGAACCGGAGCCTGCGGGGGCTGCTGCTCGGCGACGCCCCTCTCCCCCCGAGAGGAACCCGGCTGTTCGCCCCCGGACGGGAGCGGCCCGCCGGAACCGTGGCGTCCACGGCGGTCTCGCCGCTGTTCGGTCAGGGCATCGGGCTTGCGTTCGTGCGCCGGGAGGTCGAGCCTCCGGCGACGGTCTTCCTCGGTGCGCACGGCGGCCCGCGCGCACGAGTCCGGGCGCTCTCGGCCGGGGGCTGGGTCACGCCGGAAGACGGCCCGGGCGCCGCACGCTGAGCCCGGCGGCCGCCCGCGAGAGGCACGAATGAGCCCTGCGTTCGACCCGCTGACGTTCCTCGGCGACCTCCGGCGTGCCCTCGCGCGCGACGAGCCGGACACGCTCGCGGCCATGCTCGCGGAGCTTCACCCCCAGCAGCTGCTCGATCTCTGGCCCGAACTCGACCCGGGCGAGCGCGCGACGATCCTCACCCGGATCCCCTCCGGGAAGGCGGCCGAGGTCGTCTCCAACCTCTCCGACCACGAACAGCCCGAGCTGCTGGACATCCTCCCGCCCCGCCATCTGGCGGAGGTGATGGAGGAGCTGAGTCCGGACGACCTCACCGACGCCCTCCAGGCGTTCGCGGCGAGCGACCCGGAGAGCGTGACGGAAATCAAGTCGCTGCTCGACTCCGAGACGCTCGCCGTTGCCGACACCCTCGTCGGCTACGGGGAGGAAGAGGCCGGCGGGCTCATGACGCCCGAGTTCCTCTCCGTGCGCGCCACGATGACGTGCGGCGAGGTGCTCGAGGTCCTCCGGCGTGCCAGCCCCGACGCCGAGACGATCTACTACCTCTACGTCGTGGACGGATCGGACCGCCTGGCGGGAGTACTCTCCCTCCGGGACCTCATCGTGAGCGAGCCGGCTCGCCGCGTCCGGGATGTGATGAACGCGGACGTGGTCCGTGTCCGCACGGAGACGGACCAGGAGGACGTGGCGCGCCTCATGGCCGACTACGACTTCCCGGTTCTCCCGGTCGTTGACACGGGAGGCCGCCTCGTGGGCATCGTGACGGTCGATGACGTGCTCGATGTCCTCGAGGAGGAAGCCACCGAGGACATCCACCGGCTCGGTGCGGCGCCGGTCGACGTCGACTACGTGCACGCCAACCCCTGGCTCCTCTTCCGCAAGCGCGTCTCGTGGCTTGTCCTCCTCGTGGTTTCGATGACACTCACCTTCAACGTCATCGCCCACTACGAGGCGATCATCGAAGAGATCGTGATACTCGCAGCCTTCATCCCGCTCCTGATCGGGACAGGAGGGAATGTGGGAGCGCAGGTCGCCACCCTCGTCGTTCGCGCCCTCGCCACCCGCGAGCTCGAACTCCGCGACTACCTGAAGGTGCTGGCCAAGGAGGTGGGAACCGGTCTACTCCTCGGAGCCGCGTTCGGGCTCTTCATAGCACTCTATGTGCTGATATTCCGCGCCGAGCCGCGCATCGCGGCCGCCCTGGGCATAACGATGGTGCTGATCTCGTTCACTGCGAACCTCGTCGGGGCAAGCCTCCCCTTCCTCTTCCGCCGGCTGAGGATCGATCCGGCCCTCACATCCTCGCCGGGCATCACCACCGTCATGGACGTCGTCGGACTCCTGATCTACTTCCGCGTGGTGATCTGGATCGTCGGGCCGCTCCTCGAGGGAGCCGGAGGTTCCCCGGGGCCCTGATCCTCCGGGACGTCGCCGGAGCCTACCCGGCGTCGCCCCCGGCGAGATACCGCTCGAGGATCTTCTCCCCATGGAGGCGGCCGTTCTCGATGAAGATGCGGTTCGCGTCGATCCCGGCGGCGAGGACCCCCGCAATGAAGAGTCCCGGAATGGGCGTCTCCATCGTGGCCCCGTCGTGGGCGGGCACCCCTGTGTCGGCGTCCACCGCGACGCCCACGGAGCGGAGGAGCTCGGGACGAGGGCGCCACCCGGTGAGGGCGAGGACGAAATCGTTCGCGAGCTGCTCGATCCTCCCCGTCTCCTCCGACCGGATGAGGATGGAGCGCGGCCTGATCTCGACCAGGCGGTGATTCCACCGGACCGCGATCTCTCCTGCCGCCACCCGGTTGCGGATATCGGGGAGCACCCACGCCTTCACCCCCGAATCGAAGTCGGCCTTCATATGGATGAGGGTGACACGAGCGCCGACGCGGAAGAGCTCCAGGGCGGCTTCTACGGCCGAGTTCCCCCCACCGACAACCACCACGTCCTGGCTCCAGTAGGGATGTGCCTCGCGATAGGCGTGCGAGACCTTTCCGAGGTCCTCCCCGGGGATCCCGAGATAGTTCGGCTCGTCGAAGCCCCCGGTCGCGATGACCACGGCGCGGGCTCGCCAGCTTTCCGGCGCGCGACCGCTGCGGCGGACTCTCAGCTCGAAGCCCGGCTCCCGCTTCACGATCCGCTCTACCTCATGGTAGGCCCGGACATCCATGCCGAAGTAGCGGGCCACACCACGGTAGTATGCGAGCGCCTCTTTCCGCGTCGGGTTCGTCCCCGCTGTGACGAAGGGAAGGCCCTCGATCTCAAGCTTCTCGGGAGTGGAGAAAAAGGTCATGTACGGTGGGTAGTCCACCAGGGAGGAACAGAGCGGGCCCCGGTCGAAGAGGACCGTGCCCACCCCTCGGCTCGCGGCCGCGGCCGCAACCGCGAGCCCGCAGGGGCCTGCCCCGACGACCGCCACCTCCCGCTCCCGCCTGTCCCCCGTCTTCACGTCCGACCCTCTCCCGGGTGCTGGGCAGTCCCGTCGGCCCGAGCCCGCGCCGTGGCCCATCGAACTATCTTCCGCAAAGAGGGCATGCAAGTTATCACCTTGGGAGACGCAGGCTGCATGGGGTACGGCCTGCGGACACCATCCCTCCGCAGACCGCACGGCCACCCTCCGGCCGCGCGCGCCGCCGGGACGGCCGGCCCTCACTCCCGCCCCCGGAACAGATGACGACAGTCGAATCGGAGGCACGGCGCGCACTCGCGCGGCTGCGGCGCGCGCTCACGAAATCGGAGCGGGAGCTCGAAGCCCTCTCCCGGGCGATCCGCCACGCCGAGGGAGGGGACTTCCCGGCGGACCGCTACGCCGAGGCGGGGAGGACCCTCGAGGCCCTCCACGCCTTCTGCGTCGAGGAGGGCGATCGCCTGGAGGAGAAGATCCTCGCCGCCGGCGGGCTCGAGCCGGGGCGGATCCGCCGCTCTTCCGCGCGCTGACCCGAATGGAGCATCCGCTGTCCGCGCGCGCCGCCGGGACGGATCCGGAGATCGTAGGACGCCTCGTCGAGCGGCGAGCACCCCTCCGGACCGCGCTCCGCGATGCGATGCGCCCCGGTGAGGAGAGGCTCAGGGACGAGGGGGAATTCACGCGGCTGGCGCTCGAGATCCTCGCCTACCAGATGGATGCGAACCCCGTGTACGGGGCGTTTGTCCGGCACCGGGGCATCGAGCCCCGCCGGCTCGGCCACTGGCGCGAGATTCCCCCGGTCCCCGCGACCGCGTTCCGGGAGCTTCCTCTCGACGGCCTGGACGTACGGCCCGTCGAGGCCGTCTTCCGGACAAGCGGGACGCGGGGGGGAGTGGAGGCGCGGGGCACCCACCGCGTGCGCGACCTCTCGCTCTACCACGACTCCCTCCTCCGCTCCGCCGGCGACCTGCTCGGGCTGGATCCCGCCGGCCGCGGCGGGGGATCCCGGGCGGGGAGGCCGCTCCGCATCATAGCGCTCACCCCGAGCCCCGGGGCGCGGCCGGATTCCTCGCTGGCGCACATGCTCGGGGTCTGGATGGATGCGTGGGACCCGGACGGCGGCCGCTTCCTCGCCGACGCGCAGTGGCGGTTTTCGCCCGCGGCGCTCCGCCGGGAGGTCAGGCGATCCCGCGGGGAGGAGCGCCCGCTGCTCGTCGCCGGCACGGCCTTCGGGTTCTGGCACCTGGTCCGGGAGCTCCGCGGCGATCCGCTCCCGGAACCTCCGGCCGGATCGTTCGTCGTCGAGACCGGGGGATTCAAGGGGCGGGTCCGGCGCGTCTCCCGCGCGGAGCTCTACCTTGGAATCGGGCGAGCCTTCCGGCTGCCGTCCTCGCGGATCGTGAGCGAGTACGGAATGACGGAACTGCTCTCGCAGTTCTACGAACCCCTCCTCCTCGGCGGCACCCCGGCAGAGCCTTCCGGGCGCCACTACCTCGGCCCGGCGTGGACGCGGACCGCGGTGCTCGACCCGGGTTCGCTCGCCCCCGCCGGAGAGGGCGAGGCGGGGATACTCTGCCACATTGACCTGGCGAATCTGGACTCGGTGGCAGCGGTCCTGACCGAGGACTTGGGGATCGCCGCCGGGGCGGGGTTCCGGCTCCTCGGGCGGGCGGAGGGAGCCGAGCCCCGAGGCTGCTCGCTCGCGATGGAGGAGCTCCTCGAAGCCGGAAGGCGGGCGGGCCGTTGACCCGGCCATCGGCCCTCTTCCTCCCGGCCGCCCCGGGGATACCGGAGCAACTCGGGACGCGCGCCGACGCGGAGGCGCTCACCGGGGCCCTCGCCCGGGCGGGCGAGGCTCTCGCTTCCCGATCCGTCCTCGAAATCGCCTCCGCACTCGGCCGGGTAGGGCTCTGCTTCCTGGACCCCGACGATCCGGTCCGCCGGAAGGCGTCCGAAGGGGTGGCCGCGGAGGCCGGGCTCTCGGCGGAGGCCGCCGACGCCATCGTCACCGGGATGGCGCGCGGCTGGACGCCGGAAGGGCTCGGGCGGATGGTGCGGGCCGATTTCCCCGATCCGCTCGTGCTCGACGGATTCCGGCCGGCCGGGTTCGGCGGGAAGCTCCGGGCCGTCGGAGGGAGGTTCGCCCTCCACATCGGGGCGGGGAGCGTCCCCGGCGTCTCGGCGACATCGATGATCCGCTCCCTCCTCGTCAAGTGCCCGCTACTCCTGAAGCCGGGGAGGGGAGATACGGTCCTCGCTCCCCTCTTTGCGCGCGTGCTCGCTGCGTCGGACCCGGAACTCGCGCGTGCTGTTGCCATCGTGTACTGGCCGGGAGGAGAGGGCGGCCCCCTCGAGGAACACGCCCTGGGGACCACGGACCGCGTGGTCGCGTACGGGAGCCTGGAGCTGATCCGCCTCCTCCGGCGCCGGATCCCACCCGCAACGCCACTCGTGGCGTATCATCACCGGCTCTCGGCGGGAGGCGTCGCCCGTGAGTGTGTGGAACCCGTGCCGGAGGCCGGAACCGTCCTCCGGGCAGCGGCCCGGGCGGTTGTGACCTTCGAGCAGCGCGGCTGCGTTTCCCCGCGGATCATCTGGGTCGAGGAGGGGGGAGCGGTTTCTCCCCCGGTGTGGGGCGCGCAGCTCTTCGACGCGCTGGAACTCCTGGCGGCGGAGCTCCCTCCCGGAACGGAGAGCCTTCCGGCGGCGGCGGCCCGTCGCCAGGAACGGGAGCGGTGGATGCTCAGGGAGGCAGCCGGAACGGGGCACCGGATCTTCTCCCGGTCGCCGGGCGGGGCGGCAGTCCTCTACGAGCCCGACCCGTTCGCGCCGCTCCGGCTCCCCGCGGCGGGGCGCACTGTCGTCGTGCGCCCCATCGAATCCCTCTCCAAGCTCCCCGCGGCGCTCGCGCCGGGCCGCAGCATCCTCCAGACGTTCGCCCTCGCGGCCCCGCCGGGGCGGATCGGCGAGCTCGCCGAGATCCTAGCCGCTACCGGCGTCAGGCGCGTGTCCTCCTTCGAAGAGCAGTCCTGGCCTCCGGCGTGGTGGCGCCATGACGGTACCGGCCCGCTTCACGCCCTCGTTTCCTGGACTTCGGCCCCTTGATACGCGGCCAGCCGCCCTAGTCCCGCGCTTCCTGCTCGGAGCGCCAGACCACCATCTGCCGGGTACCGGAGGAGCTCTCTTCCACCCGGACCGTGAGGATGTCTCCCTCCTCGATCCCCAGGTCGTGGCGCATGTCGGTGGGAATCGTGACGCGGAATCCAACACCTACGGTCACCTCGCCGTAGTAGCGAGTGCGGTAGATCGCCATCCATTCTCCTTGCAGGTTCGGGCGGATCCTGGCGGACAGGCGGTGCGCCGCCCGGGGCGAAGAGCGCATACCCCCCGCAGCAGTACGAAGGATCCCGTCACCGGCTCCGATCCAGCGACGAGAGGCTACGGGGCACCAGGCTCACGCTCGGGCAGGAGCGAGCGGAGGAGCGCCACGAGATGGTGCGTGTCGAGCCGCTTGGCACTCCAGAGCGCCTCATCGCGGGAAGGCTCGATGATCACATCGGCCGTCCGGAGCGACTCCTCCCCCTCGCCGGCGTCGACGGGGGCGAAGGCAACCCGCCCCCGATGGCCCCCGGGATGGGACGCCTCGTCCTCGAGTTCGACGTAGACGTCCCAGAAGCGCCCGTCGTGGGTGATCGTGGCCAGATGATGGCCGCGGCTCGGAGGATCGCCTCGGGGGGTCGGGGAAGCTGCGCTCATCACCCTACGGTATCATCAGGACAGCCCTGCCACCACCTCCGGTCCGGGCGCGGGGCGGCGGGCACCGATGGCCCGAATTCCCGGCGCGCCGCACCCCGTCCGCGACCGCGGGGCAGGGAGCCGCCGATGACCCCGTGTACTCACACGGGCGGTGCCGGAACGCCGGTCATCCGTGGACGTGCGGCGGGGCACGGACCGCATGCCCACGCGCCCCATACCACATTGCCGACCGGGAGTTTTTCCGCAGCGGGACTCCACGTTGACGCCCCGGTGCGGGCTTCCTAACTTCCGGCGCCCGTCTGGGGAGGGGAGCGGCTGGCCGACCCCTCGCGACCACTGAGAGCCCATGCCATGAAGAACCGCCGGTACGTGCTGCCGGGAATCGTGCTCGGCATCATGGGGATCGCAGCCCCCGTAGCGGCTCAGGAGGCCGAGCCCGCAGCCGGGGAGGCGGAATCCGGGCTCGCGGGCCAGCCCTTCGACTTCCCCCATGATGTGCACGCGGGGGAGAACCAGATCGACTGCCAGTACTGCCACTTCTCCGCGGAGCGGTCGATGAACGCGGGCATCCCTCCCATCGCCAACTGCATGGGATGTCACGCTTTCGTCGCGGGAAGCGAGGATACGGGGGCCATCGATACCCTGAGGGGATACGCCGAGCGCGGCGAGGCAATCGCGTGGGACCGGATCTACAAGGTCGCCGACCACGTCCAGTTCCCGCACATGCGGCACATTGCCGCCGGGGTAGAGTGCGCGTCCTGCCACGGGGATGTCCAGGAGATCAGGGTGATCGAAGAGCTGAACCAGCCCCTGACGATGGGCTTCTGTGTAGGCTGCCACATCGAGCAGGGTGCCTCGAGAGACTGCACGGTTTGCCACTACTGATCGCGGAGCGGAGCGCCTCGCGCGCGGTGCCCGACACCCGGATGTCCCGTTCGGGAGCCTCAACCAGCGACAGCCGATGAGCGAAGGGATCAAGCGCCGGGACTTCCTGAGGGCGGCAGGCGTGACCGGCGCCGGCGCCGGACTCGTGGGCTGCTCCACCGAGCAGGTGGAGAAGCTGATCCCCTATGTGACGGCGCCCGAGGAGATCACCCCGGGCGTCGCGACGTGGTATTCGACCGTCTGCGGGGAGTGCTCGTCCGGCTGCGGTGTCTGGGTCAAGACGCGCGAGGGCCGCGCGATCAAGCTCGAGGGCAACCCGAACCACCCCATATCCGGGGGCGCACTCTGCGCGCGCGGGCAATCCGCGCTCCAGGGCCTGTACGACCCCGACCGGCTCACCTCTCCGATGCTGCGGGGGGCCGACGGATACGAGCCGATCCCCTGGGAGGAGGCGGAGAGCCTCCTCCTCGCCGGGGTCCGCGACGCAGGTCCGTCCGTCGCGCTTGTCAGCCGGAAGGCGGGGCCGACGCTTGCCCGCCTCGAGGATGAGCTGATGGCGGGGACCGGCGGACAGCGGATCGAATACGACGCAGCCTCCGAGGCCCCACTCAGGGAGGCGGCACGGATCGTCTTCGGCTCGAACGCCATTCCCACCTTCGACTTCCTATCGGCGGGCATCGTCTTCTCCTTCGGCGCCGACTTCCTGGGTTCGTGGGTCTCTCCGGTCGAGCACACCCGCGGCTTCGCCACGGCGAGCGCGGCAGAGGAAGGAGGCGGCAAGAGCCCCTTCGTGTTCATCGGCCCGCGACTCTCGCTCACCGGCCAGAACGCCGATGAATGGGTGCCGGTCGCGCCGGGGGCCGAAGCCCTCGTCGCTCTCGCCGTCGCGAACGTCATCGCGCGGGAGGGAGGGGATGCGGGCTCGTACGCCGACCTCCTCCAGGCGTACGGCCCCGAGACTGTCTCGGCACAGGTCGGCCTCCCGGTCGAGACGATCGAGGACCTCGCGGCGCGCTTCGTCGCAGAGGGCCCGGGGCTCGCCGTCGGACCCGGCATCGCGGCGCAGGGCGCCAATGCGACAGCAGCCAACGTGGCGGTCCTCCTGCTCAATGCGGTCGGCGGCGCGGTTGGCCAGACGCTCCGGCCCTGGGACGGGCACCTGAGCGCCGCGGCGAGCCCGGCGGCCGGACTTGCCGGCGTCATCGACTCGATGGCCGGCGGGGAGATCCAGGCGCTCATTCTCCACAACGTGAACCCGGCCTACACGCTTCCGCCCGGGTTCGGATTCTCGGAGGCGCTTGCCTCGGTGCCCTTCAGCGTGGCCATCACCGACCGGCTCGACGAGACGGCAGTCCAGGCCGACCTCGTCCTCCCGGACCGGCACTTCCTCGAGAGCTGGGGAGACTCGAACCCGAGACCCGGACTGTGGGCGCTCCAGCAGCCCGCGATGCAGCCGGTTCCCCACTTCGACTCGCGCGCTGGTGGCGACATCCTCCTCGGGCTCGCGGCCGGGCTCGGGCAGGATCCCGGTGCTGCGGACTACCAGGAGTACCTGCGCTCCGCCTGGTCGGAGATCCACGCGGGGCTGGCGTCGGAGGAACCATTCGAGACGTTCTGGCGGAGAGCGCTCCGGGACGGGGTCGTCGAACTCCCCGCCGAGGAGGCGGCGGGCGGCGAACTCCAGGCCCCCGACCGCGCAATGAGCTTCGAGGCGCCCGAGCTCGAGGGGGAGGGCCTCGCACTCATCGTCTATCCTTCCGACCGGTTCGGGGACGGACGCTCGGCCAATCGCCCCTGGCTCCAGGAACTCGCGGATCCGGTCTCGAAGATCGCCTGGCATTCCTGGATCGAGATACACCCGGAGACCGCCGCCGAACTCGGCGTGTCGAGCGGAGACGTGGCCCGGGTCACCTCCCCGAACGGCGAAGTCGAGGTCCCGGTGTGGACGTACCCCGGGATCCGGAGGGATGCGGCGGCACTCGCGATGGGCGGGGGACACACGAGCTTCGGCCGCTACGCCGACGGACGGGGCGCGAATCCCATGACCCTCCTTCCACCGGCGCTCGAACAGACTTCCGGCGGACTCGTTCATCTCGCGACCCGCGTCACCATCGAGCCGACCGGCGAACACCGGGGCCTCGCCTCCATCGAGGGCGCGAGCGACCAGCGGCACCGGCCGATCGCACCGGCCGTCGAGCTGGAGGCGCTGCTCGGCGGCGAGATCCACGAGGAGGAGCACGCCGAACTCTACGAGCTCCAGGCCGTCGGCGGGTTCGTCCCCGTCGAGGCCGAGGAAGGGATCCCGGAGGCCTACCCGCTCGAGGGCGCGCGCTACGGGGAATATGACCCGCAGGCGCCCCGGTGGGCCATGACCATCGACCTGGACAAGTGCACGGGATGCTCGGCCTGCATCACGGCGTGCCAGTCGGAGAACAACGTGGCCACCGTCGGAGAGGACCAGGTCCGGATGGGGCGCGACCTGGCCTGGATCCGCCTGGAGCGGTTCTACGAGACCGTCGACGCCGACATCCCCGGTCCGGTGGACATCCGCTTCCTCCCGATGCTCTGCCAGCACTGCGGCAACGCCCCGTGCGAGCCCGTCTGTCCGGTGTACGCCGCCTACCACACGCCGGACGGGCTGAACGCCCAGGTCTACAACCGGTGCGTCGGCACGCGCTACTGCGCGAACAACTGTCCCTACAAGGTCCGCGTCTTCAACTGGTTCAACTTCTCCGACGTGCCCGAGCCCCTGAACTGGCAGTACAACCCCGACGTCACGGTGCGATCCGGCGGCGTCATGGAGAAGTGCTCGTTCTGTGTCCAGCGGATCCGCCAGGCGGAGAACCGCGCGACGCTCGAGGGCCGGTCGGTGGAAGACGGCGACGTGGTCCCGGCCTGCCAGCAGGGTTGCCCCGCCGAGGCCATCGTGTTCGGCAACATCCGCGACCCCGCGTCGCGCGTCGCGCAGCTCTCCGCCAGTGACCGCACCTACCGGGTCCTCGACGTGCTCATCAACACCCAGCCGGCCGTGAACTACCTGCGCAAGGTCACCCTGCACGCCGTCGAGGACATCCATGTCTAGCACGACCCTCGAGCGGGGGGCCCAGACGCATCCTGACATCCCGTCCTACGGGAAGGTCAATGTCGACATCCTGCGGATCCTCTCCCGGCCGGGGAAGATCTGGTGGCTGCTCTTCGGACTCGCCGTGGCGGGAGTCGGCCTCCTCGGGTACTCGTGGGCGAACCAGCTGATCAGCGGAATCGGGCTGACCGGCCTGAACACCCCGGTGAGCTGGGGCGTCTACATCACGAGCTTCGTCTTCTGGGTCGGTATCGCCCATTCGGGCACGCTGATCTCGGCGATCCTCTTCCTCTTCCGCGCGAAGTGGAGGCAGTCGATCTACCGGGCCGCAGAGGCGATGACCGTCTTCGCCGTGATGACGGCCGGGCTCTTCCCGATCATCCACCTCGGGCGCGCCTGGCACGCCTACTGGCTCTTCCCCTACCCGAACGAGCGGCTTCTCTGGCCGAACTTCCGGTCACCCCTCGTCTGGGACGTCTTCGCGGTCACCACCTACTTCACCGTCTCCTCGCTCTTCTTCCTCCTCGGCCTCATCCCGGACATCGCGGCTGCGCGGGACCAGGCCGAGCGGGGGAGCCTGAGGCACCGGGTCTACCAGCTGGTCTCCTTCGGCTGGCGGGGAACGGACCGCCAGTGGCACCACTTCGGAAAGGCGTACCTCTACCTTGCCGCGCTGGCGACCCCCCTCGTCCTCTCGGTGCACTCCGTCGTCTCGTGGGACTTCGCGATGTCGATCGTGCCGGGGTGGCACGCGACGATCTTCGCCCCCTACTTCGTGGCGGGCGCGATCTTCTCGGGTATCGCGATGGTGATCACCCTCATGGTTCCGATCCGGAAGGCCTTCGGACTCGAGGCCTACCTGACGACGAAGCACTTCGACGCGATGGCGAAGCTGTGTCTCGTCACGGGGCTCATCGTGTCCTACGCGTACATCACCGAATTCTTCATGGCCTGGTACTCGGGCGAGGATCCCGAGCGCCATGCCTTCTGGAACCGCGCCTTCGGGGACTACTGGTGGGCGACGTGGACGATGCTCACCTGCAACATCCTGATCCCGGTCCTT
Organism: Gemmatimonadota bacterium; assembly: GCA_012267505.1. Taxonomy (GTDB): domain Bacteria; phylum Gemmatimonadota; class Gemmatimonadetes; order Longimicrobiales; family Gaopeijiaceae; genus JAAXGI01. Next base: position 18,586 of record JAAXGI010000236.1, read on the forward strand.
CTCTGGTTCAAGCGGGTCCGCCACTCGATCGCCGCCCTCTTCGTCATCTCGATCTTCGTGAATATCGGGATGTGGTTCGAGCGCTTCGTGATCATCGTGACCTCGCTCTCGCAAGAGTACATGCCGTTTGCGTGGGGGAACTACCGCCCGAGCACGACCGAGATGGGGATCATGGTCGGGAGCTTCGCCTGGTTCGGGATGTGGTTCCTCCTCTTCGTCCGGCTCCTCCCTCCGGTGGCGATCGCGGAGATCAAGGAGGTCCTGCCCGCGCCGCTGCGGCCACGCGCCGGGGCGGAGGCTGCCCGATGAACGCCGCGCGCCAGGGGCTGATGGCCTCCTTCGACTACCTCGACTCCACGGTGGAGGCAATCCGTGCGCTGAGACGTGGAGGGTTCGACGAGATCACGGCGTTCACTCCCTTTCCGGAGCACGAGATCGAGCACGCACTCGGCTACGGCCGGAGCCCCGTCCGGTTGTTCACGCTGATCGGCGGACTCACCGGCGCGGCCACGGGTTTCGCCTTCACGATCTTCACCTCGATGGACTGGCCCCTCGTGACCGGCGGCAAGCCGATCCTCTCGATCCCGACCTACGTCGTGATCGCCTTCGAGCTGACGATCCTCTTCGGGGTCTTCGCGACGGTGATCGGGGTCCTCTGGAACATGCGGATCCCGGATCTCAAGACGCACGTGGTCTACGATCCCGCCTGTTCCGCGGGTCGATTCGGGGTCTACGTGACAGCCAGCGACGACAGGCTCGGCGAGGCGAGAGAGATCCTCGAGTCGAGCGGACCGGCGCTCCTCAAGGAAGACCCGGAGGGAAGCGGCCATGGCTGAGCGGCGGGAACGCGGCCGCGGGGCCCGGCGGACCGCCGCCATTATGGCGCTCGTGTCGGCCGCTGCCGGGTGCACGCCCATGGATGACGTGCTCCAGGCGTTGTTCGGGCGCAGCATGCGGAGCCAGTCCGCATTCGAGACGTACGAGCATCCGCTCGGCCCACCCGACGGGGCGGTCCCCTTCGCGGCCGGAAACTTCCCCCCGGGGCCGGGGGCGGTGAACATCGGGGAGGCCGCGGTCGCCGAGATTCCCGCGCCCGCGACGCAGGAGCAGCTCTTCCAGCAGCTCCCCGAAATAACGGGGATCACCAATCCCGTCCCCCCGACCGCCGCCTCGCTTGCCCGCGGCGAGGTCGTGTTCAACCGGGCCTGCAGCCCTTGCCACGGCACCGCCGGCGACGGCGCGGGCCCGGTCACCCGCGCCGGGATCCCGCCCTTCTCGCTCCTCACTCCGCAGGCAGCCTCCTACACGGACGGCTACCTCTACACGCTGATCCGGATCGGACGGGGCATCATGCCCGCATACGGGCACCAGATCGGTCACTTCGACCGCTGGCACATCGTCAATTACCTGCGCGAGCTGCAGGGACCGCTCGTGCCGCCGCCGGGCGGCACGGAGCAGCCGGATCCGGCGGAAGCGCCGGCCGAGGAAGAGTGAGATGCACGACGTGTCCATCCCCTCGGAACTCCCCGCCCGGTACCTCGACCGTTCGCGTGGGGTCACGCTCCTCGCAGGCCTCCTGGCCGCGGTCGGCGCGGCTGCCTTCGCCGCCTACCTCCTGATCAATCCGGACCGGGCGTGGCAGGCCTACGTATCCAACTGGCTCTTCTTCACGAGCATCGCCCAGGGCGCGGTCATCCTCTGCGCCGCCACCGTGATCACCAAGGCCCGCTGGAACTGGTCGGTCCGGCGGCTCTCGCTCGCCTTCGGGGCGTTCCTCCCGGTCTCGTTCCTCCTCCTCCTGCCGATGCTCACCCTCCGGGAGAACTACTTCCCGTGGATCGAGCTCATGGCCACCGACGAGATCGTGCAGGCGAAGGCGGCGTATCTGAACATCCCCTTCCTCACGGCCCGGCAGCTCGCCGGCGCGCTTCTCCTCTTCGGGCTGAGCCTCCGGTTCATGCACCTCGCCCTTCGCCCCGACCTCGGACCCGAACGGGAGGCGGACGAGGCCGGTGACGCCGCCCGGCTCCGCTGGCGGCAGCGGCTCGCGGGCGGCTGGAGCGGGAATGCGGCGGAGGAAGCGGCGAGCTGGGCGAAGCTCAAGGTGCTTTCCCCGGCGCTCGTGCTCGTCTACGCCCTCGTCATGAGCGTCTTCGCAATCGACTGGGCGATGTCGCTCGAGCCGCACTGGCTGTCCACGATGTTCCCCGCCTGGTTCTTCATGGGCGCATTCTGGGGCGGGGCCGCGGCCACAGCGCTCGGCGCCGTGCTCCTGAAGCGGCGGCACGCATTCGCCGACAAGCAGATCTCCACCGGCAACCTCCACGACCTCGGGAAGCTGACCTTCGCCTTCTCCGTCTTCTGGACCTACCTCTTCTTCTCTCAGTACCTCGTGATCTGGTACGGGAAGCTCCCGTGGGAGCAGGAGTGGCTCGTGCACCGCTCGGGGGCGGAGTGGGGCGGACTCGGCCTCCTCGTGATCGTCCTCTGCTTCGTCGTCCCCTTTGCCGCGCTCATCGGGGAACGGCCGAAGACCATACCCGCGTGGCTCGGAGGGATCGCACTGCTGGCCCTCACGGGGCTCTGGCTCGAGCGCTATCTCCTGATCGCTCCATCGCTCCACGAGACCGGGAGCGCCGTGATCACGATCTTCGAACCGCTGATCGCGCTCGGTTTCCTCGGTCTCTTCTGCGGCGCGGCGCACTGGTTCCTCTCGACGTTCCCGATGATCCAGCTCTGGCAACCGAAGCCGGAGCCGGAGATGCTGGAACGGGAACTCGAGCCCGGGATCCGGACAGGCTGACGACGGCCCGGGGGCCGGCCGTCAGTCCCTCCCCACGAGACGGCGAAGGACGGCGCGGTGCAGCCGTCCGTTCGTGGAAACGCCGGAGCCGCCGCGGATCGTCGCACGCCCCTCGAGGTCCGTGAACCGCCCCCCCGCCTCCGTCACGACCGGGAGGAGGGGAGCCGCGTCCCACGGCGAGAGGGCAGGGTCGACCATGATCTCCGCACGCCCCGTCGCCACGAGGATGTGCCCGTACGCGTCGCCCCAGCCGCGGACGAGGGACACCTCGCCGGAGAGACCGGCCCATCCGGCGCCGACCCGGGAGACCGGAAGCGCCGCGGGATCGGTCACGAGCGCGGTCGCGTCCGCGAGCGCTCCGGTGGACGAGACCCGCGCGACCCGCGGCGGGCCACCACCGGAGGGCCACCACCGGCACCCTTCCCCGCGCGCCGCGGCCACGGTTTCGCCTAGCGCGGGGAGGTGGACGACACCCGCAACGGGCGCCCCGGCGATCTCGACACCGACCAGGACGGCATAGAGCGGCACCCCCTTCATGAAGGAACGCGTGCCGTCGATGGGATCGAGGATCCAGCGCACGGCTTCGTCTCCCCGCTCCTCGCCGAACTCCTCGCCGAGGATGGAGTGGCCGGGGAATCGGCGCCCGATCTCCCCCCGGAGAAACGCCTCGGCCTCGCGGTCCGCCCGCGTGACCGGGGTCCCGTCCGCCTTCGTCTCGGCGGCGAGAACGTCCCCGAAGTGGCTGAGCGTGAGCTCGCCCGCGCCGAGTGCGAGCTCGCGCGCGAAATCCATCAACTCCGCCGCCGCGTACCTCCCGGCGGCGCTCCCGCGGCCGGCCGGCCGGCCTCCGGGTTCTCCCGCCTCCCCCATCGTCACGGCCCTCCCGTCCGTCGGTCCGCCGGCTCCGCCTGCCCCGCTGCCTCTGGACCATCTTCCGCCCCGGCTTCCAGGCGGTCGATACAGTGTCCGATCTCGTAGCCGACGGCCCGGACGAGCCCGGCCTCCTGCCGGTCGGGCTCCGCGCGGGCGAGAAGCGTGCGAAACGTCCTCATCACCGTTCCGGCCTCCCGGGCCCTGAAGAACTCGATCCTCACCAGCCCCCCCTCGAGCGCCGCGAGCGTCGCCTCCACCTCTTCCCTCGTCGCGGGCGCGGTCGAACGCTTGCCCCGCGGGAGCGGAGCCTCGCCCTCCCGAGCGAGAAAGATCTCGTAGGCAATCACGAGGCATGCCTGGGCCAGATTCATGCTCGGGTAATCCGGAGCCGTCGGGATGACGACGACGGCGTCGCAGAGATCGAGCCCCTCGTTCGTGAGCCCGCGGTCCTCGCGCCCGAACACGACGGCCACCCGCCCCTCGCGGGTGCGGGCCACGATCCGTTCTGCGGCCGGGCGAGGCCGAAGGTAGTTCCGGTGCGCCGTCCTCGCCCGGGCCGTCGTGCCCACGACATGGACGCAGTCCGCCACAGCTTCGGCGAGCGAACGGCAGATCTCGGTGGCGGAGACGACGTCTGCCGTCCGGTGCGCGATCCCCTCGATCCGACGCGGATCGAACTCTCCGGGGCGCACGAGCCGGAGCTGCGCGAGTCCCATGTTCTTCATCGCCCGCACGACACCCGCGACATTCACCACGTCCCGGGGGCAGTCCAGCACGACTACGACCTCTCCAGGGGGACCCGGTCCCGCCGGCACCGGCACCGGGGCGCTCACTCCGGGCGCACCAGCCGGAATCCCCAGAGCCCCGCGACGACTCCGAATCCGGCCGCCACGAAGTAGGGCGCCGAGTCGCCGAGGAAGTCCCAGGAGACCCCCGAGACGAACGGGCCGATGACGCGCGCGAGCGCGCCGGCACTCTGGCCGATCCCGAGCGAGCCGCCCTGGATCGCATCGGGCGCCGACCGGGAGAGGAGGCTCACGAGCGAGGGAAGCGTGCCGCCGAAGCCGAGTGCGAGAAGCGCGAGGCCCGCGAGGAGGGTCGGGACGGACGAAGCGAGTCCGACGACCAGGAAGCCCGCCGTGAAGGGCACGGCCGACGCGCGGATCAGCGCCACCTCTCCCGCCCGGGCCACGAGGATCCGGACGACGGCGCCCTGCACGACGGCCGAGATGGTCCCGAGGAAGGCGAAGAGCCACCCCACGCCCCGCTCGCCGAACCCGAACCGTTCCGAGGCATAGAGCGGGAAGATCGGATGCAGGATCGAGAAGGCGAGGGTGAACACGAAGAAGAGGATGAGTGTGTCGACGAATGCCGGGTTGGCCATCACGAGCCGGAACTCCGGGCGTCCCGTGCGCCCGCTCGCCTTTCCCGCCGCGACGGGCCCTGCCACTACCCGGCGGGCCCGCATCTGCCGCACGCGCTCGCGCACCGTGAGCGATTCCGGGAGGAGGAAGAACGCGACAAGCGCGTTTGCCCCGCAGAGCCCGGCCGCCGCGAGTCCGGGAAGCGCAGGGGAGACCGGCGCGAGAACGCCCCCGATAATGGGTCCGAAGATGAATCCGAGACCGAAGGCGGCCCCGATGAGCCCCATGTTCCCCGCCCGGTGCTCCGGCGGCGTCACGTCGGCGATGTAGGCCTGCGCCACGGGGATGTTCGCACCTCCGATCCCCGCCATCACGCGCGAAAGCAGGAGCACCCAGACCGAGCCGGCGTACGCGAAGACCAGGTAGGAGAGGGTCGAGCCGAGGAGCCCGACGATCAGGACCGGTCGCCGCCCGTACCGGTCCGAGAGCCGCCCCCAGAGGGGCGCGAAGAGGAGCTGGGCGGCCGAATAGGAGAGGACGAGGACACCGACCACCGTGCCCGAGGCCCCGAAACGGTCCGCGTAGAGCGGGAGGAGGGGCAGCACGATCCCGAACCCCACCAGATCCACGAAGACGGTGAGGAAGAGGATTGAGAGACGCACCCACGGAGGTGTGAGCGAAACGTCAGCTCCTCCCGTCATCCCGGCCGGCGTCGCCGTCCGCTTCCTCGCCGCTCGCGAGCGCCCCTGGCTCCTTTACATCGCTCTTGAAGTTGCGGATTCCCTCGCCCAGACCCTTCGCGATCTGCGGGATCCGCTTCGCGCCGAAGAGAAGGAGGAGAAGGAGGAGAATGAAACCGATCTCGACCGCACCGAGCCCACCGAACATGTCGATTCCTCCGGCTCCCGGACGAGATCCAGCTTGCGCCATCCGTCCGCCCGGTCCGGGCCCCGGGGCGGTCGGAAGAGTCCAATCTCACGGAGGCGCGGGCGGAAGGCTACCCGTCGGCCGCAGGCCACTCCTCCCGGGTTGACGCTACTTTCGGGAAAATATCTATTGCCGGGGCGTTGAGCATCTGTATTCCCGCCGGAGAAGCGCATGTCAGAAGTCCCGACCGGATTCCGCTACACCGACGAGCACGAGTACGTGAGACCGACCGACGAGGCGGACATCTTCACGGTCGGGATCACCGACTACGCGCAGGGCGAGCTGGGGGACATCGTCTTTCTCGAGCTCCCGGAGGTCGGGGACCGGTTCGAAAAGGGGGACGTCTTCGGCACGATCGAAGCCGTCAAGGCGGTAAGCGACCTCTACACACCCCTGGCCGGCGAGGTGGTGGCGGTGAACGCGGCGCTCGACGACGACCCGGCCCTCGTGAACTCCGATCCCTACGACGCGGGGTGGATCGTCGAGCTGAGGCTCGACGACCCGGCCGCCCTCGAGGACCTCCTCGACGCGGACGACTACGAGGCGCTGATCGGCTAGCACCCCACCCGCCCGAGCGGCTGCTGCCCACCTCCGCAAGCGGGCGCCCGCGCCCGCCCTGCCCAGGCGCCCGGACCCCGGACCCGACCCGACCCGACCCGATGATCCCTCGGCCAGAGCTGACCGAACGCTTCGAATCGCGGCATCTGGGACCGACGGAAGCCGAGATCGAGGGAATGCTCGCCGCCCTCGGATACGACGCCATCGAGGCGCTCGTCGCAGACGCGGTGCCCCCCGCGATCCGCAGCACGGAGCCGGCCGACCTCCCCGAGGCGATCTCCGAGATCGCCCTCGAACGCCGGCTCAGGGCCATCGCCGGACGCAACACCGCGTCGCGTTCCTACATCGGGATGGGATACAGCGCGGCCGTCACCCCGCCGGTGATCCTCAGGAACATCCTCGAGAACCCCGGCTGGTACACCCAGTACACGCCCTACCAGGC
>JAAXGI010000120.1 GCA_012267505.1 Gemmatimonadota bacterium
GGTTGAGCGTGTGTCTGCCGCCGCCCCGCGAGCAGGAGCTGTTCCGGACGCCGCGAGGCCGCCCCCGACAGCCGACGCGGGAAGGTAGCTGACGGCCGAAGCAGCGGACAGCGGGACGGGCGTGCCCCGAGGCGGGTGGACGATACGTGTGTGCCGGCCCCGATAGCGAACAGTGTCTTTCTGCCGGCGATCCCGGCGACCGCGCCCGGGCCGTTTTCCGCCGATGCCCGACCGAACCGGCCAGACCACGCTGACTGTGGGCGAAGCGTTTCGGGCACGCCTGCCGGCCACAGCGCGGCCTTGGAGTTCCGGAACGGCGCAGCCCGAGTGGAGATCCGCGCGCCCATCTCTCATCAAGAGCCCCCGCATCGCCAGGGTCGCTACCGCGTCGGCGGATACAAGCCGTCGCCTTCTGCCCCGGGGTTTCCGCGTGCATTCACTCCACAGGGGGTTGGCTCAGCGTTGCCCGCCACGTGACGTCCGAGGCGACGATCGCAACACGACCGGCTCGGCATGCCTCACACGGTACGGCGAGCGTTGGGAGTGCACTTCCACTCCACCCTCCCGTGAGTTCGCTCCCGGACGACCAGTCCCATGCGGGAAGGCAATCGTCGCGTCGTTTCGAAGGTCGCTTTCCGACAAACGCTGCCGCCACCGCAATCGGCCACGTCGTTCGCGCCCAGAACGAGATGTACCTGTCTATCGGGAAGAGCGCGAAGGTGCGGCTGGAGCTTGCCCGAGGTGGAGGATGATGCGTGTGCCGTGGCCGTGGCCGGAGCCATGGTGTTCTCGGCACTGGAGACTCCCCGATTCCCGAAGCCGGAGCTCCCGGCGCTCTTGTCGGCCCTCTTCGGCGGCGTCAGATCGGTTCAGCGCCTCCGGGCTCTCCACTTCAAGCTTTGCTGGCGAGTGGCGGCATCTTGGTGCCGACGAGTTGCCGTGCCGATCGGCTCTGCCAAAAAGACCGGATAACAGAACAGGAAGCGTCATCGTTCATTCCTGAAAGCCGTTGCGGGGGTTCTCTCGATGGTCTGCCTCGTTGGCGCGCAATACGCCTGCCAAGTCAGTACACCGGGCCAAGCGGGTGGCGGACGAGCTGATGGGGGCGGCGCACCCGCAGGTCCCCGGCTTGGGTCTTGGTACGGCGATAGAGGCACTTCAGCTCTTCGTGATGGGCTGCTTCTGCCGCCGTGCTCCTCTACTCGTGTCGGCTTCCTTGGCGGACACCGGGACGCTGGGGCGGTGAAGGATGTGACCGGTGTCGCTACCGGCCATGGCAGGGATGCCGGGGGTGTTCACGGCAGCTGATCGGGCAGGCGGGTCTGCTACTCCTCTGTCAAGTCGCCGCACGCAACGGGGGCGCCCATGCCGCCGTGGATCTGAACGAATAGCGGCTCTGTGGCGGGGAGCGATGCCGCGGGCACTGCCGTTCGGCTGATGCCGACTCCGTCCATCCCGTGCTCGACCGGGCTCAGGGCGGCCGCGACCGGGCCGCCCTCCGCGCAGACGCCCCTATGGACGTGTGCCGCGAGATCGGCCTCTGCGGTGAGGCCCGCCAGCCGTATCTCGATTTCTAGGTCTTCCCCGACCGGGGTCACGGTGACCTGGCCCGACAGCTCCGGTGTCCCCAGTGGAAGAATCGGACTCGTCGGGGGAAGCGCTTCACGGTTTGCGACTTCAGCGGCCGCGGCCTGGGTCTGTGCAATCGGGTTCTCGGGAATCGAGGGCTCGACGTAGAAGTCCTGGGTGGCCGGCTGGTCCCCGCACGCTGGCAGGCTCACCGCAAGAATGGCGGCTGCGGGGACGGCGCCGACGACCCGGGACAGACCAAGACGCTCGATCATGGGGACAAGTATGATCCACCGATTGTACGAGCAACAGGGTCGGGGAAGAGACGCGGCGTGAAGTGATCCCAAGAGTCTGGGCACCTGCCCTCCGGGTCCGTTGTGCTGTTCAGACCTCTTGGTAGCGGTCGTTGACGATAACCGAGGGCGGCCTGTTTCCGAAGGAGGGGTGACCGCGCGTCCGATTGTAAACCTCGAGCCGATCCTGGACGACGGCGGTGGGGTCCGCAAGCGATCCGGCGTCTGCGATCAGAGACCGATTCTCCACCTTTAGGCGGCTGAAGACGCCTTCCATCTCAGTGTTGTTTCCGGCCCCGAGGAGGGCGTAGCAGGGCTGCACCCCCGCCGAGAGTGGTCGGCCGGTCAACGCGCGCGCCAGCGGTGCGGACCAGTTGGTTCTCATCAGCTTGCGCTCACCGGAAGTCGTATCCCAGCCTGAGATAGTAGAATCCCCCGTTCGACCCGAATGGCGAATTGGGACTATACCTGTTGCCCGAGAACACGGCGTTCGGATTTTCCCCCGGATAGTTGTTCAGGGCGTTCTGTCCGCCGACGGTCAGAGTCACCGATTCATTCAAGGCGTAGAGCAACTCAATGTCCACCAGATGGGCACCCCCGTAGGGCAGATCGTCCCGGGAGTCGAACCAGCCGTCGTAGTAGCTGAGGCGGCCGAGTACGCCCAGGCCCCCGAGGGCGTGTTTCCCGGTAAGAACCCACCGGTATCGGGGCAGTCCTTCCTCAAGCTGCCGGATGCGCGTTTCATTCACGATCTCCGGATCGTGGGCAGTAACCCGGGTGCCGGTGCGGTTGAAGGCGAAGCTGAACTGGGTGTCGCTCGAGGGGGGCGCGAGTGTGGCCACGATGTCCACACCGCGGGTCCTCGTGTGGAAGTCGTTGGTGAAGAAGCGGAAGTTCTGGAGGTTGGTCGCGCTGGAGATGCCCTCCGCGACCAACTGGATCTTCTCGGCTTCCGTGAGTTCGAAGTTCTGTGTCAGCGCCAGGCGATCCCGGACGAGGATGTGGAAGTAGTCCACGGTGACCTGGAGCGCTCCCCCGTCGATTACTGCTCCCAGCGCGATGTTGCGCGACTTTTCCGCGTCCAGCGCCTCGCCTCCTTGCAACGCGGCCACTCTGGAGGTGGACGGAATGGTGCCGTTGTTGACCAGATCCCCCAGTTGCCGGTTGAACTGGGTGGAAACATTGAACGCGTTCTGCTGACCGGGGGTGGGCGCGCGAAATCCCGTGCTCACGCTGCCCCGCAGCGCGACCGCGTCGACCAGCGCATAGCGCGCGGCCAGCTTGCCGTTCAAGGTGGCCCCGAAATCCTCGAAGTCCTCGAAGCGCAGTGCCGCGCCCAGGTTCCAGACATCCTCCGGGTCCAGCAGCTCCGCGTCCGTGTAGAGTGCGTAGTTTGAGCGGCTCCAGTCCCCGGCGGCGATCGGGCTGAAGCCGGGGAACCCGTTGGAACCCGCGCTGAATCCCTGTGCCGCATACGGCCCGATGATCCACGACTCCTCCTGACCCAGTCCGATGGTGAAGTGCTCGTCGCGCCATTCCGCGCCCCCGGCGAGGCTCAGCATGTCGTTCGCGGCGTAGCTGAAATCGATGTTGAAGTTGAGTTCCTCCTGCCGGTAGAGGCCGGGATCGAACTCGTTCGGGGTGTCGGGTCCCAGCGAGGCGTTGACCGTGTTGAAGATGAAGAAGTCTACCTCGTTCGATCCGTAGCCAGCGCTGACGTCCCAGAGGAGCCCGCCCGCCGTCTGACCCTTCACTCCCGTGACCAGGGAACCGTCGGTTACATCGCCGCCGAAGTGGGGGGTGAAGCCACCTGGAAACATCTCCTGGTAGCTGAAGCAGTTCGGGTCGGCCAGGACCTGGGCGAGCGCCGCCTGATCTGGCAGGCCGCGCGACACGCGCACCGTCGGACATCCGGCCGAGCCGTCCACCACCTCGTCGCTGGCGTCAAGCGCGTCGCCGATGAGAAGGGTTTCTCCACCGTCGGCGCTGAACACGGCGTCGCGTGTATTGGGGTTGCGAAAGAAGAATCCCCCGGTAACTCGCTCGCTGGCGTGGTTGGCGTGGGCATAGAGCTGTGTGCCGCCGTCCAGCAGGTATCCGAAGTTACCCCAAAGCTTGTAGTCGTCCTCGATCTTCGGAGAGCCCCAGATCTGGGCGGGATCCCGCACGTGGGTGTTGCCGACGGAGGTCAGGAGTGCGGCGTCGGAACGCTGTACGCTGCGGCTGGTGGAGGCCGAGTTGCCGTACTCCGCGCTGAGGTTCGCGAAGCCAAGACTGCCCAGCGGCAGCCCGACGTTCCCCGCCATGGTGTATGCCTCGCCCCCACCGTCCGCAAAACCTCCCCCGCGCACCTCGATGGCCCCGCCGGAACGGTCGTTCCTGAGCTGGAAGTTCATGACACCGGCGATAGCGTCGGAACCGTACTGGGCCGAAGCCCCGTCGCGCAGCACCTCGACTTGGCGCAGGGCGATGGCCGGAATGCTGGACAGGTCGGGTCCCTGGGCACCGTCGGAGTTGCCGTTTCCGATCCAGAGGATGGCCGCCGCCCGGTGTCGCCGCTTGCCGTTGACCAACACGAGAGTGTGGTCGGGCGCCAGTCCCCGCAGGTTGGCGGGCCGGATGATCTTGGCCGCGTCACCGGTGGCCTGGGGGTTGATGTTGAAGGAGGGCACGACGGTCCTCAGCAGATCGGCCACATCGGTGTCGCCCTGTTCGACGATGTCGGCGGATGGAATGGCGTCGATGGGGACCATGGACTCGGTGACGGTCCGGGGACGAGCCCGGCTGCCCACGGTAACGACGCCCTCTAGCGCAATCACGGCTTCCCCCAGAGCCACGTCGAGACGGGCCGTCTGGCCGTCGACGACGACCACCTCGCGGCGCTCCGCGGAATAGCCGATAAGGCTGATCTCCACGCCGTGGATCCCAGCCGGAATTCCGGCGATCGCGGAGTGGCCATCCGAGTCGGAGATGTCGCCTCTCCCCAGTTCGGGAAGGAAGATCTGGACACCCGCCAACGGCTGCCCGGTCGTACCGTCGCGCACGAGGACATCGAGCGATCCCTGGGCGAGGATGGGGCCGGGCAGTCCGAGGAGCAGCATCACGGGACATAAGAGCCGATTCACCGTCGTGACGAAGCCTACGTCTGGGTACGAGGGGTCCTCACTCACTCTCGCTCCTCCCTAGAGCCTTGTCCGGTGCCGCCGGTCAGGCATGGAACATCACTTGCTGGCCCCATGGGGTCAGGCTCTCCTCGGTGTCCATCCGGTGTCAAACGAGGCTCGTATGGCTCTACCGCATTGAATAGGGTCTGCCCCGCGGAAGGGGTCACCGGCGGGTTCGAGGAGGGCTCAAGGTATACAGCCGTAAACAGTTGGCACACAAGGTCCTCGATCAGATCGAGGCCCGGTATCTCCGGAGACTTGATCGAGCCGCACGGTCGGCGGACGGACGCCGGACCTGCCTGCCCGCGCGGCGCCCGTCGAGAGCGAAGACCCGGACTGGTCCGCGTATGCAACCGGCTCGCAGCGGCGCGTCAGGTCTTCCCGCTCAACGGGTTTCGGTGTGGCGCAAGCGAGTCGGTTGGGGTGTGTGAGTCGGCCAGGAAGGCCCTCGAGAGCCGCCGCCTTCACGACTGAGGCGAATCCATCGGGAGTCAACCGGTGGGAACCCGGTTCGGTGTTGGCGCTCATGCTTCTGTCTGGGCTTCCACGATCTCGATACCCATATCCTCGAAGTCGCAAATGCTACGCGTGGCCACCCGCACGCGGGGAGCCGCCCCGATTGCGGCGATCCGGTAGTCCGCCGACGCCACCACTTCGCCGATCGGAAGAGTTCCGGCTTACCGACGTCTGCACACCGGCCTCGGTTCCGGTGGTCGGTCGCGGGGCATCCGTCCGCATCGTCTCAGAAAAGTCGCCGGTACCGCTCAGGATGTGCCGGTCTGTCTGGTTCCCATCCCACGCGATCGGCTGGTCGCTGTGGGATTCAATGGTCGGGCGCACCTCGCGAACGGTGGCCGCTGGCGGTCTGCCCTCCTCGGTGTCCTCCGGAAGCTCCCGCCGAGCATGTAGCGGGCGCAGGTGCCTTGATGCCCGTCACCGGAATTGACCCGGTCCGGCGGGCCATGCGAACCTTGCAACAGCAAGCACTTCCAGCCTTCTTTCCATCGTCCGGCCAGCCGGGAGGTCACACTGCCGGACGACGCCACCAGACGGCGTGTCTGGGACGGGCTGGTCGAGGCAGGCCGGTCGCAGCGGTGTTGGGGAGCCCTGCTGGACAGGATCGCGAAGCGCGATCGACGGACTCCCATCGCCAGGGAGGGGCCGTCGTTGGTGACTCTGGTGGCTGCAGTTACGGTTGTGTACTTCATCTGGATTCCCGCTCTTCTGGCCGCTGGTGTATCGCGGAAGCGGACCGCGCGGGCGCAATATGCCCTGCGATCTCTGCCTGATCCGGCCGCATGGCAGGTCTACGGGACCGTGGACGGATGTCTAGGCCGGTGCCTGCGCGGATGACGCGGTCAGGACTCGGTGGAGGGAGTTCGCGGCCCGGCGGGACCAAACCCCGCTCCCCCGGGGGCGGCCGGGGAGTATGACCGGCGACCTCTGCGCGACCGAAGAGCAGGCCGATGGGTACCGGGCGCTCCGGGCTGAGGGGGCAGGGTGTGCTCCGGGGGAGTCCTCCTCGGTCGTAACGGCGACGGTTGGGCAACTCGGATGCGATGGAGGCCCTACGCCTGCGCAGGGTGCGATCTGCCCGGCACTTACGGTAGGACGGCAGAGGTGACACCTTCAACCGGGGCTGTTCGCGTCTTCCCCGCGGTTGCTTGGAAGCGCGGGGAGCAACACCGATGATGCAGATGGTTGGGCTTTACCCGGGATGCGCAGAGCGCGCGACCGGTCCACCCGCCCCGGTCTCCGGGGTCTTCGGCGAACCCACGGGAGACATATGAGCATCTGGAACCGCAGGAAGACGGTCGAGGTCGATGTCGGCGGGATCCGGATCGGCGGTGAGAACCCGGTCGTCGTCCAGTCAATGACGAACACTGACACGGCGGACGTGCCGGCCACCGTGGCTCAGGTCGCGGAACTCGCACTCGCGGGAAGCGAGATCGTACGGGTCACGGTGAACCACGACGCCGCAGCCCGGGCGCTCCCCGAGATCGTTTCCCGCCTCGCCGACCGGGGGATCGACGTCCCGATCGTGGGCGATTTCCACTACAATGGGCACCTCCTGCTGGCCCGGCACCCGGACTGCGCGTCGGCGCTCGCCAAGTACCGCATCAACCCGGGAAACGTCGGCTCGAAGCGCCGCGACGAGAACTTCCAGGCAATTGTCCGGATCGCCCTCGAGCATGGGAAGCCGGTACGGATCGGGGTGAACTGGGGCTCGCTCGACCAGCACCTCCTTACCCGCCTCATGGACGAGAACGCCCGGAGCGATGTGCCGAAGGACGCCGCGGCCGTGCTCCGTGACGCGATCGTCGAGAGCGCGCTCCGCTCGGCCGAGCTGGCAGAGGCGACAGGACTCGGGTCCGACCGGATCATCCTCTCGGCGAAGGTCTCCGCCGTGCCGGAGCTGATCGCCGTCTACCAGCAGCTTTCCCCCCTCTCCGACTACCCCCTCCACCTCGGCCTCACTGAGGCGGGGATGGGAACGAAGGGGACAGTCGCCACCGCCGCCGCCCTCTCGGTGCTCCTCATCGAGGGGATCGGCGACACGATCCGGGTCTCGCTCACCCCGCGGCCCGGGGGCGATCGGACCGAGGAGGTGCGCGTCGCCCGCCAGATCCTCCAGTCCCTGCAGATCCGGAGTTTCGAGCCGCAGGTCACCTCCTGCCCGGGGTGCGGCCGGACGACCTCGACCTACTTCCAGGAGATGGCCGAGGAGATCCAGGGACACATCCGTGAGCGGATGCCCGTGTGGAAGGACGATTTCCCGGGCGTCGAGGAACTCGAGGTTGCCGTGATGGGATGTGTGGTGAACGGGCCCGGCGAGTCCAAGCACGCGAACCTCGGGATCTCGCTCCCGGGGACGTTCGAGGAGCCGAAGGCCCCGGTCTACGTGGACGGCAAGCACTACACCACGCTCCGCGGTGAGACACTCGTCGAGGAGTTCAAGTCGATCCTCCTCGACTACATCGAGCGTCGCTACGGCGGGCGGGTGGGGGACGCGTCTGCGGCGGGGCGGCCGGCCTGATCCGCCCGCCTTCTGCCATGCCGCCCCGCGTACGTTTTGCTCCCTCGCCCACGGGCCACCTCCATGTCGGCGGGGCACGCACGGCGCTCTTCAACTGGCTCTTCGCCAGACACTCGGGCGGGACGTTCGTCCTCCGGATCGAGGACACCGACCGGGAGCGCTCGTCCCCGGCGATGGTACAGCGGATCCTCGGGGGGCTCGAGTGGCTGGGTCTCGACTGGGATGAGGGTCCCTTCTTCCAGAGCAAGGGGGTCGGGCGCCACCGCGCGGATGCTGAGTCGCTCCTCGCCCGCGGGCTCGCGTACCGGGACTTTGTCCCTCCCGACGAGCTTCGCGCCGTCCGGCAGGAGCGTCCCGACGAGGTGCGCCGCTATCCGAGGCTTCGGGCGGATGCTCTCGACCCGGGCGAGGTGGAGCGCCGCGCCGCGCGCGCCGAGCCGCACGCGATCCGCTTCCGCGTGCCGCCCGGGGAGACCGCGTGGGACGACCTCGTCCACGGGCGACGGAGATTCCGCAACGACGATATCGAGGATCTCGTGATCCTCCGTTCCGACGGCACGCCGACCTACAACCTGGCCGTGGCCTCCGACGACGCCGAGATGCGGATCACGCATGTGATCCGCGGGGACGACCACCTCGCGAACACTCCAAAGCAGATCCTCCTCCTACGCGCACTCGGGAAGGACGTGCCCCGCTACGGACACGTCCCGATGATCCTCGCGCCCGACGGGAAGCGGATATCCAAGCGCCACGGAGCCGCGCCGGTCTCCGCCCATCGGCGGAACGGGATCCTCGCCGAGGCGATGGTGAACTTCCTCGCGCTCCTCGGTTGGTCGCCCGGCACTGACGAGGAAGTCATGACCCGCGCGGAGCTCATCGAGCAGTTCTCGCTCGACCGCGTGGTCCGGAAGAGCGCAGTCTTCGATGCGAAGAAGCTTGCCTGGCTGAGCGGCCAGCACCTCGCACGTCTCCCGGAGGATGCGCTCGCCGGACTCGTGCTTGCCGAACTCGGCGACCACCGTGCCGAGGGGGAGAGGCGCCGCCGCGAGGATCCCGGGTGGTTCTCCGATCTCCTCGACCTCCTCCGGAGGCGCGGCCGCACACCGGCCGAGGTCGCATCCCAGATGTGCCTCTTCCTCACCCGGGACGTTGAGATCGATCCGCGGGCTGCCAAGAAGTACTGGGGCCGGGATCCGGCCCTAACACGGGATCTCCTCTCCCAACTCGCCGAGCGGTTCTCGTCTGTTCCCTGGGCGAAGGCGAAACTCGAGGCGGTGCTCCGGGCGTTGGCAGTCGAGCGGGGGGTTGCGCCGGGCAGGATCATCCACCCGCTCCGGGTCGCCCTCACCGGAAGCTCGGCGAGTCCGGGCATCTTCGACGTCCTCCGCCTCCTCGGGCCGGACACCGCCCTCGCGCGGATCCGGACCGCGGTGGACTTGCTGGAGGATCCGGACCGCTACCGCGCCCCACCCCGTCCGACCGGGAGCGGCGCGGATGGCCGGCGCGGGACGCCTCGGGTTCGGAGCTCCGGCCGGGCCACCGGGGTCGTCGTAGGAACCGAGGTCGCGGATCGGGCCCCGCACTTCGAGACCCGGCGGCCCGAGGACAACCGCTGGATGTCCCGTGCGCTCAAGCGCGCGCGCGAGGCGCTCGCCAAGGGGGAAGTCCCGGTTGGCGCCGTGCTCATCAAGGACGGCGGAGTCCTTGCCGAGGGATTCAACATGAGGATCCTCGAGTCGGATCCTACCGCACACGCCGAGGTGGTCGCGATCCGGCGGGGTGCCAAGCGGCTCGGTGACTGGCGGCTCGAGGGCGCGACCCTCTACACGACGCTTGAGCCGTGCGCGCAGTGTGCGGGCGCCCTCGTCCTCGCCCGGGTCGGGCGCCTCGTCTACGGCGCGAGCGACCCGAAGGGGGGGATGGCCGGGAGCCTCGGGAACCTCGTGCAGGATCCCCGCCTCAACCACCGCGTGCGCGTCACGCGGGGCGTGCTCGAGGAAGCCTGCTCGGGTCTGCTGCAGAAATTCTTCCGGGATCGCCGCTCACGGTCGAGCGGTGGCCGCGTCCCCGACGCTGACGCCGAACCGGCGGAGTAGCACGTACAGGAGAGCCGCGCCGCCAGCGAGCGCGGCCCACGCCGGGAGCCCGTAGGCCGTTCCGACATCTCCGAGCACGACCGAGACCGCCCCCGCCGCGAGCGCGTAGGGAAGCTGTGTGCGGACGTGGTCCATATGGTCGCAGGAGGTGGCCATCGAGGAGAGGACCGTCGTGTCGGAGATTGGCGAGCAGTGGTCGCCGAAGATCGC
>JAAXGI010000265.1 GCA_012267505.1 Gemmatimonadota bacterium
ATCGTCGATACCGAGGAGTGGGCGGTCCTGCCCGTCACCGACGAATCATCCGGGCATGAGTTGCTCGCCGCCGGGCTGAGCGCGGCCCGTACCGGTGACCGGGATGCGTTGGAGGCGGCCGCGGCCGCCCTGGACGCCGACGCGGACGGCTACGCCGGTGTGATGCACAAGCAGGTGGCCGCGTTGCTGGAAGCGGACCGAGGCAACGAAGCCGGCGCCCGGAGGCTGATGGACCAGGCGGTGGAGACCGTGGAGGCGATGGCTCCCCCGCGCGGGGCCGCCAACCCGATCAAGCCCGTGCACGAACTGTACGGCGAGATACTCGCGGGCTTCGGAGCCCACGAGGACGCCGCCGCCATGTTCGAGACCTCGCTGATGCGCATGCCGAACCGCCCACGCTCATTGCTCGGCTTGGCGCGCGCGAGCGTAGAGACCGGGGACTTCGAGCGGGCGGGCGAGGCCTACGAGAAGCTGACCCAGGTGTGGGCCGGACGCACTTCCTTCGCGGGCTATCGGGAATCCATGCGCTTCCTCGAGGGCGCGGAGAGCAGCACCAGCGGCGGAAGGTAGCAGGCAACAGTTTGTAGCGAGGGGCAGTAACCGGGCATCGCCGGGCGGATTGCGCGGCGAGACCCGGTTGTCCCCCGGCCTCCTCCCCGCCCGCACCAACGCCGAGGGCCTATGCCGGCACCTCTCTTCCGGCCGCCGTCATCGGTCCATCGCGTTTTTCACCCGCTTGTCTTACCATACGGGTGCGGGGTAAGGGTGAGGGGTCGAACCGAGCCAGGCGTGCTGAAGATGAAGGAGGACTGGATGTTGCGATCAACGAGGATTCCGAGCTGGGCGACCATGGTCCTGGCAGTGTTCGGTCTGGGCTGCGAGGCAGCAGAGTCCGGGCCGGGTGGGTTCGTCTCCAGGCTCGGAGACGACACGATCACAGTTGAGACGTTTACCCGGACGGAGACGGGCATCGAAGGTCGGCTGGTCAGCCGCATGCCCTACACTCACCGGATTACCTACACCGCGACGTTGAACCCTGACGGCACCATCTCTCGCCTCCAGGCCGAGAGGAGTACGCCAGCCGAGAACCCGGAGGGGCCGGGCCCTCAGTCGTGGACGGCATCCATCGAGGGCGGAACGGCCACGGTCGAGCGCACCGGTGGAGAGAACCCGGGCACGACCTCCTTTGAAGTGGGGCTTGGAGCGATCCCCACGCTGGGCCGCTCTAGCATGGCGATGTTCGCCTTCGAGCAGGCGATCCGGCAGGCCCGCGCCGCGGGCGAACCCGAAGTCCCTGTGGAACTCGTATACCCGACTCGTCCGCAACCCGTCAACAACGCCGTCTCCCAAGTTGCCGGGGATACCGTGGCCATCAGCGTCTTCGGCGCGCCCGTGCTGGCCTGGGCCGACGCGGACGGCAACATCCTCGGAGCCGACGGCAGCGCGACGACCGTGGATATCGTCACCGAGAGGGTGGCGACGCTGGATGTGGACGCCCTGGCGTCGGCGTGGGCCGCCCGCGACGCCCAAGGTGAGGGCATCGGGGTCGCCTCGCCGCCGGCCACCACGGAAGCAAACCTGCGCGGTGCCAATATCGAGATCTCGTACTCCCAGCCGGCCAAGCGGGGCCGTGAGATCTGGGGAGGCCTCGTTCCTTACGGGGAGGTGTGGCGGACCGGAGCCAACGCGGCCACGGTCTTCACAACGGACCAGGACCTGGTGATCGGGGGTGCGGAGGTGCCCGCCGGCAGCTACACGCTCTGGTCGACGTATACGCCGGACTCGCAGCAGCTGATCATCAACCAAGAGACAGGGCAGTGGGGCACGGCCTACAACCCGGACAACGATTTCCAAACCGTGGAGATGAGCCGGTCGTCGCTGCCGGAGATGGTCGAGCGCTTCACCATCTCCCTTGAGGAGACGGCTGATGCAGGCATGCTCCACCTCGACTGGGATGGTACCCGCTTCTCCGTCGAGATCGGGACTCCGTGACCGCCCGCTAGGCGGAGAGCCGCCTGCGCGCGGAGATCGAACAACGATTCCGAGCGACGTCCGGTTCGGGTGAGGTCTCTGCCGTCCTGCTCAAGCCCCGGGCAAGCGCACCTCCGGATGACCCGTCACCAGGTGTAGCGGATCGGGTTTTGTGCGCCGATCTCCGGTGCTCGTCGGAGGACACGCCTGCCTGCGTAGAGCTCCGCGATCTCAACAGGAGCTTCGCGGTGGGCGGGACCACCTCTGAACGGGTAGCCTTGGCTTTGTTGATCCTCCAAGCGTATCGGGTGGCTTCGTAAAGAGACGCCTCTAGGGCCGATCGGTTCACGTCGATCAGTACAGCCCTGTGACGAAATGCCGCAGGAATGGCGGCGTACTGGTCCGGCACCTCCTGGGCGTGCATGGCACCACGCTCGTTGCTGGGTGCGCCACGGCTGGGCCGATGCAAGCGAGGGCCTCAAGCGTCATGCCGAACAGGAACAGGAAACCGCACGACGACTCGGAGAGCCGGTCGACTCCGTGGCAGTCCCGGAGGCCCCGCGGACCGCGAGGCCACGTGGGCGCCGCCCGGCGGTCCCTGGCCCTGCTCCTGCTCGCGGCCGGCCTGGCGGCCGCGCCGGCCCTCGGGGCCCAGCAGGGTGGCCTGGTCACGGGTCGCGTGACCGAGGAAGGCTCCGGCCGGCCGCTCGTCTCCGCGCAGGTGTACCTGGAGGGTCCCGGCCTCGGCACCCTCACGGACGGGAGCGGCCAGTTCCTGCTCGCGAACGTGCCGCCGGGAACGCAGACCCTCATCGTCGAGCGCTTCGGATACCGCTCGGCGTCGGAGACCGTCACCGTGACAGCGGGCGAGGCGACGAGCGTCGACTTCGCGATCGCGGTGTCCGCGCTCGCCCTCGACGAGATCGTCGTGACGGGCACCGGCGTAGCGACCGAGAAGCGCAAGCTCGGCCACACCATCGCGACGCTCGACGCCGCCGAGCTGGAGAGCGCGCCGATCGCCGACTTCAGCCAGCTCATCGCGGGCCGCGAGCCCGGCGTCGTGGCGCTTCCCTCCTCGGGCTACACCGGCGAGGGGGCGCGCATCCGCATTCGCGGCTCGGCGTCGCTCTCGCAGCTCAACGAGCCCATCGTCTACCTGGACGGCGTCCGCGTGGACCGCTCCGCGATCCAGAACTTCAATGACCAGGGCAATCCGTCGCGTCTCGACGACATCCCTCCCGAGTCCATCGAGCGCATCGAGATCCTGAAGGGCGCGGCCGCAGCCACGCTGTACGGCACCGAGGCCTCGAACGGCGTGATCCAGATCTTCACCAAGAGGGGCGACATCGGGGCCCCGCGCTTCACCTTCCAGGCCGACGTCACCGGGGTCAGCGTGCCGACCGACCGCATCCTCCCGGTCGCGGACTTCGCCGGGCGGGCCTGCGAGACGGCCGGATGCACGGGAGAGGGTGACGAGCAGCGGCTGAGCGACGCCGTGCGGTTGATGTCCAGGCGCTGGGGAGAGCCCGTCGAGCCCTTCCGGCCCGTCGTGCGCGACATCATTCCCGACCTCTTGGGCACCGGATTCGCGCAGAGCTACTCCGGATCCGTGTCGGGCGGCTCGGACGTGTTCCAGTACTTCGTCTCCGCGCGGCTTTCGCGCGAGGACGGCCCCTACGACGCGCCGCGCAACTTCGAGCCGGTCGAGGGGCTCGAGCCCGCGAACGACACGAATCGCCGCGCGTCGCTGCACACCAACTTCACCGTGGTGCCGAGCAGCGAGCTGAACATCGGCGTGAGCATGCTCTACTCGGACATGGAGCACCACACGCCCAACAACGCGAACAGCGTCTACGGCGTCTTCTCCTCCTCCCTCATGTCGCAGCTCCGCAAGGCCAACGCCGACCCGGACCGGGGACAGGTGAACTTCTACGGGCAGCCGGCGTTCGCGACGCTCCGTGAGAACACCTACGAGCTGAACTTCGTGAACGCGCAGCACTTCGCCGGCTCCGCGACCGTCGGCTTCACCCCGGCCCAGAGCTTCCGGCTCGACGGCACCTTCGGCCTCGACTTCACCTCCGACGACGCGGTCTCCTTCCGGCCGTACGGCTGGAACGTGGACGGGTTCTCGGGCTCGACGCCCGACGGCAGCCGGGAGGTCAACGAGGACCGGAGCCGGGAGATCACGGCGGACGTCAAGGGCTCCTACGTCTTCAGGACGGACCGGATCGAGAACACCTTCCTCTTCGGCGGCCAGGGCTTCCTCAAACAGCGCCAGTCGGTCGGCGGGGACGGCCGCGACTTCCCGGGCCCCGGCCTCGAGACGCTCTCGGCGCTCGGCTCCGAGTCCTCCTACGAGCGGTGGCTCCGGGTGACGCAGATCGGCGGATACCTGCAGGACCAGATCGGCCTGGACGACTGGCTCTTCCTGACCGTCGGGGGTCGCTGGGACGCGAACTCCGCGTTCGGAGACTCGTTCAGCGCCGCCTTCTATCCGAAGGCCAACGTCGCGATGGTCCCGAGCGAGCTGTGGGGGAGCGAGACCTTCTCGTCGCTCCGCCTCAAGGCGGCCTTCGGCACGTCGGGGCTGCAGCCGGGCGCGTTCGACAAGTCGACCACCTTCACGTCCCTGGGCACCGTGCTGGGTCCGGGCATCGGGCCCTCGAACCTGGGCAACGACCAGTTGAAGCCCGAGGTGTCCAAGGAGTGGGAGTTCGGGCTCGACCTGGGGCTCTTCGACGACGCCTGGTCCGTGGAGGCGACCTACTGGCGCCGCACGGTCGCCGACGCCCTGGTCGCGCGCCAGTTCCCGGTCACGGGCGGGTTCACGAAGAAGCAGCTCGACAATATCGGCGAGGTGAGGGCCCGGGGCTTCGAGCTGGGCGCCCGGGGCCAGCTGATCCGGCGGCCGGGGCTCTTGCTCAGGGTCTTCGCCAACACGGCCTACCTGAGCGAGGAGATCACCGACATGGGCGGGGC
>JAAXGI010000269.1 GCA_012267505.1 Gemmatimonadota bacterium
GTACAACGCGTGATAGCGGAAGTCGAGCAGCGTCGTGAGCTGGGGATCGCAGACGGCGACGTTGTCGCCGTCTGCGATCCCCAGCTCACGACGCTGCTCGACTTCCGCTATCACGCGTTGTACCGGGCGGGGCGGGGTGCGCATGGGGAGGGGAACGACCGGACGGGCCGGAGAGGGGAGGACCGGGAACTTCATGTCCCCCCCGGGACCGTTGTCACGGATGCCGGGACAGGGCAGGTGATCGGCGAACTCCTTGACGGTGGGCAACGCCTCATCGTGGCGAAGGGTGGGAGCGGGGGCCTCGGAAACGCGCGCTTCGCCACGGCGACGAGACAGGCGCCGCGGGAGTGGCAACCGGGCCGGCAGGGGGACAGGAGGAGCATCGAGCTGACCCTCAAGCTGATCGCGGATGTGGGGCTTGTTGGGGAACCGAATGCCGGGAAGTCGACCCTGCTCTCCGTGGTGTCCGCGGCGCGCCCGAAGGTTGCCGACTACCCCTTCACCACGCTCACGCCGAATCTCGGGGTGGCCGAACTCTCCGGCTACCGGTCATTCGCGGTCGCCGACATCCCCGGAATCATCGAGGGGGCACATGAGGGCCGGGGCCTCGGCCTCCAATTCCTCAGGCACATCGAACGGACGCGGACACTCGCGATCCTCGTTCCCGTGGATGACCCCGACCCGTCGCGAAGCTACGGCCGGCTCCGCGGAGAACTCGCGAGCTACTCGCCGGACCTGGCCTCCCGCCCCCACTGCGTCGTTATGACGAAGGCGGACGTGCTCGGCCGTGGACAGCCACCCCCTGCGATCGAGGCGCCCGGCGCCTGGGGCTCGTTCGTCGTCTCGTCCGTCACGCGCAGCGGACTCGACGAGCTCCTCGAGGGGCTCTGGAAGCAGGTCCAGGCGGGCAAAAGCGAGCGAGCGCTGCCGGATCCGATCCCAGGTGCCCGCCGGGACACGGGCGGCGAACGGCCCCCGGGGGAAGAGGAGCTCTGGTGGCGTGCGGTTGACGGGCAGTTCTGACCCCGGACGCGCGCATGCGGGCAGCGGCAGCAAGCGCGGGGGTACGGACGCCCGGGGGAACGTCTGGGGGCTCTCGCTCCCGTCGTCCACTGCTCCGTGAACCGCGGAAGAGCAGTACCGTGACGGCTGTCCGTCATCTCTACCTCCACATGCCCTTCTGCAGGCGTCGCTGTCCGTATTGCGATTACCCGGTCGTCGCCACTTCCTCGCCCGATCCATCCCGCTGGGCCAGGGCCCTGGCCGCCGAGCTCCGGCTTCAGGCGGCTGTAGGGCTCGATCTCTCCCGCCCAGACACTCTGCTCGTCGGGGGAGGTACTCCCTCCTGCTTGGGTGCGGGGCTCACCGGGGCAGTCGAAGCCATCGTGGGTGCGGCGCGGCTCTCGCGGCTCTCGGAATGGACGGTCGAGGCGAATCCCGAGGACATTGACGAATGGTTGCTCGAGCAGTGGCGCAGGGCAGGAGTGACGCGGGTCCATATCGGCGTGCAGAGCCTGCGGGCAGGCGTGCTCGAGTGGCTCGGCCGTGAGCACGCTCCGGCTGCGGGTCTCGCTGCGATGATGGCGGCGCGCCGCGCCGGGTTTTGGAGCTGGGGCGTCGATGTCCTGTTCGGGCTCCCCCCGGAGATCGACCCGGGCCCGATGGCTACCCTCGAGGGCGTGATCGACGCCGGAGCTCCTCACGTCTCCCTCCATGAACTCGCGCTTGAGCCGGGCACGCCGCTCTTCACGGCGTGCCGGGAGGGGCGTTTCGTCCCCGCCGACGCGGACCTTGTTGCCGACCAGTACCTCGCCTGCCACGAGGTGCTTGAGGATGCCGGCTACAAGCCCTATGAGATGACCTCTTTCGCGCGCCCGTCGCACCGTCCGGTCCACATCCCGGCGACGCTCGGCGGGGCCCCGTGGCTTGGTCTCGGGCCCGGCGCGCACAGCCGCATCCGGGGCCGTGCAGTCCGGAACCTCAGGGAATGGCAGGGATATCTAGGGGCGTTGCAGGGGGGGAAGATTCCTGTGTCGGAGGCCGTGGCAGTGGAACCGGGGTCGCCGGAGGTGTTCTGGTGCCGGCTCCGGCTGGCAGACGGGATCCCGCGGTCGGAGCTCGGGGCTGGCGGACGCGGGCTGGCGGACGCCTGGACCGCACGCGGACTCGCGCTCGACGCTCGGACGCGGCTTCGCCTCGCCCCGGCGGGCTGGCTCCGCCTGGACGAGCTGGCGGATGAGCTAGCACGGGTGGAGCGTCGGAGTCGCGGGCCGGACCGAGCCGGGCCGCCTCCCCCAGGTCGGAAACGGAAACGAGACGGGGGATGACCGGGCACGTCGGCTCTGAACTCTCCGATCGCGAGCGGCACGTTCTCGAGGCCGTGGTGCGGACATACGTCGCGACGGCGGCACCCGCCGGGAGCCGCAACGTGGCCCGCCGCTTTGACCTCGGCGTCTCGCCGGCCACCGTCCGGAACACGATGAGCGACCTTGAGGAGAAGGGATACCTTTTCCATCCGCACACCTCCGCGGGCCGGGTCCCCACCGACCGCGCGTACCGCGCCTTCGTCGAGCAGTTCATGCAGCCGGCTCCCCTCACGCGGGCGGAGAAGTCGCGGCTGGCCTCGGAGATCGAGCACCACGGCGCATCGGCCGTCGAGCGCCTCGTCGGCCGGGCGGCGCGGGCCCTCGGACTGCTCTCCCAAGAGCTCGGCGTCGCGGCCGCCCCGAGTCTGGCGGGCGCCGTGCTCGAGCGCCTCGAACTCGTCCGCGTCTCTTCCAACAAGGTCCTCCTTGTCGCCAGGGTTCGGAGCGGGCTCGTGCGGACGGTGTTCGTCGACCTCCCGTGCAAGGTCCCCGAAGACACGCTCGTCACCCTCACGCTCATCCTGAACGAGCGTCTTGCCGGGCTCACCCTGCGCGAGATCCGGGATACGGTGGCCGTGCGGATCCGCGACGCCGCGCCCGACGGCGACCGGGCTGCAGGCGAGATCCTGAACATCTTCATGCATTCGGGCGGGGAGCTCTTCGACTGGCCGGAGGCACGGCGGTCGAGGATCCACCTGGGCCAGGCAAGCGTCCTTGCCACGCAGCCCGAGTTCACGAGCGGGGAGCGGCTGAAGGAGCTTATGGAGCTCACCGAGCAGACCGACCTCCTCGCGGGTGCCTTGGGGAGCCGGTCGCGCGGACGGGGCATCCAAGTCACGATCGGGGGTGAGAACGAGGATGCGGCCCTCTCAGAGTTCACCCTCGTCACGGCGCCCTACCGTGTCGGCGACCTGAAGGGCGTGGTCGGCGTGATCGGGCCTACCCGCATGCCCTACGAGAAGGTCTGCGCCATCGTCGAGTACACATCTTCCCTCGTCACGAAGATCCTGGAGTGACGGGTCCGTCGCGCCGCGCGTAGACCGGGCTCCGGGCCTCAGGCGAACAC
This sequence comes from Gemmatimonadota bacterium, assembly GCA_012267505.1. GTDB lineage: Bacteria > Gemmatimonadota > Gemmatimonadetes > Longimicrobiales > Gaopeijiaceae > JAAXGI01. Next base: position 3,433 of record JAAXGI010000269.1, read on the forward strand.
AGGGACCATGACCGACTACTACGATATCCTCGGGGTCGCGAGGGATGCCGATGCCAGGGAGATCAAGAAGGCGTACCGCAGGCTCGCGATGGAGCACCATCCGGACCGAAACCAGGGCTCCCCCGACGCCGAGGCCAGGTTCAAGGAGCTGTCCGAGGCCTACGAGGTGCTGAAGGATCCGGACCGCCGGGCCGCCTACGACCGATTCGGGAGGGATGGCCTCAGGAGAGCCGGGGCCGGCGATCCATTCGCGGGCGGGTTCGACCTGCGTGACGCGATCAACATCTTCATGCGCGACTTCGGCGGCTCCGGAGGGTTCGAGGACCTGTTCGGCCGCCGTCGCGGCGGGGCACGGAGGGGACCGGGTACCGGGGAGACGCTCCGCGTCCGTCTGCCGCTCACGCTGAAGGATGTGGTGGCGGGAGCGAAGAAGCGTATCCGGATCGCCGTGCTCGAGCCGTGCGGCGACTGCGCCGGATCGGGTTCGAGCGATGGGCGCGGGCCGGGGAATTGCCCCGCCTGCCAGGGTCGGGGAGAGGAGCGGGTTGTCCAGCGGTCCGTGCTCGGGCAGTTCGTCTCGGTCGTGACGTGTCGCACCTGCGGCGGCGAGGGCTCGGTCATCTCGACGCCCTGCCGCGCGTGCCATGGGGAAGGCCGGGTGCGCCGCCAACGGGATCTCGAGGTTGACGTGCCGGCCGGCGTGACGTCGGAGAACTACATCACGCTGCGCGGGAGGGGGAACATCGGTCCGAGGGGAGGCGAGCGGGGCGACGTCATGGTGCTCCTGGAGCCGGAGGAGGACGGGCGTTTCCGGCGCGAGGGGCGTCACCTTGTTTCCGAGGCGGCGGTCACCTTCAGCCAGGCCGCGCTCGGCGCGGAGATCGAGGTGCCGACGGTCAGCGGCTCGGTTGTCATCACCCTCCCGCCCGGCGTCCAGAGCGGCCAGGCAGTTCGGGTGAAGGGCCAAGGTGTGCCGGACCTCAACGGGGGCCGGCGGGGGGATCTGATCGTCAGGATCCGCGTGTGGACTCCGACCAGGCTCTCGAACAGGCAGAGGATGCTCCTCGGCGAGCTCGCCGGCGTGGAGGACCCCGCGCCGGCGCGCCTGGAGGCGCCGGAGGGCGAGGAAGGAGGCTTCTGGTCACGGGTTAAGGAGGCCTTCACCTCCGCCTGATGGCTGGCTCGGCGGTGTATTCCTCCGGGGCGCCCGCCCGCTGGCTCGTCGTCGAGGTCGGGCGCCCTGCCGATCCGGATACCGCGGGGTTGGTCGTCGATGCGCTCGCGCGTCTCTCGGGCCGTGGGGTGGAGGAGCGCGACGGGGTGCTGCTCGCGTATTTCGACCGGTTGGAGGGAGCGCTCCCCGAACTCACCGCGCTCGTCCGGGCGCGCGTGGCCGAGGCGGTCGGCGGCGCCCCGCTCGAGGTGAACGTGCGCTGGCAGCCCCACGAAGATTGGGCGGAACTCTGGCGGCGCGGCCTCGGGGCGCGGCGGGTCGCCGACCGGCTCGTCGTGAGCCCGACTTGGGCCGAGCCCGTGCTCCGGCCCGGAGACCGGCTTCTCACTCTTGATCCGGGAATCGCCTTCGGGTCGGCGGCGCACCCCACGACGCGCGGGTGCCTCCGCCTCCTCGTCGAGCGGGTCAGGCCGGGCCAGAGGGTCGCCGATGTCGGGACCGGGTCGGGCATTCTCGCCGTTGCTGCGGCGCTCTTCGGGGCTCGCCCTGTCCTCGCCCTCGACAGCGACCCGTGGGCTTGCGCGGCCGCGACGGAAAATGCCCGACGAAACGGCGTGGCCGGGGTCGTGAGCGTAGTGGAAGCCGCGGTCGGAACGGAGTTCCTGCCCGGGGAGGCGCCCTTCGACGGGATCGTCGCGAACATCGAGGCTAGGCCGCTTGTCCGGCGGCTCGACGGCTTCCGGGGGGGGACCCGCCGGGGAGCGTGGGCGATTCTCGGTGGGATCCTCGAGGAAGAGTCCGCCTGGGTGGAGGCCGCGGCCGCCCGGGCCGGCTTCAGCCTGGAGGCCACAGACTCCGAAGCCGGGTGGTGGAGCGGGGCCTTTCTCGGGTAGGGGTGGCCCGGAATGCGCCCGACGGGGTATCCTCCTCCATCCTGTCCTCAGAGGAAGGGTCCCCGGCACCGCAGTCCGGCCGCGTGCAGGGCCCGGGCCGGAACAGGGCGCCCGGACGACGCGGAGACGCGATGGCGATGCGGGATTCAGCGAGCTGCATCTTCTGCCGGATCGCTCGAGGCGAGATTCCGGCGGACATCGTGCACGAGGCGGAACGCCTGATCGCGTTCCGCGACGTGAGCCCGCAGGCCCCCGAGCACATTCTCCTCATTCCCAAGGAGCACGTGCCGTCCGTCGATCACCTCACCGATCCCGACGCGGTCCTCGCCGGCGAGCTCCTGATCGCTGCGCGGGATATCGCACGGCGCCTCGGCGTCTCGGACAGCGGCTACCGGCTCGTGACGAACATCGGCCCGGACGGGGGGCAGAGCGTGGGCCACCTCCACCTCCACCTCCTGGCTGGGCGGTCGCTCTCCTGGCCGCCCGGGTAGCGGGCGGACGCGTCACGCGCGGAAAGAGGCGCCGCATCCGGCTGTGGGGAGAGGTGCTGGGGCACGGGAGTTGCGTGCGGAAGGGATCCTGGCCGAGCTTCCGTTCCGGGAGCCCGGCAGGGAGGGATCGGGCACAGCCGGAACCGGAGCCGCAAGGTTGCCGAAGTGATTCCTGACGAGGCGGTCGCGGAAGTCCTCCTTCGGGCCGATCTCGTAGAAGTCGTGGGTGAGAGCGTCAAGCTCACCCGGTCCGGGAAGGACTGGAAGGGGAAATGCCCGTTTCACGACGACCGGACACCCTCCTTCTACGTGGTACCTGACAAGGGCTTCTACAACTGTTTCGGCTGCGGGGCATCCGGCGACCTCTTCTCCTTCGTCATGAAGCAGGGCGGAATGGACTTCCCCGACGCCGTCCGGGCGCTCGGGGCCAGATACGGGGTGGAGCTGCGGGAGAGAGCGGCGTCTCGCGGGCGCCACCCCCACCGCGCCCTCTACGAGGTGAACGCCTTCGCGAAGTCGTGGTTCCGGAGGAATCTCGAGGACCCGGAAGCAGGTGCCGCCGCGCGCGCCTACCTCGGCGCGCGCGCGATCGACGATGCGACTGCCGAACGATTCGGCCTCGGCTGGGCGCCGGCGTCATGGTCGGGTCTCCGGGAAGCAGCGACGGCGCACGGCCTCCCCGTCGGGCACCTCCTTGAACTCGGCCTCGTCAAGGAGTCCGAGCGGGCTACCGAGCCGTACGATCGCTTCCGGGGGCGAGTCATCTTCCCCATCGAGTCGGTCGGCGGCCGCGTCGTCGGATTCGGCGGCCGCGTCCTCGGCGCCGTGAGCAAGGGCGCGCCGAAGTACATGAATTCGCCCGAGTCGCCCGTCTACCGCAAAGGCGCAGTTCTCTACGGCCTCGGCCGGAACCGGAATGCGATCCGGCGCGCCGGCGTTGCCATGGTGGTCGAGGGGTATATGGATGTCGTCGCCCTGGCCGCGGCGGGCGTCGAGGGAGCTGTAGCCGCCCTCGGTACCTCGCTGACCGACGGGCAAGCGCGGCTCCTCGCCCGGTACACGAAGAAGGCGATCCTCCTCTTCGACTCCGATGCAGCCGGGGTTCGCGCCGCCTTTCGCGCCGGCGACGCCCTCCTTTCACATGGCGTCCACCCCTCGGTTGCGACGCTTCCCCCCGGGGAGGATCCCGACACGATCGTCCGGTCGGAAGGCAGCGACGGACTCGGCCGCTACCTGGACTCGGCCGTCGACGTCCTGGACCGCAAGCTCCAGCTCCTCGACGAGAAGGGGTATCTCGGCCGGCTGGACAGGATCCGGACCGCAGTCGACAAGCTCCTTCCGACGCTACGCGCCACGACGGACCCGGCGCTTCGGGACATCTACACCGCGCGCGTGGCGGAGCGGACGGGTGTGAGGAGGAAGACGCTCGAGGCCGAATTGGAGAAGGACGCCACTGCCCGGCCGGGGCGTGAGCACCGGTCCACCGGGCCGTTGCGCCGGCATGCTGCGAGGAGTGAGCGCGGCGCCCGCCTCGGGGAGCACGAGGCCGAGCGGCAGCTTCTCGTCATCCTCCTCCGGGCGCGCGAGTGGCTGGACCGGGCCCTTGAGCGTGTCGGCCCGGGGGAGTTCCGCAACTCCGTGTATCGCGCCATCTTCGAGGCGCTCGTAGCGGATCCGGGTCTCGAGCCGCCCCTTGACGGTGCTGCCCCGGAGGTCCAAGCGGGGCTCGAGAGCCTGCTCGGCGATCCGCGCGAGGTGGAACACACGGAGCAGGCGTTCCTGGACTGCCTCCTCGACCTCGAGGACCGCGCATTCCAGGTGGAGCACGACGGACTCAAGAAGGCGCTTCGCGGCGCCACGTCCGAAGAGGAGCGCGCGGTCCTCGAGCGGTTGCGCGAGGTGAGGCGCTCGCGGAGAGGACGCTGGAATGTGGTCGGCGGGACGGTCCCGCGGCCGTCACGTCAAGAACCGGGTGGTTGAATGGCACGCACGACGATGGGCTCCCTCAGGGAGGTCCAGGCGCTGGACGACAGGATGCGCGAGGCGGACAGGGTGCTTGAGACCTTCGACGATCGCCTGGCTGAGGCCGAGGAGCCGGCGCTCAGGCTCGAGTCGGATCTGGGGAAGCTGAAGGCGCGCATTGCCCAGATGCACCAGGACGAGCGGCGACTCGAGCGCGCCGCGGACGACAAGCGGGCGCGGGCCGGGCGTCTCGAACTCAGGCTGAACCGCGTGAGGAACGTGATGGAAGAGGCCGCCGTCCAGACCGAGCTCGATCTGATTCACCGGGCGATCGATGGGGATGAGCACGAGGCTCTCCACCTCCTCGACCAGATCCGCCGCTCGGAGTCTAACCTTCAGCAGCTCGAGGCGTCCGCCGCGGCTGCCCGCTCGGAAGTGGCGCCGCAGCAGGACTCGCTCCGTGCCCAGCGCGCGGGATTCGAGGAGCGGAAAATCTCCTTCCGGGCGCGCCGAGAGCTGCTCCTGGACCAGCTGGGCGACGCCGAGCGGAGGATCTACGATGCATTCATCCGCGCGGGCCAGCACGTGATCGTGGCGGCGCTCTTGGACGACGGCGCGTGCGGGAACTGCTTCGGGATCATCCCACTCCAGCTCCAGAACGATATCCGGCGGAGCGGCGGGCTCATCCGCTGCGAGGGCTGCGGCGTGATCCTGACGACCGAGCCCGAGCCGGACCTCGACGAGGAGCTCCGGAGCCCCGTGAGGATCCCCGCTCCGGAAGCGCTCGAGGCGGCCGCTGGAAGCCGGGAGCCAGAAACCGGGGCGAGGCCACCGGAAGGCAGAAGGTGACCCGGCGGCGGCCCAGGGGGGGGGCAGGCGCGTGAGAATCATCGCGGGAGAGTGGCGGGGAAGGCGCATCAGGGCTCCCCGGGGGGCAGGCGTCCGCCCGACCACGGACCGGATCCGGGAGGCGTGGATGGGTGCGATCGGAGCGCGGCTCGAGGGCGCGCGGGTCCTCGATCTCTTCGCGGGAACCGGGGCGCTCGGGCTCGAGGCGCTCTCCCGGGGGGCGCTTGAGGCAGTCTTTGTCGAGCGTGCGCGGAGCGCACTCCGGCTCCTTGAGCGCAACATCGGGGAACTCGGCGCGGGAACGCGCTCCCGGGTCGTGCGTTCCGATGCAATCCGCTACCTCGGACGGGCCTCAAGCGAGGGGTTCGACCTCGCTCTTGCCGACCCCCCGTACGGCCGGGGGTACGCGGCCGCGCTCCTCCTGCGCGTCGCGGAGCGGCCGTTCGCGCAGGAACTCTGGGTGGAGCACCCGACGCGCGAGCCGCTGCCGGAGCTTCCGGGCCTCCGGCAGCGGAGCTACGGGGATACGACGCTCACGATCTGGGAGAGGTCCGGGTGAGGCGTCGAGGGAAGTCGGCCGTCCTCTATCCGGGCTCCTTCGATCCGGTGACCCTCGGCCACGAGGACATCGCGCGCCGCACGCTCAAGGTCGCGGACCGCGTGATCGTTGCGGTGGCCGAGAGCTCTTCGGGTGGGCGGGCGCCCGCCTTTCCCCTTGGGGACCGTCTCGAGATGCTTCGCGAGGTCTTCGCGGGCGAGGCCGCGATCGAGTGTGTGTCCTTCGGCGGGCTCCTCGTGGACTTCGCGCGGGCACGGGACGTCCGCGCCGTTGTGCGCGGCCTCCGGGCCGTCTCCGACTTCGAATACGAGTTCCAGATGGCCCAGATGAACCGGGAGCTTCATCCGGACCTGGAGTTCATTTTCCTGACCCCGGACGCGAGGCTCTCCTTCCTCTCGGCCTCTCTCGTCCGGGAGGTCGCGCGCCTCGGAGGCGATGTTTCGCCTTTCGTCTCGCCCTCCGTGCTCAGGCGGCTCGAACAGCGCTTCCGAGCCGGCACCGGGCAGTGACCCCGTGCCGGCCCACACGGCGGTCGTCGCCTCCTCTTCCGGGGCGCGCCTTGCGGCGGCCCTGCATCCTGCGAGATTCCCACGGGCCGGGTGAGTTTCCGCATGCTGTCCGGCAGGCGGTTCCCCTCATCCGGGGACTCGCGGGGAGAAGAGATGGCATTCAGCGTGAGCCGGGAGGGCGAGGTCACGGTCGTCGACGTGACGGGCCAGCTCATCGTGGGCAACCGGCAAGAGCTCAGGCAGAAGGTGCTCGACGAGCTCAGGGGTGGGGCGCGTCGGTTTCTCATCGACTTCACAGACACGGCCTACATCGACTCGTCCGGCCTCGGGGTCCTCGTGAGCCTCTCAAAGAAAATCCGCGAGGCCGGCGGCGAGCTCCGCCTTTCCAGCCTGAGCGAGGACCTGAGGACGCTCTTCGAGCTCACGAAGCTCGACACCCTCTTCCGGATCGCCGACTCGAGACAGGAGGGACTTGAGGCCGACTGAGGCCCGCCACGAGATGGAACGCCAGCTGGTCTTCGAGCTTCCCAACGACATCAGGCGCATCGAAGATACCGTCGAATTCGTCGTCTCCCGGTGTATGGTCTGCCGGGAGGTGGCCCACAAGCTCCACCTGAACTTCCGCGTGAGCCTCACCGAAGCGCTCTCGAACGCGATGATCTACGGCAACCGGCGCGATCCGGCCAAGCGCGTGCGTGTGGAGGTCTATGTGCGGGCCAGTTCGGTGACAGCGCAGGTGAGCGACGAGGGACCGGGCTTTGATCCCGACGAGGTGCCAGACCCGACGGTCGTGGGCAACCGCAGCCGCAGCCACGGCCGCGGACTCTTCCTGATGCGCGAGCTCATGGACGAGGTGCGCTTCAACGATTCGGGCAACAGCGTCACCCTCGTGCTTCACCTCCCCGAGACGGACGCGGCTTCGGACAGGGCGCCTGCATGAGCCCCGGCGGGGCTCACAAGACCTCCATCCCCGAGGCGGTCGTCCGCGTCCTCGACGAGTTTTCCGCGGCCTTCTCAGTCGAGCCCCGGCTCTGGGCCGAGGCGGATAAGGGCGGGCACACGCGCCTGTACCCCTTCGGTCCCGTTCCAGACGCCCCCGTTCCAGACGCCTGCCGGATCGAGGTGCCGACGCGCACCGGCGCCGGCCTCGTGCTCGAGATTCCCGGCCGAGCCGGCCAGCCGGCGCGCGCCGCGGGTTCCGTCGTCCGCCACGCGATCGGCCGGCTCTGGGACTACTCCGAGGCGGTGCGGTACTACTCCGACGAGATCTCCGAGCGCCATGAGGAGATCAACCTCCTCTATTCCGTCTCCGAGACACTCGGTTCCTTCCTCTCGCTCAAGGAAGCGGCCCGGCTGATCCTCACCGAAGTATGCGAGGTCATGGCGGCCCGGCGCGGCTCGCTCTGGGTGCTCGACGAACGGGAGTCCTGCCTGCACCTCGTCGCCTCGGTGGGGGCCGAGGGGCGGGAGACGCCGATCACCACTGACGATCCTCACGCTGTCACGGCGCGCGTGCTCCGCGAGGGCACGCCGCTCATCCTTGCCGACGGAGGAGGGGACGGGGAGGCGCACGCCCCGCGGAGCGATGAGCTCCCGAGAGGCACTGAACCCGTGCTGTCGGTTCCGATCCGCTTCACTCCGTCGGCTGGGGGGCCGCGGCCCGTCGGCGTCCTGAACCTAATCGGCCGGCGTCACGGCGGCCGGTTCAAGTCTTCCGACCGGAAGCTGCTGTCTGCGATCGCGAGTCAGGTAGGGGCAGCGCTTGAGAACAACCGGCTCGTACGAGAGAGACTCGAGAGGGAGCGCGTGACGCGTGAGCTCGAACTGGCCCACGACCTCCAGATGCAGCTCCTGCCCGACTCGGCGACCTTCGACCCGGGGCGCGTGGCCGCGCGCGTCGAATCGGCCGCATCCGTCGCTGGTGACCTCTATCAGTTCTTCCGGATGCCGGGCGACCGTCTCGGCGTCATGATCGGCGATGTGTCGACCCACGGGTTCCCAGCCGCGCTCATCATGGCCCGGACGATGAGCGCGGCGACGATCTACGCTGCGGAAGTGCATGCACCGGCTCGTGTGTTCCAGGAGGTGGGAACAGCGCTCATCGACGATCTCGAGAGCACCGAGATGTACCTGACGCTCTTCTATGCGCTCGTGGACCCGGACCGCCGCGAGCTCCTCTATGCGAACGCGGGCCACCCGCACGCCTTTGTCGTGCGGGACGACGGAGAGACCGAGCGGCTCGGCGCGCTCGATCCTCCGATGGGGATGGCAGGGGTGCGGGGCTATCAGCAGCGCGCGGTGCCGTGGAATGCCGGCACGGACCTCCTCCTCCTCTTCACCGACGGGCTCTCGGACAATCTCGTGTCAGGGTCGAGGGTGGCGGGAGAGCGCCGCGTCGTGAAGGAAGCTGCGCGGCTCCGGCGCCGCCCCGTGTCCGAGATCGTTGACGCGCTCTTCACCCTCGGGGGGCAGGGCGCCACCGCTGCCGACGACCGGACCGCGCTTGTGCTCCGGATCTGAGCGGCGGGAGTGAGACCGCCCAAGCGTTCCCTCGGCCAGTGCTTCCTCGTCGACCGGGGCGTTGCGGCACGGATCGTCGAAACGGTGCGCGTGGGCCCGGGCGAGACCGTGCTCGAGATCGGTCCCGGGCGGGGAGCGCTCACCGGGGGGCTCGCTCGCGTGGTCCGGGCAGCGGGGGAGCGCCTCGTCCTCGTCGAACTCGACGACCACCTCGCCGGAGCGCTCGAACGGCGCTTCGGGCGCGACCCGGCGATCGAAGTGATTCATGGGGACATCCTCGACGTGGAGCCTGGCGCGCTGGCTGCGCCGCGCAGCCTCAAGGTCGTCGGGAACATCCCTTACAACCTGACCTCCCCGATTCTCTTCCATCTCCTGAGCCCGCCCCGTCCGGCCGAGATCCTCCTCATGGTCCAGCGGGAGGTCGCCGCCCGGATCCTCGCAGCGCCAGGTACCCGGGCCTATGGGGCACTGACCGTGGGTGTGCGGGGCGTCGCTGAAGCCGAGTCCGTCCTTCAGGTATCCTCCGGGGCCTTCCGGCCGCGCCCGAAGGTGGATTCCTCGGTGATCCGAATCCGGCCCCTCGACCCTCCCCCGCTCCTCCCGGTCGAGGAGCAGCGGCTCAGGCGGCTCACCCGGGCTCTCTTTCAGTGGCGCCGCAAGCAGCTCGGCAAGATCATGCGCGACCATCCGGAACTCCGGCTCGCGGCGCCCCGGGCGTCGGAACTCCTTCGGGCCGCGGGTGTCCGCGCCGCGGACCGGCCCGAAGCCGTTTCGCCCGAAGGATTCCGCGCGATGGCGAGGCGTCTGCCTGTTTGACGGAGGCCGGCGCGCCGCCGTACCTTTCTTGTGAAGCTTTTCACAAGGCGCCGCGCCGCTCTTGGCCCGCCTCCCCGCGGGCCTTGTGAGCCGGCGCACGGAACCCTCTGCTGGCGCCCGGGGAAAGCCCCGCTCGAACAACGGATGACCCAGGTCGAGGCCGTTCGTGCCTGCTTCACTCCACAAGGTCTCGGATTCCGCGATCCGGCGTCTCTCGATCTACCTGAGGGTTCTCGGGGGGCTCGAGCGCGAGGGGAAGGAGACCGTCTCGAGCCAGGTGCTTGCCGACCGGGCGGGGACGACGGCGGCCCAGGTCCGCAAGGACCTCTCCCTCTTCGGATCCTTCGGGAAGCGGGGCTTGGGCTACCTGGTCACGACCCTGAGGGATGAACTTCGGGGGATTCTCGGGGTCTCCCGCACATGGCGTGTTGCACTCGTGGGGATCGGCCGGATGGGTGCGGCGCTCCTCGAGTACCCTCACTTCCGGGCACGGGGCTTCGAGTTCGTCGCCGTCTACGACTCCGATCCGGAGAAGGTCGGAAGCCGCCGGGGCATGCTGACGGTCGAGGACGCCCGGGTGCTAGAGGAGTCGCTCCGCGAGACCGGGGTCGAGATTGTCGTGCTGACGGTACCGGCAGGCGCCGCGCAGGAAGTGGCGGATGCGGCCGTCCGGGCCGGCGTCAGGGGGATCATGAACTTCGCCCCGGTCGCGCTCAAGGTGCCGCCGGGAGTGCGCGTGAATGCCGTTCGCCTCACCGTCGAGCTCGAGGTCCTGAGCTTCTCGCTGGGCTCCGTCGCGGACCGGGACTAGGGAGCGAGGCGGCTTGGTGGGGCGGTGCCGGCGGTGGGTCCATCCCGGGCGTTCCCGCGCAACCGTCCCACACCCGCCGGAGCGGTGCCGATGAGCGCGTGGTCCGTCGGCGCGCTCCCCGTCCCGCCATCCTCCCGCCGGGTCGGGGAGATCCGGATCCACGCGCTCGACGCGGGTGTCGTTGGACTCGACGGCGGCGCAATGTTCGGGGTCGTGCCGAAGCCGCTCTGGGAGCGGAAGATCACGCCTGACGCCCGGAACCGGATCCCCCTTGCGCTCCGCTGCCTCCTGGTCGAGGCCCCCGAGGCACTCGTCCTCGTGGATACCGGGGTGGGCGGCAAGGAGGATGCGAAGTTCCGGGACATCTACGCGGTCCGCAACGAGGGCCGTCCCACGCGGCTCGAGGACAGCATCCGTGCTGCGGGTTTCAGCCCTGGAAAGATCGACCTCGTTGTCCTGACCCACCTCCACTTCGATCACGCGGGCGGCTCGACGCGCATCGGACCGGAGGGACGGATCGAACCCTCGTTTCCGAATGCCGAATACGTCGTTCAGCGGGGTGAACTCGAGTTCTCGCGCCTACCGAGCGAACGGATCCGGGCGAGCTACTTCCGGCGCAATGTCCAGGCGGTGAGCGACGCCGGGCTCTGGCGGCTTGCGGAGGGGGACGAGACGGTGACCCGGGGTGTCCGGCTCCTGCGTACCCCTGGCCACACCCCGTATCACCAGAGCGTGCTGGTCGAATCGGCGGGCGAGACGGCCTGCTTCCTCGCCGACGCATGTCCGACGGCCGCGCATGTGCCCCTTCCTTGGATCATGGGGTATGACGTGGAGCCCCTCGTCAGCCTCGAGACGAAACGGAGGCTCTGGCAGCGGGCGCTCGACGAGGAGTGGCTCCTCGTCTTCCAGCACGACACCGAGTTCGTCTGGGGCCGGCTCGGGAAAGACGGGCGGAGCGTGCACGCGCCCCGCAGCGGAGGATAGGTGGGCGGTGGGGATCTTCAGCGAGATCGACGCGTGGGGAGCCGAGCAGGTGGTCTTCTGGTCGGAGCCGGCCGTGGGCTACCGCGGGATCATCGTGGTCCACGACACGACGCTCGGCCCCGGGATGGGCGGGACACGCTACTGGAACTACGAGACCGACGAGGATGCGCTCCGCGACGCGCTCCTGCTCGCCCGGGCCATGACGTACAAGGCCGCCCTAGCGGGCCTCGATTCCGGAGGCGGCAAGTCGGTGATTCTCGGCGACAACCGTCGCCAGGACCGCGACGCGCTCTTTCGCGCCCATGGCCGGGCCGTCGCCTCGCTCGGTGGCCGCTACATCGCGGCGGAGGACGTCGGAACGTCCGCTGAGGACATGGCGATCGTTCTGCGTGAGACGGAGTTCGTGGCCGGGCTTCGCGACCGCTCGGGTGACCCGTCGCCCCTCACGGCGCTCGGCGTCGCCCAGGCGATCCGGGCGGGCGCCTCCGAGCGCTACGGCGACGGATCGCTGGACGGGTTGCACGTCGCAGTGCAGGGGCTCGGCGCTGTTGGGTCGAAGCTCTGCAGTATCCTGGCCGGGGAGGGAGCGCGGCTCACCATTACGGACATCGACCCGGCGAGGGTCCAGGCGACCGTCGAACGCTTGGACGCCGAGGCGGTGGCTCCCGGGGACGTCTACGATGTGGAGGCCGATGTGTTCGCCCCGTGCGCGCTTGGCGGCGTGATCAACGACGACACGGTCCCGAGGCTCCGCGCAGGCATCGTCGCCGGGGCCGCCAACAACCAGCTGGGGAAGCCACGCCACGAGGCGGCGCTCAGGGAAAGGGGAATCCTCTACGTCCCCGACTACGTTGGAAATGCCGGGGGGCTCATCAGCATCTACGGTGAGCGGCACGGCTGGAACCGCAGCCGGGCGCGGCGCAAGGTGAAGGAGATCTTCGGCACTCTCTGCCGCATCTTCGCCCTCGCCCGACGCGAGGGGACGATGCCCGGCACGGCGGCCAATCGCCTCGCGGAAAACCGCCTCGCCGCGGCCCGGAACACTCCCTCGCCCGCAGGATCGCGGGAGTAGGCCGGTGCGTTTCCGAACTCCGCCGCCGGTCTGCATCTCCACGCGGGAACAACCCCCGGCCCTATCCGCGCCCCCGTCCGACTCGACGCCGGCGGGCCGGGCGTCCGGGACGGACACTACCTAGGAAGAGGAGGATCCCAGCCACCATGTCGAAGCCCTACATGCACCTGAGGCGCACGGATCCGGAGGTCTACCGGGCCGTGGCCGGGGAGCTTCGCCGCCAGGGTGATCAGCTTGAGCTAATCGCGTCGGAAAACTTCGTGTCCCGCGCCGTGCTCGATGCCGCTGGGACCGTCCTCACGAACAAGTATGCCGAGGGCCTCCCGGGCCGGCGCTACTACGGGGGATGTGAGTTCGTGGACGGGGTCGAGGAGCTGGCCCGCTCGCGTGCCCGGGAGCTCTACGGGGCGGAGCACGCCAACGTGCAGCCGCATTCCGGGGCGCAGGCGAACATGGCGACCTACCTCGCGTTCCTGCGGCCAGGGGACCGGATCCTCGGAATGAAGCTCAGCCATGGGGGGCATCTTACGCACGGCTCGCCGGTCAACGCCTCCGGGATCCTCTACAGCGTGGGCTCTTACGGGGTGCGGGAGGAGGACGGGCGGGTCGACTACGATCGCATCCGGGACCAGGCTAAGAGGGAACGTCCCGCGCTCATTGTTGCGGGCGCGAGCGCATACCCGCGTATCCTGGATTTCGGGGCGTTCGGCGAGATAGCCCGGGATGTCGGCGCGCTCCTCATGGTCGACATGGCGCACATCGCCGGACTCGTCGCCGCAGAGCTCCATCCGAGCCCGGTCCACGACTCGGACGTCGTTACGACGACGACCCACAAGACACTTCGTGGCCCGCGCTCGGGAATGATCCTCTGCCGGGAGGAGCACGCGAAGGCGATCGACAAGGCGGTCTTCCCGGGGATGCAGGGCGGGCCGCTCATGCATATCATCGCGGCGAAAGCCGTCGCGTTGAAGGAGGCGTTCACGCCGGAATTCCGGGCCTACCAGCGCCAGATCGTCCGCAACGCCGCGGCCCTCGGAGCCGAACTCATGGACCGGGGGTTCCGGCTCGTCTCCGGGGGCACCGACAACCACCTCATCCTCGTCGACCTGCGGGACCGGGGCGACCTGACGGGTCGGGACGCCGAGCGGGCCCTCGAGGCCGCCGGGATCACCGTGAACATGAACACCGTGCCGGGCGAGACGCGGTCCCCCTTCGTGACCTCGGGCCTGCGCATCGGCACTCCGGCGCTCACAACGAGGGGGATGCGCGAGGCGGAGATGCGGCTGATCGGGAGCTGGATCGCCGATATTCTCGAAGAGATGGACAGCGAGCCGCTCCGCGCGCGAGTCCGCGAGCACGTGCGAGAACTCTGCCGTAGTTTTCCCCTCTACCCGGAACTCCGGGAGGAGGACTGACGCACGGATCCGGCGCCCGGGTCTATCCCCTAGCGTCTCGCCTGGAAGGGGACCAACTTTGATCCATGACCGACGTCAAGTTCGCCGACGAGATCCTCGACCGTCTCAGGGGGCGCAACCCGCGCTTCCAGGGTAAGGCGTACCTGTTCGTCCTTTCCTCGCTCCACCATGTGCTCAACGGGCTCGATGAGCCCCGGCACATCACCGGGGCCGAGCTCGCCCACGGTGTCCGCTCTCTCGCCCTCGAGCGGTTCGGCCCCCTGGCCCGTACAGTGCTCGAGCACTGGGGGGTCCACAGCACCGATGACGTCGGCGAGATCGTTTTTGCTCTCGTCGACGCGGGTGTGCTCATCACGCAGGATGACGACCGTCCCGAGGACTTCCACGGCATCTTCGACTTCGAGGATGCATTCGACCGGAACTACCCCTGGGGAGCGGCCGGCTAGCGCTCGACGGAGCGAACCGAGGTTCCGGGACGGGAGCCGACAGGTACTGACCATGGAACAACGGCTGGTTTTTCCCCGCTGCCAGAAGTGCGATGCGGGGCGCCTTCTGCCGCTGTCGGACTTCGGACGAGAGGGTGCACCCATCCGCTACAAGGCATGGGTCTGTTCGAGCCCCGAATGCGGCTTCAACATCCGTATCGACAACGGAGAGGTCACATTCGGGCGGGCGATCGGAAAGAGCTACAAGTAGACGGTGACTTCGCAAAGCCGGAGGTGCTCCGGTCGGCAGGACCCCCGCCTTCGCGGCCGGGAATGACCTCCCTCCGCGGTC
>JAAXGI010000291.1 GCA_012267505.1 Gemmatimonadota bacterium
ACACCGCCGTCGATCCCGGCCGGCTCGCCGAGTTCACGCGGCGCTTCCAGGAGATCCTCGGGTCGCGGTCGCTTCGCGCCGGCATCTACGGCCACGCATCGGCCGGCACCCTCCACATCCGGCCCTTCATGGACCTGACCCGCAGCGGCGAGGCCGGCCGGATGCGCGAGGTCGCCGAGGCCGTGCTCGAGCTCGTCGAGGAGTTCGGCGGGATGAACAGCAGCGAGCATGGGGACGGGCTTGCGCGCGGGGAATTCAACCGGCGCTTCTTCGGGGACGACTTCTACGCCGTCATGCGGGAAGTCAAGCGGATCTTCGACCCCGAAGGGAGGCTCAATCCGGGGAAGAAACTCGATGCGCCGCCGATCACCGACCACCTGCGGGAACCCGCGCTCGGCCCCGCGCCTCCGCTCGACACCCACTTCGACTTCGATTTCGAGGAGGGGATGCGCGGGGCGGCGAACCGCTGCATGCGGATCGGCGCATGCCGGAAGTCGCCGGGCGCCGGCGGGGTGATGTGCCCTTCCTACATGGCCACGCGCGACGAGGAGCACTCAACGCGCGGCCGCGCGAACGCGCTCGTCAAGGCGCTTTCCGAGCCGGACCCCTCGCGGGCGCTCGCCGACCCCCGGCTGCACGAGATCCTCGACCTCTGCCTCGAGTGCAAGGCCTGCCAGACGGAGTGTCCGCTCTCGGTGGACATGGCGGCGATGAAGTCCGAGGCACTCGCCCACAAGTACGCCGTCACCGGCGTCCCGCTCCGGTCCCGGGTCTTCGGGCACATCCGGCGGCTGAACCGGATCGGTTCAGCGCTCGCGCCCCTCTCCAACCTCCCGGGCGCGGCCGCGCCCCTGCGGGCCGTCCTCGAACGGACGCTCGGGATCGACCGGCGGCGTCCGCTCCCGCGCTTCCGGCGCGACACGCTCCCGCGCTGGTTCCGCAGCCGGGAGACGAGAGCAAACGGGCGGCCTGGGGCGAGCCGGGGAGCCGTCGTCTTCCTGGCAGACTCCTTCACCAGCTATACGGAGCCCGGGATCGGCCGGGCGGCGATCGAGCTCCTCGAGGCCGCCGGCTGGGAGGTCGGGCTGGCCGACGACGTCTGCTGCGGCCGCGCGCTCATCTCGAAGGGCCTCCTCACCAAAGCCCGCGCGGCCCATAGCCGCCTGATCGAGGAACTCGCCCCCGCCGCCATGCGGGGAACCCCGATCGTCGGAGTCGAGCCGTCGTGCATTCTCACCCTCACCGACGAACTCATCGGCCTCGGCCCGGAAGAGAGGGAGAAGGCGGAGGCGATCGCCGGCCAGGCGCGCCTCGCCGACGAGCTCCTCGCCGAGGCAGTCGCTGACGGGAGCCTCGCTCCCGACCCGGCCTCCGGGATCCCCGGCCGGCCCGTCCTCTTCCACGGCCACTGCCACCAGAAGGCCGCGGGGGCGCTCGGAGGAACCGTCGCGCTTCTCGAGGGGATCGCGGGCCCGGGCCTCCGGGTGCTCGACGCCGGATGCTGCGGAATGGCGGGCTCGTTCGGCTTCGAGCGCGAGCACTACGATCTCTCGATGAAGGTTGGAAGCCAGCGGCTCTTTCCCGCGGTGAACGAGGCGGACGACGAAGCGCTCGTCACCGCAACCGGCGTATCGTGCCGGCAGCAGATCTCGCACGGGACCGGGCGGCGGCCCATGCACCCGATCACGCTCCTCAGCTCGGCGGTGAACGCACGGTGATTACCGAACAGATCCTTACGGCCCTCGGCGGCCTGACGGCGGTCGTCGCGCTCCTCTTCCTCGCGATCACGCGCCTCAAGTGGCACGTCTTCATCGCGCTTCTCGTTCCGATCCTCCTCTTCGCGCTCCTCCCGGGAATCGACCGGGAACGCTTCATCACCGCCTTCGAGGAGGGATTCGGGGGGACGATCCAGGGCATCGCGGTCATTATCGTCCTGGGGTCGGTGCTCGGGGAGGCGCTCAAGCACACCGGCGCGGTCGAGAAGATCACCGAGACGATGATCCGCTGGGTGGGCAAGCGCCGCACCCCGCTCGCGCTCACGCTCAGCGGTTTCGTGATTGGGCTCGCGATCTTCTCCGATGTCGGCTACGTGATCCTGAACCCGCTCGTGCACTCGGCTGCCATGCAGACCGGCGTGAGCATGAGCGTGATGGCGACCGGACTCGTCGGCGCGATGCAGCTTACGCACGCGATGGTGCCGCCCACGCCCGGTCCACTCGCGGCGGTCGCGCTCGTGGGCGCCGACCTCGGCACGGTGATCCTCTTCGGATCCCTCGCGTGCCTGATCGGCGCGGTCGCCGGCTGGTGGTTCGCGCTCATCGTCGGGCCGAGGATCGAGTCGCCGCCCTCCGAGGAGTTCGTGGGGACGTCGTTCGCCGACCAGGGACGCGAGGCGGACCTCCCGACCACCTGGCGGGCCTACGCGCCGATCCTGATCCCGCTCGTGCTGATCGCGAGCCAGAGCGTCGCGGGACTCACGCTTCCGCCCGACCACTTCGTGAACGCGGCGCTCCTCTATCTCGGCTGGCCCGTCGTCGCGCTTGGGATCGGCGTCCTTCTCGCCTACCGGAACACGAAGCCGGAAAACCGGGACGACCGGAAGAACGGGTGGATCGAGGAAGGGCTCCGCGCCTCCGCCATGATCATCATGGTAACCGGGCTCGGGGGCTCGCTCAGCCAGATCCTTCGCGAGACGCCCGCCGTGGAAGCGATCGCGAACGCGGTCGCGGTGACGGGCCTTGCCCCGATCTTCCTCCCCTTCGTCCTGGGGATCGTCGGGAACATGATCACCGGATCCACGACAGTGGGAGTCATCACGGCCGCCTCGATCGCCGCCCCCATGATGGACACCCTGGGACTCTCGCCGGAGGCGACGATGCTCGCGGGCGCCGCCGGTTCGATCATCGTCAAGTACGTGAACTCGAGCTATTTCTGGGTCTGCACATCGCTCTCGCGCATGCCGCTCCGCTCCGCGCTCCTCTCCTACGGGGGGGTGACCCTCGTCAACGGCATCTTCTCGATGGCAGCCGTATACATCCTCTGGATCACGGGGTGGATCTGACCTCCCCGCCCCGGCCGGAAAGGAGCCGACCGATGCGTTCGAAGAAGATAGACCGCCGAACCTTCCTCGCTTCCGTCACCGCCGCCGCAGTCCTCCCGGGGATCAGCCTCGTAGGCCCGCGCCGGAGGCTCGCCGGCGCGGGCCTCAACCACGCCATCCTCGACGTCACGGATCCGGAGCGCTCGCTCGCGTTCTACCAAGGCCTGCTCGGACTTCCCGTCCAGGCGCGCCAGGGGAGGACGGCCGTCCTCCGTATCGGGGACGGCCCGGAATACATCGCGCTCCGGCCGGTCTCCCCCGGGTCGGCGCCGCGAATCAGCCGGATCGGAATCGCTGTCGAGGACTTCGAGATCGCGAGCGCGATCACTGAATTGTCCGCACACGGAGTGCGGCACGCGGGCGAGGGCGCCCCGCCCGACCCCGTGATGCGCAGCTGGACGGAGCTTCGCGGGGCAGAGCGAACGCGGGAGCTCCTGCTCGGAGATCCGCACGGGATCATCCTCCACCTCGTGGACCCGCGCCACTGCGGCGGGGGCGGACCCTTCGGGAGCAGCTGCGGACCGGTGGAGGAGCCGGACACCCCGGGGCTCATCGCCGTGCGGGACTTCAACCACTTCACGAACAACGTCGCCGATCCCGAGCGTGCCAACGCCTTCTACGGCGACGTCCTCGGAGCCCGTCCCCAAGTGTACCAAGCCGCGGCGGCGGCCCTCGACATCGACGGCGGCGGTCCCCAGTTCCTCATGTTCACCGGCGGCTCCGGCGGCGTGTCCCGCCCCGGCGTGATCAACCACCTCTGCCTCTCGATGGAGGGATACGACACCGAGGCGGTCCTGGCCACCCTGGCCGATTACGGGATCCGGCCGCGGGCGGAGGGCGACACCAGCACCACACCCCTCATCTCGTACGTGAGCATGCGGATGCCGAACCGGGGCGGAGCCCCCGGCGGAACGCCGGAGCTCTACTTCACAGATCCCGATGGCCTCAGGATCCAGCTCCAGGACGTCAGCTACTGCGGGGGCGGGGGGGTTCTCGGGAACATCTGCTGAGGGCACCCGGCAGCGATGCCGGGATACAAGCCATCGACGTTACCCGGCTCGGCGGTCGAACCGGCCCCCGGGGTGGCAGGTCCTGCTGCAACGCCCGGCGCACGGCTTCGGGAGCTGTCAGGGTCGACGCTCGCGGTCGTGGCTTCGGGCGGTGCCGCCGAACGCACGCACGACGAGACCCCCCGGGCTTTGCGGGAACGCAGCCGGGCGGCCGAACCGCCGACGAATCCCTAGGAGGCGTCGCCGACCCCATGCCGGTTCCTGGGGTCGAGACCGCCGCCGCGCGCGCCGTGCCCGGTCCGGCCACCTACCGGGAAACTGCAAATCGGTGTCTTCGGCTACGCCTCACCGCCGCGTGCGGCCAGAACCCCGACGACGGCTCCCGCGACGCCGTACATGACCATCGCCACAATGCCGTCGCGAACCACATCTCCCAGCGCCGGTCCGGCCGCCATGGTCCCGTGCGCCAGCGTGCCGTAGGTCAGCTCCATCAGCAGTCCGAAGACGCCGCCGGCCTTCATCCCCTCGCCCGCGCCGGAGGCCCCGTTCCAGCCCAGAACGATCGAGAGGAGACCGCCGCCCAACAGCGACCCCACGACAACTGCCCACATCCTAGGGGTAGCGGCCACGCCGCTCGGCTCAATCAGGAAGGTGTAGATGACCGACCCGAGCACGAAGAGCACCAACCCAGTCGCCACGGTGCGCACAACGCAGTCCTTGAGACTCATGGGGCTGCCTTTCCCTTGCGGTGGTGAACGGAGCTACGACCGGGATCAGAGTGGGGGACGGCCGGGAGCGGCACAAGCGCTGGGTGGGCCGGATGCCGGGCTGGCCACGGATGGCGCGGGCGGCCAGTTGCGGCGGCCCTCTCCGCCAAGAAGGGAGGGACACCTGCTCTTGTCGGTGTCGGTGAAGACGCTGAGGAAGCAGCAACGCTCCAGATCACGAGTCATCGGCCCCGAAGGTACCCGGATGCGGGCGTTCCCCACGCATACACGCGCATTGAATAATGGAACCCCCGCCTCCGGGCCACACACGGGGTTGCGTGCTCTCGCCATCCTCGGTGACGGATCCGGGTGAGCCGCTGGGGAGCAGCTCAGATCGGCGTGAAGCTCACGGTCACCCGGGTAAAGTAGATCCCGGTCCTGCCCTCAAATCCCGAGTCCGTGCCAAAGAGGATCCAGCCCCGCCCCTCTGGAGACGCGGTCACCGGCTCTGGGACCACTTGGGAATCCAACGGCTTGACCTCCCACCGCGACGGCTCCCCGCACGTCCTCGAGTTGGCAATGTCGCCGAGCACAACAGCCCGGGTGCCGCTGTTGGATTGCGCGCCAACATCGATGTTCATCCGCAGCATCGGGCCGTCTAGGACCGGCATCGGTTCCACCTCGGCCGCGCCACCCTTCACCACGACGCTCTCCCCCGGCGCACCGCCGATGCCGACACATCCCGACGGCACGTCCGTGGCGATCTCCAGGCTGATCGCGGCCTGATAGCGCACGCCCGGCGCAAGACCCGTAACGGATCCCTTGAAGAACATGAAGAGATCGTCGCTGTAGTTCGTTCCTGCTATGAACAAACCGGAGCGCGCACCAAGCGGCGCCGGGATGGCCCGGTGGTCGGACGTCAGATCGTAGGAATCGGCGTCAGCCTGCGGATAGTCGGCAAACCCGGCGGAATAACCATGGGTGCCGGAGTCGAAATCCAGCTCGAACACGAGCGTCGGGTCAGCCGGCCCGCCGGGTTCCCCTGCATCACAACCCCCGATCAGGGCGGCAGAGAGGGCCAGGCTCAGGCCGGACAATCGCAGCCGCACGCCAAGCCCTCAGGATCGGACCCGGCCGGACCGGAGCGGCACGTCGCAGGCGTGCAGCGGCTCATCAGGCCTCGTCCCCGGGTCCGGCCGCGACCGGAAAGGCATCGCCGGAAACGAACCCGGGTTGATTCGGGCAGCGCCCGGACTACCCGCCGATGGCCGTCGCGAAGATGGCCGTGCCCCCCGCTCCGCGCCTACCCGGAGGTGCGTTTCGGACGGACCGGCCACTGTGGTGGAAGCGCACCACCCTGACCCCTCCCACCCGGGTGTGACGCCTCCGGCTACGGGATCGCGCTCATCCCGGGAACCCCGCCGGAAGCGGGCTGCGCCGGCAGCGAACCCTCTGGATCGCCCCAGACCTTCCGCTGTGTGGAAACGGCAACCGGTTCGCCTCGGGGCACCCTGGCCGCTCTGCCGGCAACCGGGGACCGGCGTTCCCGGTCCCAACAACCGGGCCCATGCCCGCCGAACCCGGCTCAGGGGTCGGCGTCCGGCACCAGACGCCTCAGGACCCCGTCGTGCTTGTTCAGGAGGAAAACCTGCTCGCCCGGTCCGCGAGCGAGGTGAAGATCCACGCGGGTCGCAGGATCACGCCCCTGCTCCAGGTTTTTCGCCCGCACGACATCAAGGACCGTGCTGGCCTCGTCGCCTTCGTTCAGGAGCACCCGGCCGATCAGCGCCTGACCCCCGTCGGGGAGGTCGTCAGCGTCGATATGCAGGATCTCCCCGCTCGGAAGGTCCGTGAAGAGGACGAGGTCGGCGAGCTGGGGAATCTCCGCTCCCCGGTACACATGGACGCCGGAGGCGGCGGACTGCGGCTGGAAGAGCGGATCGAGCTGTCCGTACTCGGCGACCGGATAGTTGACGCCCGGGTCGCTTCTCGGTGACGCGAGGTCGACCGCCTGGCGGCTGATGAAGCGAAAACTCCCCTCCCAGTCATTCCATCCCAGGTTCCCCCCCCGCGTCACGAGGCTGAGCTCCTCGACGATGTTCTGTCCGACATCGGCGAGAAACAGGTTCCCGTTCTCGGGATCCCAGGCAAACCGCTGGGGATTGCGGACGCCGTAGGCATAGATCTCGCCCAGCGTGTCAGGGTCCCCGTCGCGCGCGTAGGGATTGTCGGCCGGGATGCCATACTCTCCGTTCTCACTGTCGGAGCCGAGGGGGTCGATGCGGAAGATCTTCCCGAAACCGGAGGACAGATTCTGGGAGAGGTCGAGCGGGTCGCCGCCGCTCCCCCCGTCCGCGACGCCAATGTAGAGGAGTCCGAAATCCGCATCCCCGGGCGAGGCGAGGGGGTTGAAGCCGATCTGCCCGCCGTTGTGATTGCCGAAGGGCTGCTCGAAACGCATGAGCTCCCGGGGTGGTCCCCCGTCGTAGCGCGCACCGGAGGCGTCGGTCGCCGTCCACTCCAGGAGGACCGTGTCGTGTGCGTCGTCTCCGCCCCCCGAGACGAAGTCAGGGGCCGGCGCGGTGTTCTCCGTGTCCGTCCAGGCGTAGAGCTTCCCGTAACCCGGGGTGCCCGCCTCCGCGAACTGTGGATGCAGCGCGAAGCTCTGGACGCCGCGTTCCCGCCCGCTGGACTCGACACGCACGCCCCACTCGGAAGCGTTGATGTCGAGGTACAACGCAACCGCTCCGTCGTAGCCGACGGTATGGACCGGTCCACGCATCCCGTTCAGGAACATCCGGCCAACCACCGGCTCGTCCTGGAGCTGCATCATCCGGGACGGCTCACCCCCGACATCAGGGATCTCGGCGAAGTCCTCATAGTCGACCTGGATCACCTCTCCGTTCGAGGCCAGCGGCACATCGAACGGGTCGTTCGACATCTGGGCGTGAACGGGCGCCGCCAGAAGGAGCGCGGCGACCAGCACGCAACCGGGGAGCGGCCTCTGGCTCAACGACATGATCTCGTCCTCCCTGTTGGTCCGGTTCCGGCGGGCGCCGTCCCCTGGTACGAACCTCTCGGACCACCGCGATCATCCGGGGCGGCCGTTGTCGCCTCCGCGTCGGCCGGCGGCTGACAACGCGTCCGCACGAGTCCCTTAAGCAAGGATGCGCTGGCCGGTCCAAGGAACCGGCCAGCGCATCCCGTCGCTGATCCTGCCCGCGGTGAACTCTGAGTTCGGGACGAACCCTGCCTCAGTTGTCGCGATAACTGCTGACCGGCGGCAGCCGGACGCCCATCTCGCCCCGTGGGCGCTCGCCGGCAACTGCGGTGTGCCGCAAGGTGCCGATCCCATCGATAGTGGCCTCGATGACCTCACCGGGTCTCAGGTACCCGCCTTCGCCTCGGACGTCTGTCGAGCCGCCCAGGGTTCCGCCGGATGTCCCGTTGTTGATGACGTCCCCCGGATAGAGCGCGATGATCGACGACGCGTACTCGATGAGCTCCCAGAGCGAGTGGATCATGTCGCCAGGACCCGCTTCCTGGAGCATCTGGCCGCCGACACTCAGCGTCTGCCGGAAATTCTGCATCGGGTCGCCGAAGAACTCCTTCGGCGCGATCCACGGCCCCTGCGGCGCGAAGGTCTGGTGCCCCTTGCCGACGAACCAGTCGGAACCCTGGCCGTACCCTCCAGGAGGCCTCCCGCCCCGGTCGGACACGTCGATGCTGACGATGTAGCCAAAGACGTGGTCCTGCGCCTCGGCGGCGGTCACGTAGCGGGCCGTCGTGCCGATCACCGCGCCGAGCTCGACCTCCCAGTCGGTCCGATCGCGGCCGTAGGGAATCACGATCGGATCGCCTGTGGTGATGATCGCGCCCCGGGTTGGCTTCAGGAAGAGATAGGGCACGCTCCGTTCCTCGCGGCGCTGGCGCTGCGCCTCCGCACGCTCCTCCGGACTTGCAGACTCACTTACGTGGCTGTAGAAGTTCACGGCCGCGTTCAGGATCTTCCCCGGATACTGAAGCGGGGGGAGGATGTGGACGTCGTCCACATCGTGGACGAAGTCCGCACGCCCGCTTCCCTGGAGGCGCCCATTGTCCACCAGATAGTTCGTGATCTCGTAGAGGCGGTACTTGAGCCCGTACTCGTAGCGACCGATGAGCTCGATGACATCCTCTGGCATCGGGATCGCCGGATACGCCGGATCGGTCTGGAGCGCGGCGTTCGCCGCGTCCAGCTCCACGACCAGGGCATCCTGGTACACGAGGCCGACGCCCGGTCCGTCGCTGAACTCGAAGGTCCCCACCTTGTAGGGTTCGGCGACATCGGGCATCTGGCCCGAGACGCCCACGGTGCCGGAGAGCACAAGGAATGCGGCGAGCGTAATGGCAAATCGCATGGTCAACCTCGATAGCAGGGGGTTGGCGGAGGAATGCGGGGTTGAGAGCCTTTCATTTTTATGCCTCCGGGTGGGCGATGTCAAGCGGCCGGAAACCGCAAATGGCTGCCTCCGGGAACCAGCCGGATCGGACACCCGAGGCGCTCCCGGCATGCATCCTCCCGACGCCGATGAGGCCCGGCGGCGGAGAGCTCGGCGGACGGCGGGCCGGACGATCCTGCTCTCATGGGCACTCTGCAGTTTCCTCCCCGGATGCCTGGAGGCGCAGTGGGTCTCCCGGCCGGGCGAGGGGTGGGCGGACGTGTCGGTATACCACCTCGACACGCGGGAGGCTTTCGGGTTCGACGGACGGCTCGGTGACTTCTTCGCGGAGGGCCACGCGGTAAGTACTTCCGCCTTCCTGACGCTCGCCGGCGGACTTGTCCCGGGAGTGGACGGCTGGATCCAGCTCCCCTACCACCGGCTCCGCTACGACGACGCACGCGCCGACCGGCTGCGTTCCGGGATCGGCGACACGAAGCTCTTCCTGCGCGTCGCGCCACTCCACTTCCTCGGATCCGAGCTTCCCCTCGCGATCCGGGGCGGAGTGAAATTCGGCGTCGGAGATTTCGCCGTGGATTCCGAGGTGATTCCGCTCGGGGACGGCCAGACGGATTGGGAGTTGATCGGTGAAGTCGGACACTCGTTCTGGCCCGCCGAACTCTACGTGGGCGGATGGGCGGGATACCGGTGGCGGGAGCCCAATGAGGCGGCGCAGAGGGACTACGGCGACGAGGCGTTCTACCTTGCCCAGATCGGCGGGCGCCTCGGCCGGATCGGCGTGCAGCTCACTGTCGAGGGAATGGCAAGCGTCACCACGCCCGTGATCGAGGGCATTCCGCTCCGGACGGCCCAGCGGTCGCTGCACCAGGTAATGCCCAGGCTCTCCTACGCCGCGGGGCCCGGTGCCTGGAGCCTTGGGCTGCGGGTGCCCCTCCGGGGAGAGAATCTCCCGGGAGGTACATCTCTCGTAGTGGGATACTTCACCCGCTGGTCACTCGCGCGCGGACGGCGGCGGTGTCTGCAGGACGGCGGCGGCGCGGACCCGTAGCCGGCGCGACCTCGGCCCTGAAACAGCCGGGACAGAGGCCTCCGGAGCCCGCCGTCGATCTGGGTAGGGATGAGCCCACACGGACGGGAGACTCCGGGCGCGTCCCGTAGGCGCCCGGAGCCTCCCTTCGGATCCTTCTCTCCCGTCCCTAGTTGTACTCGCGTAGCTGCTGTCCGACGATCTTGTGGACGTCAGCACCCGATCTCGGGACGAACTTCTGCACGCGGCCGGCGAAGACCTCGGAGATATACAGGTTCCGGTCCTGGTCGGTCGTGATCGAGTGGGGGCCGTTGAAGTGCCCGTACTCGTTGCCCGGCGTCCCCCACCCGTAGAGGTAATTCCCCTCGAGGTCGTACTTGAGCATGCGCCCGGTGCCGCCGTCGGCGATCCAGAGCACCTCCTCTCCGGACGGGTCGAGCATCACCTCGACAGCGTAGGGGAGAGACGAGCCCCGCGGTCCGGTCGGGAACATGAATTGGAACTCACCATTCTCGTCGAACACCTGGATGCGCGCGTGCGCGCGATCCGACACATATATCATGCGGTCCTCGCTGATCGTGATCGCGTGCACGGTGTCGAACTCGTAGGGTCCCGGGTTGGCCGGGTCAGCCGGCTCCTGACCCCAGTCCATCACGAAGTTGTCGTCCGGATCGTACTTCGCCACGCGGGTGCCCACGTAGCCGTCGCTGATGAAGTACGTGCCGTCGGGAAGCCATGCGATATCGGTCGGACGCGCGAAGTTGTTCGGTCCGCGCCCGGGTACTCCCTGCTCACCGTGCGTGAGGATGAGCTCTCCGTCGTAGGTGAACTTGTGGATCTGGTGGAGATTGTCATCCACGACCCAGATGTGTTTTTCGGGATCGTAGGGGCTCATCTTGATCTTGTGCGGCCCGCGCCCGCCCCGGACGTTGAAGAGGTCGTCGTGCTGCGGCCAGTACTCGACGAGCTCGCCGTCGGAATTCACGGCGATCATCACATGCAGGTATCGGCGTTCGTAGCCCCGCCCATTGTCGTCCGTGGGCGGAGCGTTGCCGCGGAAGGGCTCGATCAGCGCGTACGGAGTAAAGGGCGCGTTGCCCGGAGGGAGCGGGAGCTCGCCACGCATCGCGATCCAGATCTTGTCGGGGGTCTCGGCGTAGACGGCCGCCATGGATCCCCACGTCCATCCGTCGTGGCTGTGGTCGGTGTCCGGAAGCGGCTGCGGGAACGGCTCCGGCTGCATGTAGTGCCCGTAGAGCTCCTGCCCGTCATGGGCGGCCATCCCCATCTGCGCGCCCGCCATCGGTGCCTCCGACATCGTCCCTGGCTCCGACGCCACCTCCGGCGAGCTGCAGCCAGCCAGCGCGGACGTGGCGAGGATGAGAGTGGCCGCCAGACCCCGCCCGGTCATTGACGTATTGCGCACGGTTCCTCCTTGCGTCTGGTTGTTGCGCGTGGGAAGACAACCCTCCTGCCACTGTACAGATAGGATAGAATTTACAATGTCACGCGGAGGACCCGTGCGCCAGAGGAGCCCTCTCGCGCCCGCCGACGGCCGGAAAACCGGCGTTCAGGGCCGCGGCGGGATCCGGAGAGTGAGGCACGGACCCGCGGGATGAGGAGGCGGCCGCCGGGTGCGCCGCCCCCGTGACCGGGATGGCGGAACGGGCCGGGACCCGGAGAGTGCGTTACGCCGCCGAGGCTTCCCTGCCCGTCCCCGAACGTCTGATCACCACGACGGCGATCATGACGACGCCGAGGACGCCCATCGCGGCCGAGAAGATCTGGGAGAGCGTCAGACCCGCCCACACACGTTCTTCCACGCGCAGATACATCAGCCCGAAGCGGATCCACCCGTAATAGGCGAAGAATCCCCAGGTGATGACCCCCGGCGGTGGCGGGAACCACCGCCGCGTCGCCCAGAACAGCCCCGCCATCCCGAAGTTCTTCGCCGACTCGTAGAGCTGTGTCGGATGCCTGCACCCCACCGGGGGATTCGCCATGTGTTCGCTCTGGGAGTAGTCGACGCAGAACATCCCCTCGTACGGCGTTCCGTACATCTCTGCATTGATGAAGTTGGCGATCCGGCCGAACGCGAGGGCGAGCGCGATCGGGATCGCGAGCTGGTCGGTGAACCTGTAGAGGGTGAGACCGTGCTTTCGGGTGAACCAGACGATCACGACGAGCACCCCGGCCAGGCCTCCATGAAACGCCAGGCCGCCGCGCCAGACCGCGATCCAGGCGAGCGGGTTCAGACCGTAGCGACTGTATTCGAAGACGAAGACGTGGAAGAACCTCGCCCCGATCAGCGCCGCAAGGATCGCTGCGAGAACAAAGCTCTCCGCGACCTCGGGTGTCAGGTTCCGGATATCGCCCGACCGGGCCGCACCCCGGAGCGAGAGATACACGAAGAGCATCCCCAGCATGTATGGGAGGGAATACCAGCGGATGCCGAAGCCTTCCGTGAACTGGATGAGAAACGGATCGATGTTGTGGACGATGGGCATCATGCTCGTCTGTCCGGGGTCGGAGGACGCTCTGGCTTCTCGACGGGCGACGGTGGAGGGCGGTGGCGCGGGCCCGCGGCGGACCCGGCGTCAAGCACCGCGCTTCTCCCGCATTCCCCGCACCACCACCAGATCCGGTTTCTCACGTAGCCGACGGGCGCGGTGGGAGGGATCGCGCGAGCGAGGAGCGGAACCGTGCACCGGGGGCAGAGGGGAGACTCACCCGTCCGGATACGCCGAAGGAGATCGGCGCGCTCGCCCCGTGTGTAGGTGGAGGGCCGTGTCATGGTGCCGGCCCCCGAAATCGCGGGACCGAATCCGCCGGCCTCCGGTCGCCGCGTACCGCGAAGCAGATCGGCGGGAGTGCGCAGCGGCCGGCTTCCGGGATGGCCCGCATCCATACCCGCCCCCTCGGTGCGGCCTTCCGGACGCGGGCATCCCGTCCCCCCCCGAATGCAGCTCTAGCCACCGGACTTCGGGCTCGGGGCACCTCGGCGGGGGCGGGGCGCCACATCCGTGCCGCGCCCCCTTCCCCGGTCGTAGTCGGCGCGCACGCTCCTGCCGCGGATCGAGCTCCCGTTCAGCGCCCGCAACACCTTCCCCGCGACCGGGTCGTGCACCTCGATCCGCGTGTAGGCGTCGCGGATCTCGATCCGCCCGACTTCGCGACCGGCGACCCCGGCCTCTCCCGTCACCGCGCCGAGCACGTCGCCCGCCTGGACGCCGTCGCGCTTCCCGACGCTGAGAAAGAGCCTCGTCCATGCCGGCGGCCGTCGTCCCTCGGGGGGTGCCGGGGCCCCTCCATCCGGCACCGGCACACTGCCGCCACCGGCGCGCTCCGCCTTCCGGAGAAGTGCGGCCAGCGCCGCCGCCACTTCCACGGCGCTGTGGGTCCGAACGAGCGGCTCGATAAGGGCGAGGTACGGAGCCAGGTCCTCCCGCTCGATCGCTCCTTCGAGCCTCGACCTGAAATCCGACTCCGCCTGCCTGAAGGGCGGCGGCGCGGGAAGGGCGGTCAGCGTGTAGCCTGCCTCCCCGGCCATCCGGCGCAGGTGGGGAAGCTCGCGGGAGCTCGCGAGGACCGCGTCGGCCGGTCCCGGGGACCGGTGGCGGCGCTCAAGCTCATCCACATCGGCCGGCACGTCCGTGGAGATCACCGCCACCTCCCCTGCCGCCGCGCTTCCGAGCAGCTCCCGCGCCTCAAGGGGATCCACGCCGAGCCACACATCCCGGTCGTGGTCGCCGGGACGGCCCACGGTCGCGCCGCAGAGCGCCATCAGGTCGCCGAGATCCGCAGCCCGGTCATAGGACCGGGCAAAGAGGAGCACATGGTCCGACCCGGCGGATAGGCTCCGCGCGACGATCCCCGGAAGAACCCTCTCCACTTCCTCCTCAAGCGTCACCACCCTAAGCGTGCCACGCCGGCCCGGTGAGGGGGGCGCCGGAGCGGCCGGGAGGAAGACGGCGCGGCGCATGTGCGCGTCAACCCACCGCCTGACCGGCTCTGTCACAGGATCGCTGAGAAGGACGACCTGCGGCTGGCCGGTCCCGAGGAGCGGCAGGAGCGCCGCTACGCGGTCCGCTCCCTCACCGGCGGCAAGAACCGCGGACGCGCCGTCCACGACGATGGTCCGGACCGCGTCCGTCTTGACGGCCGCCGTCCGGACCCCGCGTTCGAGTCCGCCGGGCGTCGAGAAGAGGATATCCGACCCCGCGGGCCTGACCCAGGGGGTACCGAGAGCCCCGATCCTGTGGCCGGTGGCCGATCCAATTCTGGCGAGCGAGAGGGCGAGCCCCCTTGCCCTCTCAGGGTCCAACGCGAGAACGACCGCTCCGGGACGGCCTCGGCCCGGCTCGATGCGGTCGAGGAGCGGGGCACCCCACGTCACAAGGAGGCCCGCACCCGGAGACGCGCGGAGCACGCAGGAAGTCCCCCGGCGGATCACCGGGACGGCCAACTCCTGCAGTGCGGTCGGGACCTCGACACCCCCGGCCAGGAGAGCCTCTGCGATGGAGGCGGAAAGTCCGAGCCGGCCGAATGAATCCATGACGACGGCCTAGCTGATCCCTCCCGAGGGATCCCCCGACCCCGGGCCTCCGCGGTCCCCGACCTCGTAGGGGAGGCGGTTCAGGAAGTGCTGGACCTCGCAGTCGAGCCGCGATGTCCGGAGCCGATCCGTCTCGGCTGTCACCTCGGTGTAGAGCGAGTGTCGGTGGGCGGAGAGGTGGACCGTGCCCTCGGCACCCGCATAGGTGGCTGCGTGCGCCGAACTCCGGGTTGCCTCAACGCCCGCCCGTTCGGGGAGGATCTCGGAAGCGCGCTCGAGCACGGCACCGGGGGAGAGGACCGTCTTTCTCACATATCCAGCCATCGCATCACCCCTCCCGGGACCGGTCCCCGGGCCCTAGCCGCCGGGGGGATTCCTCCCCGGCTGCGGCCGGCCCGGCCGGCGTGGGATCCACCTCCGTCCCGAGGAAACGCCAGAGCGCCGAGGGCGCCCCGAGTCCCTCGAGCCTCGCACCGTCCAACTCGAATGTCGG
Source organism: Gemmatimonadota bacterium (assembly GCA_012267505.1). Lineage (GTDB taxonomy): Bacteria > Gemmatimonadota > Gemmatimonadetes > Longimicrobiales > Gaopeijiaceae > JAAXGI01. Next base: position 15,335 of record JAAXGI010000291.1, read on the forward strand.
CACTCCGCGGATGCCCGCTCTCCGGGCGGCCCGCCGGAGCCGCTCGACCTCCGGACGGTAGCGGTCCACCCCGAGCACGGTCCGCACTTCCCCGGGGTCGAGTCCCCCGGCGGCTGCGATGTCCGCGAGCGCATCGATCCGGCCGATGTCCTCCGAACCGGTGAAATGAGCCTCGAAGAGTGCCCGGTGCACGGAGTCGAAGCAACCCCTTTCCCGCGCGTGGAGGGCCAGCTCGTGCGCCTTCCGGCTCCAGGGAATGCGGGGCGGCGGTGAGAAGGGGATCCCCAGGGCGGCGGCGTGGCGGCGCATCGCTCCGGACATCGCCGACCACTCCGGCGCCCGGGCGTCGACGGGCAGCGACGGCGGAGCGCTCAGCTCGAGCGGAACCCAGCTGATCTCGAGCTTCCGCGCCCTCCCGGCAGTCCACCGGTCGAGGAGACGGGCGGCGAGATACGACCCGGGATCCACATAGTCGTAGGTGATCCTGATCTGCCGAGCGCTCACGGCCGCCCGGTCCGGACACCCGGGCGGGGGAGGAGGAGGGGGCGGCGGCGTTGCTCCCACTCCGCGAGACGTCGATATTCCACCCCGGCCATCAACGCACCCGCCACGTGCAATCTCCGGTTCGACCTGACCAGCCGCCTGCCACCAGGCGCCTCCCGCCCGAGCCCATGACCTACAGCGAGAACATCTCGACCCTTCAGCCATCGGCCACCATGGCGGTCAGCTCTCTCGCGAAGAGGCTTGCCGCAGAAGGGCGCGACATCATCAATCTTAGCGCCGGCGAGCCGGACTTCGACACTCCCGACTGGATCGCGGAGGCCGGCATCCGGGCGATCCGGGAGGGACGCACCCGCTATACGCCGGCGTCCGGGCTTCCGGAAGTCCGCGCGGCGGCGGCCCAGGACGCGCTGACGCGGGCCCACGCCGGATGGGAGCTAGACGCGGGCAACGTCGTGGTGAGCGCCGGCGCGAAGCAGTCGCTGTTCAACGCCTGCTTTGCCCTCTTCGGGCCCGGCGACGACGTCCTGGTCGCCGCACCCTACTGGACGAGCTACCCGGAGATCGTGGGACTGGCCCGGGCCCGGCCCGTGGTGGTGTCCGGCGCGGAGGCGGAAGACTTCCGCCTGACTCCTGCGGAGCTGGATGCGGCGCGCACTCCGGCGACGCGCGGTCTCATCCTCTGCTCGCCGTCGAATCCCACCGGCACCGTCTACTCGCTCGAGGAGCTCGCGGCCGTGGCCGGGTGGGCACGGAGGCACGACGTCTGGCTCATCAGCGATGAGATCTACCGCCGGATCTGCTTTCTTCCGGACCGGCCCATCGCACCGGGCATCCTGGACCTCGCCCCCTCCGAGGTCGGCCCCTTCGTGCTCGTCGACGGCGTGTCGAAGACCTTCGCGATGACGGGCTGGCGGATCGGGTACGCGATCTCGCCGGCAGACCTCGCCGCGAAGGCCGGGGCGCTCCAGAGCCAGATCACCTCGAATCCCTCGACACCCGCGCAGCTGGCCGCGCTCGCCGCTCTCACGGAGCGGGAGCAGGCCGAGGCCACAGTCCACAACATGGTGGCGGCGTTCCACCGGCGCCGGGACCTCGTCGTTCGCCTCCTCGAAGAGAAGCTGCCCGGATATTCGTTCCTCAGGCCCGAGGGCGCCTTCTACCTCTTCCTGCGCGTCGACTCCGACTACGGGGCGGATATCTCCGGGTCCTCGGAGTGGTGTTCCCGGGTCCTCGAGGAGAAGGGGGTGGCGCTCGTGCCCGGCTCGGCGTTCGGCGACGACCGTTACGCCCGCCTGAGCTACGCCGCCTCCGACCGGGAGATCGAGGAGGCGATCGACCGGCTCGCGTCGTAGGCGACTCCCGAAGACGGCCCGCTCTCCGGGTTCCGGGCGCGGAGCCGCCGGAAGCCGGCAGACTCGGAGAGCGTGGCGGGCCGGACCCGGCGGCGTGTATCTTCGCCGCCGGACTACCCCGCCCGCACACACGCACCCTAACAACAGACGGGATACGGCATTTGGTCGATCTGAACTCGTTTCGGGACCTCGGACTCGCACCGGAGCGGCTCCGGGCGGTGGACGGCATGGGATGGACGGCTCCGACGCCGATCCAGGTGCGGGCGGTCCCGGCCGCCCTCGAGGGGCGTGATGTCGTCGGGGTCGCGCAGACCGGAACCGGGAAGACCGGCGCATTCCTCCTCCCCGCGCTCGAGCGCATCGTCGAAGGTGGCGGCCTCCAGCTCCTTGTCCTCTGCCCGGCCCGGGAACTTGCGCGGCAAGTCGCCGAAGAGGCCGCCGCGCTGTCGCGCGGGAGCCGGATCCGGACGGGCGTCATCGTAGGCGGCGCGTCGTACGGTCCCCAGCTCGAGGCCCTCAGGTCGGGTTACGAGATCGTGGCGGCCACACCCGGGCGCCTGAACGATCACCTCCGACGCGGCGCACTCGATCTCAGAAGGATCCGGATCCTCGTCCTGGATGAGGCGGACCGGATGCTCGACATGGGCTTCCGGCCACAGATCGAAGACGTGGTGCGCCGTTCGCCGAAGGGTCGCCAGAGCATGCTCTTCTCGGCCACGATGCCACGCGGCGTGCACGCGCTGGCCCTCCAGGTCACGCGCGACCCGGTCTGGGTCGAGGCCGCCCCGGAGGGCACGGTCGCCGAGGGGATTCACGAGGTCGCCTACACGGTGAAGCCGTCGAGCAAGCCCGATCTCCTCCTCCAGCTGCTAGATGGGCCAGGGTGGGACCAGGTGCTGGCCTTTGCCAAGACGAAATCGGGTGCCGACGCGCTGCGCGGGCGACTCGAACGCGCCGACATCGCGACGGACGCGCTCCACGCGGACCGGCAGATGCGCCACCGGACGCGCGCCCTCGACCGGTTCGCCTCAGGAGAGGTCCGGGTGCTGGTCGCGACGGACCTGGCGCAGAGGGGTCTGGACGTGGCCGGGATCTCCCACGTGGTCAACTACGATATCCCGCTCGATCCCGACGACTACGTGCACCGGATCGGTCGCACCGGACGCGCCGGCGCACCTGGCACGGCCGTCACATTTGTTACGGGGGGCGAGCTCGGCTACCTCCGCTCGATCGAGCACCGGCTCGGCCGGCGGATCGAGCGGGTCTCCCTCCCGGAATACGACTACGGGGGAAGCCCCCTCGACGTCGCCGCATCTGGCCGGGGGGGCCGGTCCCGCGCCGGACGCGGCATCGGGGCCAGGTCCGCCGAGGAGCTGACGGACGAGGAACTCGAGTCCCTCCTCAATGTCTCCCGGTAGACGGAGGGCGCGATGCTCTTCCGCCGCTACGGGAAGCGGGTCGACAGCGTCGTCACGCACTTCGACCCCTACGCGCTGAACGAGATCGGGTTCCGGCGGGACCGGTCCCGCACCTTTCCGGCCGACGAGTTCGCCGCGCGCTACGCCAAGGTCGCCGAGTACGCCGTAGAGGAGGAGACCGAAGGGCCTGTCCAGTCCGAAGCCGAGACCGAGATCCTCACCCGGCTCGAGCGCCAGGTCCGGACCCGGACGGAAGGCCTCGCGCCCGGGCAGGTTCTCCTCGTCGAGAACGAGCAGGGCACAGACTATCCTAAGCTCAGGAACCGGCAGGACCGGGTGGTCGTCCGCGGGGAGAACCGGATGTACTTCCGCTGGCGGGTGCATCCCCCGATCCGACTCGGGCTCTACGAGCCCCGGGAGGGGAAGGGAGGCCGCGCCGGTCCCGCAGCGGGCTCCCCGGCCGGGAGTCCGGTCCGCTCCCCCGAGGGGATCAGCCCTCCTGGACCGCGACCCTGATCCCGGCGGCGAGTTCGTGGCCGATCGTCTGGGGATCGGCCTCCCCTTCGCCGAGCCGCAGCGTGATGGGACCATCAAAGGGAGCCCTGCTCTCCACCTCCACGAACACCCCCGGGAGCAGTCCGTGCGCCTCCATGTACCGGAGCCGCTCGGGGTCGTCGTCGGCCACCCACCGGATGCAGGCGCGCGTTCCCGCGGGAAGCTCGGCGAGCGTCAGGTGATCGGTGACCTCCACATCGCCGGACCGGGTGGGGATCGGGGATCCGTGGGGATCGTGGCTCGGATCCTCGAGCGCGGCCGCCATCCGGTCGATCAGCTCGTCGGAGGCTGCGTGCTCGAGGCGTTCGGCCTCCTCGTGCACCACGTCCCAGGAATAGCCGAGACGCCGAGCCAAGTAGGTCTCGAGGACCCGGTGCCGGCGGATGATCCGGAGTGCCTCGCGGGTCCCGGAGGCGCTCAGCCGGACGCCCCGGTAGCGCAGGTGCTCCACGTAGCCGGACTCGGCGAGCCGCTTGATCATCCCGCTCACGGACGCGGGCTGCACGTCGAGCGCTTCGGCGACATCGCTCGTGGATGCGGCATGCCCGCACTCGGAAAGCGAGTAGATCGCCTTCAGGTAGTCCTCTACGGAACGGGAGAGTCCGCGCGGCCCATCGAGCATGTCGAGTCTTCAGCTCCCGTCCGGGGCGAGGGGAGAGACGCGGCCTTCGGCGGCCCGGCGACCCGGCGGGTCCGCCGCGCCCCGGGACCGGAGGGCAGTTTTAACTGACCCCGAAAGGTGATAAATTTCAAGTTTTCCGCTTCCGTTCGGCTTTCCGGCGAGGAGAATGGCGTGAGTGATTCCGTGGCAATCGATGCGAAACGCATTCTCCTCCGGTACGGTACGCCCATCAGTGTGATGGACCACATCGGCGAGCAGGACCGGATCAAATTCGCGCGGATCGTGAGCAGGACGCCGGTTGCGGACCGGGGCGAGCGCCTTCTCGAGATCCTGGTCGAGCACGGCTTCATCGACCCCGCAGTCGCGGCGGAATCGGTGAAGAAGTTCCGCAAGGCCAAGAGGAAGGCGCGGAAATAGCGTTTCCTACGCGCCCGCGGCCGGCCGGACCGGGCGCCGCGGCATCCCGCCAGCCGCCGCCCCCTCCGACTGGGCGATCAGCGCTGCACCGCACGAGTCGCTGAAGACGTTCACGGCCGTGCGGCACATGTCGAGCGGCCGGTCGATCGCGAGCATCGCCCCGACGAGAAGGTCGACCTCCGGCCCGCGCAGGTTGATCGCCTCCAGGACAATGAAGATCATGACGAGTCCGGCGGAGGGAACCGTCGCGGCGCCGATCGAGGCGAGCACGGCCGTCAGCACCACGATGAGCTGCTGGACGACCGTCAGATCGAATCCGAGCGCCTGGGCGATGAAGACCGCGCCGACGCACTCGAAGACCGCTGTCCCGTCCATGTTCACCGTCGCGCCGAGGGGGAGCACGAAGGACCCGATCCGGTTCGGGACGCCCGCCTTCTTCTCGACGGCAGCCATCGTGACCGGGAGCGTCGCCGTCGAGGAACCCGTGGAAAAGGCCACGAGGAGGGGCTCGCGCATCTTCCGGAAGTGGGTGGCCGGCCGGATCCCTCCGAGCAGGACCAGCAGGAGCGGGAGCAAGACGAGGAGATGGACGGCCAGACCGGAGAGGATCGTGGCCGCGTAGAGGGCCAGGGCGCCGAACCCCTCGAGCCCCGTCGTTCCCACCATCGCCGTGATGAGACCGTAGATCCCGATCGGAAGGAAGAGGATGATGCCGGCGGTCAGCCTCATCATCGTCTGGAAGAGCGCGTCGAAGAGATCGGTGAGTACGGTTCGGGTCCGATCGGGCAGCAGAGCGATCGCGGCGCCGAAGACGATCGAAAAGAAGATCACGGCAAGCATGTCGGCGCCTGCCGCGGCCGCCACCACGTTCTCCGGAACGATATCGAGGAGGAGCCCGACGACCGAGTTCGGTGCCGGCAGCTCCGGAAGCTCCGCCCTGGCCGCGCCGGCGAAGTCCGAGCCGGCGCCGGGACGGATCAGGTTCACCGCGATGAGCCCCACGATGGCCGCGAGTCCGCTCGAGAGGAGGATGTAGCCGAGCGTCTTCGAGAAGAGACGCCCGAGCGCGCTCCCCCCACCCGCGGTCGCCACCCCGGAGATGATCGACGCCATGACCAGCGGGATGATTACCATGCGGAGGAGTTCCATGAAGAGCGCACCTACCCATCCGATGCGGACCGCGGCCTCCTCACCGAACGCGGCACCGGTCGCCACGCCCAATACCATCGCGGTGAGGACCTGCCAGTGGAGACGCCGGTACCAGCGCCGGTCAGATGCGGTCAAGGAAGGCCCGTGTCGCGGGGGATCGGGTGCGGCGGGAGGACGCGGATGCGCCGATGGCTCCATCCGGGCCGCCTTCGGCGCCCCGACCCACCGCGACGCCCGGCGGAACCGGCGGCCCGAACACTACGGGGAAGGGTGAGAGGAGCGCCAGCCGGGAGGCACCCGGGCACTACCCGCCACCGGTCGGAGCGCCTTCCGCCTCACCGATGATCGCGAGAAGACGTTCGGCGTCGGCGCGGCCGAGCTCGTGCACGAGCCCCCGCGACCCCACCATCCCGCGGCCGAGGACCTGGCCCTCCCATACGAGCGCGACAGGTCCGGCCGGAAGGCTGGCCGGGGGCAGGCTCTCCCCCTCGAGGAGCCGCCGGAGCTCCGCTCTGCCCAACCGGACCGTCCGGGCTTCCCCGATCTCGCCGGCCCAGGCGCGGAGAAACTGGCTCGAGGGTGTCTCGTGGCGCCCGTGCCCGCCGCGGAACGCACGCATGCCGACCGAGACGATCCGGGCGCGCCGCGTCTCCAGGCGGGACCAGCCAGCGACCGGCCAGACGCCGGCCGACTGGCTCCATATGTGCTTCCCGCGGACGGTCCAGGCCATCCGGCCCACGAGTTCCGGGTCGAATCCGAACCGGTCCAGGAGCTCCCCCCGGGCACGCCGGATCCGGGCGCCCGCCTCCCCGGCGTCCACACCGGGAAAGGCTTCCGGGACCGGCCCCCACCCCGCAGCCCGGCCGGCCGGCCGCAGATCCCCGGCACGCCGCCGGAGGAGTCGGGCCATATACAGGCCGCCCGAATCCATCTGGTGGGGATAGACGCGCCACGTCTTCGCCAGGTCGGCGTGGAATCTCTCTCCCGCCCAAGCCGTGAGGCCGGGCGAGTGCGGAAGCTCCAGGGGGATCTCCCCAACGGTGACGGGAGCGTCGCGAAGGACGCGGTCGACGACCGCCTCATTCTCTTCGGGGGCGTAGGTGCATGTGGCGTAGACGATCGTGCCCCCCGGCCTGGTGAGGCGGATCGCGTGGCGGAGGAGCGCTTCTTGCACCCGCGTCACATAGCGGGAGAACTCGGCCGTCCGGGGTGGGAGCCGGCCCGCCCGTCGGCGGTAGTTCCCCTCTCCGGAACAGGGAGCGTCGACGAGGACGCGGTCGAAGGACACCCCCTCCGGTAGCGTCCTCCCGTCCCCGGCGACCACGATCACATTTCGGTACCCGAGCCGGTAGATGTTGCCGAGAAGCCCCCGGATCCGCTTCTCCTTCGGCTCGACGGCGATGAGGGGACCCGTCTCCCCCATGAGTTCTGCGAGGTGCGTCGTCTTGCCGCCCGGAGCCGCGCAGAGGTCGAGGACCCGTTCCCCGGCCGAGACGCCGAGCGCGAGCGTGGGCAGCGCCATGACCGCCTGCTGGACGTGGAAGAGCCCGAGCCAGTGCTCGACCGTCTGGGCGACGGGGCCCGCCCCGGGCGCGAGGCGGAGGTAGGCATCGAGCCCCGCGACCGGCTCCGCCCGGAATCCGGCGCGGCCGAGCCGGCCGGTGAGGGCTGCCCTCGAGATACGGCCGCTCCGCACCCGGAGGGTGACGGGCTCGGGCGAGCGGTGCGCTGCGAGAAACCGTTCCCACTCCCCTACGAGAGGCCTGTATCGCTCAAGCGTCACGGGTTCCTCGCGGCCGGGGCATGGGAGGCGGCCGGCCTGCGGGTCCGACCGGCGCGGCACTGTGCACGGGTGGTCCGCCGGTCCGAGCCCGGGGGCGACCGGAAGCGCACCGGACAGCCGTGGCGCGGGGTCCTGGCGCGGGGACCGCCGGAAGATACCCTCCCGCCTCCGGCGGCGCCCGCGGACCGCACCGCCATCCCGTGGCGCACGCCGGGAGTTTCCACTAACGTTCGGGCGAGCGCAGCCCGGCTCAGGGTGATTTGCGGCCTATTGCGACCCGGGAACACCGAACCGCTAAAACGCTGCCTCTGCGACACCGAGGCCTCCCTTCTCCCACGCCAGTGTCAGCGCCGTGCCGGCGGTCACGCGTGGCACCCGCGTGCCCGCACCCGGTGTCCCGTGCAGGCGTCCAGGAGAGACTGTCCGAATGCTCCCCCCTGATCCCCGCCCCGGCTCGTCCGCGCTCCAGGCGGCGGCGCGCGAGGAGATCCTCGTCCTCGACGGAGGGATGGGCACGCTCATCCAAGCACTCGGCCTGGACGAGAACGCCTACCGCGGGGCGCGCTTCGCGGACCACGGGAGGGAGCTCAGCGGCAACCACGACATCCTGGTCCTGACGCAGCCGGCGGTCATAGAGGACCTCCACCGCCAGTACCTGGAGGCGGGCGCGCACATCATCGAGACGAACACCTTCAGCGCCACCCGGATCGGACAGGCGGAATACGGGCTCGGCGGTGTCGTCCGCGAGCTGAACCGGGAGGCGGCTCGGGTGGCGCGCCGGGCCGTCGACGCCGTGGCGCGGACCGGGCCGCCGCGACCGCGCTTCGTCTGCGGCGTCCTCGGGCCCACGAACCGGACCGCGTCCATCTCCCCGAGGGTCGAGGATCCCGCCTTCCGAGACGTCACCTTCACCGAGCTGGCCGATGCCTATGCAGACGCGGTGCGGGGACTCGTCGAGGGGGGGGCGGACCTCCTCATGGTGGAGACCGTCTTCGACACCCTGAACGCGAAAGCCGCGCTCTTCTCCATCCGGGCAGTCCTCGAGGAGACCCGGCGCGAACTCCCTGTGATCGTCTCGGGCACGATCACCGACCTCTCGGGGCGCACGCTATCCGGGCAGACGCCGGAGGCGTTCCTGAACTCGGTCCGCCACGCGCGGCCCTTCGCCGTCGGCCTCAACTGCGCGCTCGGCGCGAGGCAGCTCGATCCCTTCCTCGAGGAGCTTTCCAGGCGCGCCGACACGCTGGTGAGCTGCCATCCGAACGCCGGACTCCCGAACGAGTTCGGGGGCTACGACCAGGGGCCCGGGGAGATGGCGGGGCTGATTGGCGACTTCGCGAGGCGCGGCCTCTTGAATCTGGCCGGCGGATGCTGCGGAACGACGCCCGCGCACATCGCGGAGATCGCCGCGGCCATCGACGGCGTCGCACCGAGGAGAGTGCCGGGACGGCGGCGCGTCTGCCGGCTGTCCGGACTCGAACCGCTGAACGTCACGCCCGAGCTCAACTTCGTGAACGTCGGCGAGCGGACAAACGTCACCGGATCGCGGCGCTTCCGCACGCTCATCGAGGAGGACCGCTTCGAGGAGGCGGTGGAGGTGGCGCGCCTTCAGGTCGAGGGCGGCGCCCAGATCCTCGACGTGAACATGGACGAGGGGCTCCTCGACTCGGAAGCCGCGATGGTGCGCTTCCTGAGGCTGCTCGCCGCCGAACCCGAAATCAGCCGGGTGCCGGTGATGGTCGACTCCTCCCGGTGGGAGGTGATCGAGGCCGGACTTCAGTGCCTCCAGGGGAAGGGGGTCGTCAACTCGATCTCGCTCAAGGACGGCGAGGAGGCGTTTCTCGAGCAGGCCTTGACGATCCTCCGCTATGGCGCCGCCGTCGTCGTGATGGCCTTTGACGAGGAGGGGCAGGCAGACACACGGGAGCGGAAGGTCGCGATCTGCCGCCGGGCCTACCGTCTCCTGACGGAGGAGGCGGGATTCCCGCCGGAAGACATCATCTTCGATCCGAACGTCTTCGCGGTCGCCACCGGAATCGCCGAACATGACGGCTACGGCGAGGCCTTCATCGAGGCCGTCCGGGAGATCAGCGCGACGCTGCCCCACGCGCTCACGAGCGGGGGCATCTCGAACCTCTCCTTCTCGTTCCGGGGCAACGGCGAGGTCCGCGAGGCGATGCACACTGTCTTCCTCTACCACGCGATCCGGGCCGGGCTGGACATGGGGATCGTGAACGCGGGAGCGCTTCCCGACTACGACGCGATCCCGGGCGAGCTCACCGGAGCGATCGAGGATGTCCTGTTCCGGCGCCGCGAGGGGGCGACCGAACGCCTGACCCGGATCGCGGGAGGTTACGCGGGAAGGGGAACGGCGAGGGAGGAGGATCTCTCGTGGCGCCGGGCGCCCGTGGCTAGGCGGCTCATCCACGCCCTCGCCCGTGGAATTGACCGCTGGATCGAGGAGGACACGGAAGAGGCGAGAATCGGGGCCCGCCGGGCCCTCGACGTGATCGAGGGGCCGCTCATGGACGGGATGGATGTCGTGGGGGACCTCTTCGGTTCGGGAAAGATGTTCCTACCGCAAGTCGTCAAGAGCGCTCGCGTCATGAAGAGGGCCGTTGCCTGCCTGCAGCCCTTCATCGAGGCAGAGAACGCGGCCGACGCCCTGTCGACCAAGGGGACCGTCCTCATCGCGACGGTGAGAGGCGACGTCCACGACATCGGCAAGAACATCGTGGGCGTCGTCCTCCAGTGTAACGGCTACAGGGTGAAGGATCTCGGCGTGATGGTCCCGGCCGAGGAGATCGTCGAGACGGCACGGAGCAGCGGGGTCGACGCGGTCGGCCTCTCCGGGCTCATCACCCCCTCGCTCGACGAGATGGAGCACGTGGCCGAGGAGCTCGAGCGCCACGCCTTCACCCTCCCCCTCCTCATCGGAGGGGCCACGACCTCGCGTGCGCACACGGCGCTCCGGGTGGAACGCCGTTACAGCGGTCCCACGGTCCATGTCCACGACGCCTCGCGCGCTGTGGGCGTGGTCTCGAAGCTCCTCAGCGAGAAGGAGCGTCCCGGATTCGTGGCCCGCACCCGGGAAGAGTACGCCGAGCTGAGGGAAGCGCGCGCGGGGCGCCGGAAGCGGCGTCCCCTCATCCCGCTCGAAGTGGCCAGGCGAAATCCCTTCCCCGTGAACTGGGCGGGCGCGCCGCCCGCGCGGCCCCGGAGCGGGGAGCACCGCTGGAGCGGGGAGGAGCCCCTGGGTGAGCTCGCCACCTATATCGACTGGACACCCTTCTTCCGCGCATGGGAGCTCAGGGGAAGGTACCCCGAGATCCTGGACGACCCCGACCGCGGCGCCGCCGCGAGAGAGCTGTTCGACGACGCGAGGGAGCTCCTCGACCGAATCGTGGCCGACGGACTCCTGCGTGCGGCCGGGGCGGCCCGGATCTGGCCCGCGGCGGCTGGCGGTGACGACGTTATCCTCTACGCATCCGAGGAGCGTCGGGAGGAAGCCGCACGGATCCACACGCTGAGGCAGCAGGCAGACAAGCGCGGTGACCGCCCGAACATCGCGCTCGCCGACTTTGTCGCGCCGGCCGGGTCGGGGATGCGGGACTGGCTCGGTCTCTTCGTCGTGACGGCGGGTCTCGGCCTCGACGGCCTCGTCGCGCGGCTCGAGAGGGAGCACGACGACTACCGGGCGCTTCTCGCCCGGGCCCTCGCCGACCGTCTCGCCGAAGCGTTCGCCGAGCGCCTCCACGAGCGGGTCCGCCGGGACATCTGGGGCTACGCAAGGGGGGAGGACCTCACGAACGAGGCGCTGATCGACGAACGGTATGCGGGGATCCGGCCCGCGCCCGGCTACCCTGCCTGCCCGGACCACACCGAGAAGGGGACGATCCTCGCCCTCCTCGATCCGCGGCGCGAGCTCGGCGTGGCGTTGACCGAGACGTACGCGATGCTCCCGGCCGCCAGTGTAAGCGGGTGGTACTTCTCCCACCCCGAGTCCTTCTATTTCGGCGTTGGCAAAGTCGGCCGCGACCAGGTCAGCGACTACGCGGAGCGGAAGGGGTGGACCCTCGCCGAGGCCGAGCAATGGCTCCGCCCGAACCTCGGGTACGAGCCGTCGTGAGCCGGCTCCGCTCGATGATCGCCGGGGACGGGATCCACCTCCTCGATGGCGCGATGGGAACGCTGCTCTACGAACGCGGCGTCTTCGTGAACGTCTCCTACGATGCGCTGAACCTCACCGATCCCGACCTTGTGGGCGGCATCCACCGCGAATACATCGAAGCGGGATCGGAGATCCTCGAGACGAACAGCTTCGGAGCGAACCGGGTGCGCCTCTCCGGCTTCGGACTCGAGGAACGCGTGCAGGAGATCAACCTCCGGGCGGCCGAACTCGCCCGGGACGCTGCGGGCGCCGCTGCCGCCGTGCTCGGTTCGATCGGTCCACTCGGTCTCGGCCTGGCCCCTTCCGGTCCCGCCTCGGAACCCGAGGTCCGGGATTACTTCCGGGAGCAGGCCGAAAGCCTCGCCGACGGAGGCGTCGACGGGTTCGTGCTCGAGACCTTCGCGGAGCTGCACGAACTCGAGGCCGCCCTGGGCGCGGTCCGCTCGGTCTCGACGCTTCCAGTCTTCGCGCAGGTCACATTCGGGACGGAGGGGCTGACGTCGGACGGGCACGACGTCGAGACCGTCGCCCGGAGACTCGGGGAATCGGGCGCCGACGTGATCGGGGCCAACTGCTCGGCGGGTCCGCCCGAGATGCTCGAGGTTGTGCGCCGCATGGCGGCGGTCACGGCGACGCCTCTCGTCGCGCAGCCAAACACCGGGTTGCCGCAGCTGGTGGGCGGACGGCGTATGTATCTCTCGACGCCGTCCTTCTTCGCGAGGTATGCGGAACGCATGGCGGACGCCGGCGCGCGCTTCCTCGGCGGATGTTGCGGAACCGGACCCGAACATATCCGGGCCGTCTCCGCGCGCTGAGGTGCGCGGTGGGGGGGGGACTCCCCACCATT
>JAAXGI010000268.1:0-4280 GCA_012267505.1 Gemmatimonadota bacterium
CGTCCACTTCTGCGGCGACGACCATCTGGACGTGGACCGCGTGATCCTGAAGGCCAAGCGCGAGAAGCGGAAAAAGCGGGCCGCGGACGCCGGCGGCGCATCGCCCGACGGGGGCCGGGATCGGGGATCGAGGACGCGGGGAGGCCTGCGGGCCGGACCGGGCCAGACCGGGATCTCGAAGGAGGCGAGAAAACGGATCCGGGCGCGCCGCGACACCCTGGTCGCCCGAATCGAGACGGCCGAGGCCCGGGTCGGGGCGATCGACGATCTCTTCTGCCGGCCGGACTTCTACGAGAATGCCGGAGCCGGCGAGGTCCTGGCGCTCAAGGACGAGAGGTCCCGCCTGCAGGGCATGCTCGTCGACCTCATCTCCGAGTGGGAACGCACGGAGGAGGAGATCGACACGCTGCGGCCGCCTGTCGAGGCGGACGGCATCCGGAGCAGGGGGTCGGGCTAGGGTCCGACGGAGTCGGCGGTCCCGCTCGGCTGCCGCGCCGGCCATCGCCGGCAGCATCCGAACACCCCCCGGGTGCCCGCAGGTCCGGTTGACGTCCGGGCGGCCCGCACTCCAGAGTAACAGGAGATCTCCCGGGCGCGGTCTCCCGCAGCGCAGAGCTGCCCCGCGCGACCCGGTATCCGCCGTGACGGAGGAGTATCCATGAGCCCTCTGGACCTGCGTTTCCGCCGCCCCCGCCGGATAACGCTCGCCGGCATCGCCGTGATCCTCTCCGGCTGCTCCGCCGCTTCGGAGGTCCCCGAAGCCACGGACCTCCGGATCGAGAGTCTCTCCACCCGCGCGCACCTGGTCACCGGAGGCGACGTCCTGGTCGGCGTGGATCTCGGAGGCGAGGTGCCTGCCGGGGACATCGAGATCCTGGCGAACGGCGAGGATGTCACGGACCGCTTCCGGCCCGCAAAGGAGGGAGGGCGGCTCGTGGGCCTGGTGGAGGGTCTCCGCTTGGGCCCGAACACCCTGGAGGCGCGCCTTTCCGGGGGTGGCGCCGCCACACTCACGGTTACCAACTATCCCATCTCAGGGCCCGTCATCTCGGGTCCGCACGAGGCGCCCTTCCTCTGCCAGACCGAGGAGTTCGAGCTCGCGACGGGCACGCTCCTCGGCCCGGCCCTCGACGAGCACTGCTCCGTCGAGACCCGCGTGGACCACGTCTACCTCTCGGCCACCGACGGCGAGTTCAGGCCCTACGCGGCCGGGGCGACCGACGTGGCCCGGACCACGACGCTCGATGGGGAGAGCGTTCCGATCATCGTCCGGGTGGAGACCGGAACCATCAACCGGGCCATCTACCAGAGCGCGATCCTGCACGACCCGGCCGGCCCCGACCCCGACCCGTGGACTCCGAGCCCGGGTTGGAACGGGAAGCTCGTCTACACGCACGGCGGCGGGTGCCGGAGCGGATGGTTCCGCCAGGGCGCCGGAACCGGCGTCGTCCTGAACGAGGGACTCCTCCGGATGGGATACGGCGTCACCTCGGCTTCCCTCAACGTCTTCGGCAACAACTGCAACGACCTCCTCGCGTCGGAGACGCACATCATGGTGAAGGAGCGGTTCGTGGAGGCCTACGGCGAGCCGGTCTACACGATCGGCACCGGGAGCTCGGGCGGCTCCTACCAGAGCCACCAGACCGCCGACAACTACCCCGGCGTCTTCGACGGCATCATCGTCGCCTCGAGTTTCCCCGACGTGACATCGGCGACGATCTTCACGCTCGCCGACGCCCGGCTCCTCCATCACTACTTCACGAACACCGCGCCCGGACTCTTCACGACCGAAGAGCAGCGGCTGGTATCCGGGTTCGGGTCCTGGGGGAGCATCCCGAACCTGAGCGCCGGAGCCGCGCGGATCGATGCCACATACGAGGAGGGCGCGCCTGCGGAGGCACAGGGCGCCGAGGTGGGTATGGCGGCGCTCGAGGAGATGCGCTACAGCGCCTCGAAGCCCGGGGGGATCCGCGCCACCGTCTACGACCACACGGTGAACGTCTACGGGAAGGACGCGGCCACCGGGTTCGCCGCCCGGCCCCTCGACAACCGGGGGATCCAGTACGGGCTCGCCGTATTGAACCGCGGCGGGATCACGACCGGGCAGTTCCTCGCGCTGAACCGGGAGATCGGCGGATTCGACGTGGATCTGAACCATGTGCCCGAGCGGCACCGGGCGGATCCCGAGGCGGCGCGCCGTGCGCTCGACACCGGGCGGATCCTGAGCGGGCGGGGCGGCCTCACCGCGACCCCGGTGATCGACTACCGGCGCTACACGGACGACCGCGAGGGGGGCGACATCCATATGATCGTCCACCAGTTCACGACCCGCGCACGGGTCGAGAGGGGCAACGGGCACGCCGACAACCACGTGATGGCCGTGGGCGGCCGGTGGGGCTTCACCGAGGAGGAGCCGGACCTCGGGGTTCTCTTCCGGCAGATGGACGAGTGGCTCATGAACATCATGGAGGGCCATGACACGGTGCCCTGGGCCGAGCGCGTCCTGGCCGCCAAGCCCGCGGGACTCGCCGATCACTGCTGGGATACCCGAGGAGGCGAGCGGATGAAGGTCACCGAGCCGCTCGCATTCGACGGGACGGGCACGTGCGCCGAGCTCTACCGGGCCTATCCCACGCCGCGCCAGGTCGCGGGAGCCCCGCTCACGAACGACATCGTGAGCTGTCGCTTGAAGCCGCCCGACCCCGCGGACTACGAGGTCGTGTTCACCCCGGCCGAGTGGGCCGATCTCGAGGCGATCTTCCCGGAAGGCGTCTGCGACTGGACCCGGCCCGACGTCCACGGCGAGGGATACCAGGGGACGTGGCTCTCGTTCGGGCCGTCGGCGGTCAACCGGGCGCGCTGAGCGTGGAGCAGGCTCCCGGTCCCGGCCGACACGGGTGGGAGCGGGAGGTGTGCGTCGACGCGGGAGAGCCGCCGGTCGGGGTGCTCAGTCCGCAAAGCATCGGACCGATGGGCCGGAGCGAGAAGAAGCAGGGGACCGACATCCCGCCGCTCGACCGGTATCCGGTCGGGGTGCCTCGCCCGCCGGAGCCGGAGGCACGGCACCGCCGACCCTGACGCCGGGCCCGGCCGGTGCTGCATGTGGACGCCGCGCCCGCTCTCCCCCTACTCTCGGAACGGAGCTCAGGCTCTTCCCGCATTATCCCCTTCGCCGGAGGACCCCATGGAATTTGCCGAGGTCAACTATCTCGCCGTCGGGCTCGCAACCGTCCTGGCGTTCGCGCTCGGGATGCTCTGGTACTCGCCGGTGCTCTTCGCCAAGCCCTGGATGGCCGGCCACGGCTACAAGGCGGAGGACTTCGAGGGGATGGAGGGGGGGATGACGCTCACCTACGGCATCAGCTTCCTCTGCTGGTTCGTGATGGCGACGGTCCTGGCCGCCGTCGCGCCCAGCTTCGGCGAGGGCGTCGGCGCGACGCTGGCCACCGGCCTCATCCTCTGGCTCGGCTTCTCGGCCACCATCGGCCTCACGAACAACCTCTTCTAGGACAAGCCGCGGATCGTGTGGGTCATCGACGCGGGCTACCAGGCGACATCGGTGGTCCTGATGTCCGTGGTGATCGGCCTCTGGACCTAGTGCGCGGGCACCGGGTCCCGGCCCGGCGGCCAGTGCGAGCGGCGCCGGGCCGGGACCGGCGCCGCTCGCTCCCCCCCGGCTTCCCCTTCACTCCCCCTGGCTGTTAATCCGGCTCGGGCATCAGCACGAACTCGGGGTAGGCATCGATCCCCAGCTCGGCCACGTCCTGACCCATCTGTTCGACCGTATCGGAGACGCGGGCACCCATCGTCTTCTCGAGCGCCCACCAGACGAGCCACGACGTTACGAACGCGAAGCCCGCGATCGAGACCACGCCCACCAGCTGTGTGCCGACATTCGCCCCCGCCGCGATGGCCGTGGCGAGCGTCCCCCAGGTGCCGGCGAAGAGGTGTGCGGGTACCGCCCCGACCACATCGTCCACCTTGATCCTCTCCAGGAGTCTCATGCCGGCGGTGCAGATGACGGCGCCGACCGCGCCGATCACGATCGCCCAGTAGTGACTGGTGATGTCCGGCCCCGCGGTAATCGAGACGAGGCCGGCGATCGCGCCGTTGAGACCCGCGAGCAGATCCACCCGCCCGAGGATCGGCCGCGAGACCGCGATGGCGGCTATGACACCGGCCGCACCCGCCAGATTCGTGTTGACCAGCACGTGGGCCATCGCCAGCACGTCGGTCGCGCCCCCCAGGGCGAGCTGGGAACCGCCGTTGAAGCCGAACCA